>JBAQYT010000026.1:0-31390 GCA_049787175.1 Candidatus Acidiferrales bacterium | reverse complement strand
TCCTTCCACGTACCAGCGACTCCGGGCACAAGAGCCTGACCCCCGAGCTTGCCGTCGGTGCCGACTTCGCGCGCCACACGGGTGACTTCAGAAGCGAAGGCGCGCAACTGATCGACCATGGTATTGAGTGTGTCTTTCAATTCGAGAATTTCGCCCTTCACGTCGACGGTGATCTTGCGCGAGAGGTCGCCGCGGGCCACGGCGGTGGCAACTTCGGCGATGTTGCGGACCTGGCCGGTAAGGTTGCTAGCCATGAAATTGACGCTGTCGGTCAAGTCCTTCCATGTGCCAGCCACACCGGAAACCTGCGCCTGACCGCCGAGTTTGCCTTCGGTGCCGACTTCGCGCGCCACGCGGGTCACTTCTCCGGCGAAAGCGTTGAGCTGGTCGACCATGGTGTTGATGGTGTTCTTGAGTTCGAGGATTTCGCCCTTCACGTCCACGGTGATCTTGCGCGAGAGGTCGCCGCGAGCCACCGCAGTGGTGACTTCGGCGATGTTGCGAACTTGGCCGGTAAGGTTTCCGGCCATGGAGTTCACCGAGTCGGTTAAGTCTTTCCATGTGCCGGCCACGCCGGGCACGTTGGCTTGGCCGCCAAGACGCCCTTCGGTGCCGACTTCGCGCGCCACGCGGGTCACTTCTCCGGCGAAGCGGTTGAGCTGATCCACCATGGTGTTCAACGTTTCTTTAAGCTGCAGAATTTCGCCGCGCACGTCGACGGTAATTTTTCGAGATAGGTCGCCGCCGGCAATGGCGGTGGCGACTTCGGCGATGTTGCGAACTTGGCCAGTGAGGTTGCTGGCCATGAAGTTCACGTTGTCGGTCAAGTCCTTCCACGTACCGCCGACGCCAAACACTTGCGCCTGACCACCAAGTTTTCCTTCGGTGCCCACTTCGCGCGCCACGCGCGTGACTTCTCCGGCGAAGGCGTTGAGCTGGTCGACCATGGTGTTGATGGTGTCTTTCAGCTCGAGAATTTCGCCCTTCACGTCCACGGTGATTTTGCGCGACAAGTCGCCGCGAGCGACCGCAGTGGTGACTTCGGCGATGTTGCGGACTTGAGCGGTGAGGTTTCCGGCCATGGCGTTGACCGAGTCGGTGAGATCCTTCCACGTGCCCGCAACGCCCGGCACAACAGCCTGGCCGCCGAGCTTGCCGTCAGTGCCGACTTCGCGCGCCACGCGCGTGACTTCCGACGCGAAAGAGCGCAACTGATCCACCATCGTGTTGATGGCTTCCTTCAATTGGAGAATTTCGCCGCGCACGTCAACGGTGATTTTCTTGGAGAGGTCGCCGGTGGCGATGGCCGTGGCCACTTCGGCGATGTTGCGGACTTGGCCAGTGAGGTTGCTGGCCATGGAGTTGACCGAGTCGGTCAGGTCCTTCCACGTGCCTGCAACGCCCGGCACGTCGGCTTGGCCGCCGAGCTTGCCGTCGGTGCCGACTTCGCGCGCCACACGGGTGACTTCGGCGGTGAACACGCCAAGCTGCTGAATCATGGTGTTGACGATGGTGGCGGAGCGGAGGAATTCGCCTTCGAGCGGGCGCCCGGCGACATCCAGACGCACCGTCTGCGTCAAATTACCTTGGGCGACGGCGGCAATCGCGCGCGTCACTTCGTTCGTCGGGCGAAGCAGGTCCTCGACAAGCGCATTGACGGAAACTTCCATTTCCCCCCAAGCGCCGTGCGAGCCGCGAAACTTGGCATGTTCGCGAGTCTTGCCCTCTTTGCCCACGGCTTGGCCAACGCGCTTCAGTTCCTGCGCCATCTGCTGATTGGCGGCGACAATTTCGTTGAAAGTATCCGCGACTTTTCCCGGCAATCCCGTCCATGAACCAGGCAGACGAATCGAGAAATCGCCGTCGCGCATGGTTTGCAGCCCGGCGAGAATCAGCGTCAGATCGCCTTCCGCCATGTCGGCATGCCCATTGCCCTTCGGATTGGCCTTCCCTTCCTGACTTGCTTGAGCGCCTGCCGCACTAGCTTCGGCTCTGGTCATACGCATCTCCCATGGACTATTTCGGTTCGGTCGGTGCGGCGGGTTCAGGAGGCGGGTGGCCGGATCCATCACTTGCAGCCGTGCCGTTCCAGGAGAACGGGCGGCCTTCGGCGATGGCTTCCAGCGCAGCGAATAGGCAGCGCGCTACTTGCGACTTGGTGACATAGGCGCTGGCACCAGCATCCTGAGCTGCGGAGAGCATATGAGGAGAATCATGCTGGCTGAGGATTAGGATCTTGGAGTCGGGGCGCTCGCTGCGGATCAGCCGGGTGGCTTGCAGGCCGTCCATTTGCGGCATACTGACATCCATTACGATGATATCCGGCTGTAGTTCCTTGGCTTTCTCGATTGCTTCCAAGCCGTTAGCGGCTTCGCCAGATATGTCAAACTCGTCCCGCGATTCGAGGAGTGAACGGAGCCCCCGCCTGAAGATTTCGTGGTCGTCAACAATCAAAATGCGGGCTCGGTCCATCCCCTCACCAAGAGTTGGGTTTCGGCAAAGCAGGACTTGGCTCAACCACATGCCGCGGGGCCGGACACGCAGTCGATCTTGGAACTTGTATAGGGAAAGCGCCGCAAATCATATACGGGAAAACCCCTAGGCGCGACCCGGAAAGTTCCCTACACGAGCGGGTGTGTAAATCTCCATCAGCTGAAATTCGAACGTGTGCGAACATGCTGGCGTTTATGCTTTCAACTCCGGATGGCGTAGATGGAACTTGGTCGAATCCTGGTAAGCACGCGCCAAGGCGAGGAGCTTCGCTTCACCGTAAAGCTGACCCAGAAACGTGAGGCTTACTGGCGTGTTCGGGCCGCCGTAGTTCCCCACCATGCCGTCCTGACCTTTTCTCGCAGGAGGAGCATCGTCCGCGCGAAAGCCATTTGGCAAGATCAGCGCAGGATGGCCGGTGAGATTCGTGACGGTGAGCTGCTCACCGTTGGTCGGGGCGACGATCACGTCGTAGCCTTCCAAAACCTTCGCGACCGCCTGCATGGCCATGAATTTGGCGCGATTCGCCTGCACATATTCGACCGCCGGAACAAAGCGGGCCGACCGGAAAGTATTGGGCCAAGCGCCAGGCCCCTGATCCGTCATCAGCTTGTCACGACCGGTGCGCGTCAGCTCGTCAAACGCGGCGGCCCCTTCCACATTGAGAATGGTGACCATCGGCTGATACGGAAACTTTGGCAATTCGACTGGCGTCATTTTGACGCCCATCTCGCGCAATTTTTGTAGCGCAGCGTCGTTGAACTTCTGATCGTATTCCGCAGAGGCGATGAACTGCTGCTTTTCTTCGTCGGTAATGCCGCGGAAATTCTTCATGCGCTCCTCGAGAGCCGCACGATCGAATTTGAATTCCGATTCCAGAAAACCGACACGGAATTTGCGCCAGTCCTGATGCGCGTTCCAATTGAAGGCCGCTGGTTGAACGGAGCGGTCTTCGCCATCGGGGCCAGAAATTGCGTCGAGCACAAGCGCGCAATCCTCAACGGCGCGGCAAATCGGGCCAAGCTTATCCTGACTCCACGAAAGCGCCATCGCGCCAGTGCGCGGCACGTGGCCGAACGTTGGGCGCAAACCGGTGACGCCGCAACGCGTGCTCGGCGACGAAATCGAGCCCAGCGTTTCCGTGCCGATGGCAAACCCAACACATCCCGCCGCAGTCGCTGAAGCCGGTCCTGCCGATGAGCCACTCGATCCCTGATCCGGATTCCAGGGATTGCGCGTTACACCGCCGAACCAACGATCCCCTTCCGCCAGCGCGCCCAGCGTCAGCTTCGCGACCAGAATCGCGCCGGCCGCATCGAGCCGCTTCACCACGGTTGCGTCTTCATCGATCATCTGGTCTTTGTACGGCGCCGCGCCCCACGTGGTGCGATAACCCTTCACGGCGAGCAGATCCTTCGCGCCCCATGGAATGCCATGCAATGGACCGCGATATTTTCCCGCGGCGATGGCGCGATCGGCTTCCTTGGCTTGCGCCAGAGCGCGATCTTCGGTGAGCGTGATCACGAAAAGCAGCAGCGGATCATAGCGCTTCAACCGCTCCAGATACATCTCGGTCAGCGCCGTGGACGAAACTTTGCGCGAACGCACCAGCTCGGCCAGTTCGCGCACGCTGGCGAACGCCACCGCTTCTACATTTGTCGGGACGCCGCGCCCTGGAAGCGCTGGCGACATTTGCATCGGCCGCTTTACTTTTTCGAATTTCGCATCCGTAGTGACCAGCGGATCGAAAACCATCGCCGGCTGTACGCCATTGGCCATGTGCAGGTTATAAATGTCGTCGTAGCCTTTCGCGGCTTCTTGCAGGTTGCGCAGCATCATCTCGCGATCTTCGTCGGGAATGGGCACATCGGCGATCATCGCGGCCTGGCTGATCATGTCCACAGTGATTTTTTTCGGCTCGCCCTCCGCCATGGCCCAAAGCACTCCGGGGAAAAGCGTTCCGGCTAGGCCCAGCTTCGAACATGCGGTGAGAAAAGTGCGGCGATCGGTTGCAGGTATGGGCATCGGTTGGCCTCGGCGAGGATCGTCTGCGTTCAGAATGGCGCGAACTGCGTGATGGATCCCAGCGGCGCATTTTCCAATTCCACGCGTCGCGAGTCAAGCAAAACGCTGTGCGCGTGTGTGGCTTCATTGCCGCAAGTTTACTGTGATGGTACGATTCGCATGCGATTCCACTCAACGAGCAAACGAATGAGACCTCTTGTCATCACTTGTATGTTTTTCGCTTCCGGACTTGTTCTTGGTCAAACGCCCTTGCAAACCGCGTCGGCCAGCGCAGCGACGCTAGTCACCGTCCAGTGGCAGCAGGAAATGCAGCTAAGGATTTCTGGTGATAGGGCGGTTTATCCCCAGATTGCGGCAGCCGCTCACATCTCGGGCTGTGTTTACCTGTCCACCGTGATTTCCACTGATGGTTCAGTCGAGGAACGCGTCTACCTGGGTGGACTTGTGTTAATGCGAGACTCCGCAATGAAGGCAGTGGCAACTTGGAAATTCAAGCCATCCGAACGAGAGGTCGGTACCGTAGTCCCTGTTTGCTATTTTCTATCCACTGATGCCCAAGAAAGGTTATTAGCTTCTTATCAGGAGACAGCCGAACAAGTTGCGAACGATCACGCGAAACTGCTGTCTTTCGGAAACGAACTCTACTTGATGGGGTTAACAGGACAGGCAGAAGCTCAGTTTCGGCGCGCACTTTCCTTAACACCTGGCGATCCCGAGGCAGGATTCGGTTTGGGCGATAGCCTGGCTGCTGAGGGTCGCTTCGACGACGCGATCGTTGCATATCAGCAGTGTCTCACTTCAGATCCGAAATACTTGTCAGAGCGGCCTCGCTTCGAAAATCTTCATCGCACAAATAACAATGCTCTGTTGCTTTACGCCGCAGGTGAAGTGTACGAAAAGAGAGGTGGTACAAAAGACGCCTTGAGGTCATACAAGGCAGCGATGAAACTAATGCCATACGGACCAGACTTCCGTGAGGCCTACAATCGCCTTGGTGGAAAATGACCGCTGCAAGCAGCTTCTGATTAAATACTTTCTATTGCACTTCGAGGGTCAGGGTGGCGGATTTCTTTTGGCCGTTGGCGTTGATGGCGGTCAGCGTATAGGTTGTAGTTTTCTTTGGCTCGATGGAAATGCAGCGGCTCAGCGAAACCCAGGTATCCTCCGACAGCTTGGGTAAAATCTCAACCGTCTTGGCGTTGGAGACGCCGTAGCAAAGCTCGGCCGAGTCGCCGCGATGAATCGCGCCCGGCGACGCGTAGAAATTCAAGATTTCAAAATTGCTCCCGCCAAGAGCCTCGGCCACTTGCCGCGCATGCTCGCGCTGCTGCTCCGCGGCTTTTTCTTCGATGTCGCGATTCTCCTGCCAGCGCGAATAAAAAACGCCTGCGACGACGAGCGCAACGATTACGACCACAATCCAGGAAAATTTGAAGATCGTCTTCGCGCCGGAATTGTCGTCAGCGCCGTCCGCCATTTACGCCCTCTTTTCGCGGCTCAGGAATTTGCGGTGACACGGCATCTGAAACACGGACTGTGCATCGCCGTTGGTCTCACTGGTATTTGATGCTCGTGACCCGTGCTGCCGTTTCGCCGCTCAACCAGACAAACAGTGGAGCGTGCGGACTGGGAGGCGGCCACGGCATGGCGATCCTCAGCGTCTGTTCCTGCGGCTGGCCCGGAACCGGAGTGGGAATGCCCTGAACCGGCAAAGGCTTCTTTGCGTCCCATCCCGTCTTTGCGATGGTCTGCAGGTTCTGGCCGGTCAGGATTCCGGCGTAGAGCGAATCTCCGAGCTTTTCGTCCGTTAGCGAGAACTTGTCGATTTGCGGCAAGCGAATCACGTTGCCGAGCGAATAGGCGTCCGACGCGCCGGTGTCCGCGTCGATGAGGGTGGCCATCAACACGCAACCGGACTGACCAACGCCACCGGCGTTCACCGACAAAAACAACATGCCGTCTCCGGCAAAGTCGAGCTCGTTTGGACCATTCCGCTCGCCGGGCGTCAGCGTCAAATCCTGCAGGGTGTCGGCCGCCGATTCGCATTCCAAATGCAAGCGCGAGCGAGAATCGAAATTTTCGCCTTGTATCGCGAAGCTCACCTCCGGGCTTGCGGGAATCTCCTTGTCGTACAATTCGACGCCTTCGCCGGCGACGAACGATTTTCTCGCGTTCAAGATTTTCGGCCGGGGCCCGGCTACGCGCAAAAGGCCGGGAATTTCGAGCGGCTCTTGAATCCCGCCGACAAAAACTTTCGCACCGATCAGCGAACCCTCTTTCGCTTTGGAGCTGAGATGAATTGTCACTTCACGGTCGGCCGACCCGGTAGAGTTCGCGGCAGCCGGCGCTAGCTTCCAGTCGGCTTCCTCGCTGGTGATTTTTTCGATGTGGTCGAGCGAAGTTCCGTGCAGGTCGATGGTTTGTTCCGATTGGCCCAGGTTCACTCGCACCGGCAAGCCGTCCAACACGGGATTGGCGGGATGAATCGTCAACGGAATATCGTGCGTTTTTCCGTTGAGCTGGCTGAGCCGCAGCAGGTAAGACCCGGCCTGCAGATGGGCGGTATCGATATCCGCGGTCATGCTTTTCTGCGGGCCGCCTGCTTCGCCTTGCGGCAGCGAAAATGCCAGCTTCACGGCGAGTAGATTTGTCTTGGTTGCGCGCAGCAGCGTTACTCCATTTACGAATTCGAAATCCGCACCGCTGAGCTGCAACGTAACTGGGCCCGCGCCGGCCACAAGCTGATCTCGCGACGCCGCAGAGAGCGCCGCCGTCGAGTAATCGCTGAAGTTCATCAAATCCACATTTCCAACTGTGACGTAGTTCCAGTCCCATTCTCCAACCAGACGATATTCGCCGGCGGGGAGGTTGGTATGAGTCAGGTCCAGCGCTAAAGAATCGTTCTGCGCGCCCAAGCTGACCTTTACTGGAATGGCGGCGTCCATGGTTGGCGAGACCAATTGCCACTCGCGAACGCGCGGCACCAGCTTCAACTGCGAAACGGTAGAGGAGGTCACCTTGACCGTAGATTTCCAGTCCGTGGGAATATGGATCGTCGCCGGCAGATCAATGGATGGCGCCTCCGCGTTCGGCACGGGCACAGCCCACAGATACGCGACTTTCGTGCGCACCTTCGACGCCGCCGGCGGCTTGCCCGTACACAGGTCCATGCCCGCGGACGGGAGCGGTTGCGTGAACGCGGCGCGGAACTCCGCGCGCGGGAACAGCAGGATGTGCAATTCGCCGAGCAGCGCCGTTCCACCCGCCACGAGTCCAAACTGCGGACCCATGAAAAAAGTGGCCACGGAAGCGGCCACGCTCGTCGACTGCACGGTCATCGACGATTGGGTCAGCGGGTCGTTTGCGAATGCGGGATTCACGGCTTGCAGGAGCTGTTCGCTTTGCTGGTTGGATGGTTCACCGCTCACCGCCGGCATCGCCACTCCGTATTGCGACGAGAATTCTGTCAGCGACGCTTGCAGATTGCTCGTACCCGGCGCGGATTGCTGGTACTTCGACAGCGTTTGCACCAGCGCTTCCATTTTTGAAGTCTGCTCGACGTAATCGGTCAGCTTCAGCACCAAATCCGGATCTTTCTTCACGAAATTACTGATCTTCTGCTCGCTGAGCCCCTCCGGCCCATACACCAAGCCAATCACCGAGGCGCGCGCTGGCACGGACCACTCTTCGGCCACGCTCGCCGGCTTCACTTCGAGCACTTCGATGTGCCCGGCGTCGCTTCCCGAAGATGAAGCCAGCAAAATCGCCACTCTCGCCGGCCCCTTGGCCTTGTCGGCGTTTTCGACGGGCTCGTATCTCAGCTTTTCGCCCGGTTCAATGAGGTTCACGGTGCTCACCGGCAGCGCGTCGCCGCCCTTGGACGGTTCCACGAGCAGATTAAACGCCGTCAAGGGTTTCCCAACCGGGCAGGATTGCGCCACCGAAGCAAATGACGGGATAATTCCGATCGTTACTGCCAGAACAAAGCCAAAAAGTCCCCGCATTTCAAAAAGCCTTTCGTCCAGGATTTGCTTCATCGTTTCGCTTGCGTCACACCCTAGCCAGGGATCATGAACGTGAGAACCTGAGGTCGAATGATTCGATTCGATATTGTACGGCGAAGTTGTACAGGATCGCTCGCGCAATGTGCACAATAAAACACACCGCGATCGACCGTGCGGAAGAAAAACAATCGCTTAGGAGTTCTTTGGCGCAGGGGGGATTGTCGCGTGCGCCGGAACTTTTGCCTGCCCGCCTCCCCACAGGCGAAAACCGCCGCGAAATGCGTTCTTGTTATTGCCACGCTCAGTACCGCGGGGGAGTTCCTTTAGTTTTTTGACGTTGCCCCCGCCGAGAACCACGCAATCGGGTTCCAGCGCCGCTTGAAGTCTTTCGACAATGTCCGACACGTGGTGGCGCCACTTCTTCTTGCCCAGGCGCACCAGACCGCGCAGTCCGATGTAGTCTTCGTATGTCTTGCCTTTCTTATACGGCAAGTGAGCCAATTCCATCGGCTCAACGACCCCGTCCACCACCATTGCCGAGCCCAGTCCGGTGCCAAGGCCGAGAAAAAGCATTCTGCCGCCACGATAGCTGCCGAGCGCCTGCATTGCTGCGTCGTTGATGATCTTCACAGGCCGACCAAAGGCCTTGGCAAAATTGAACCCCACCCAGCCGCGCCCCAGATTGTGCGGCTCGTGCAAAGGGCGTCCCAATACCACCGGGCCTGGATACCCGATGGAGACGACGTCGTACTTCCAATCTTTCGTGAGATTCTTTACATCCTCGACCATCTTTCCTGGCGTCATCGCAGGCCCGGAAACGACTTTTCGCTGCAACCGCTGGCCGGTGGCGAGGACCTTGACGTGAGTGCCTCCGACATCGATCACGAGAATTTTCCGGTCAGTCTTTTCTGGTTTTTCCCGGTCGGCCATCAACCTGTGCTCCCTCGCAACTCAACGTTAAGAAAACGAATGAAGAGGAATTATGAACCGCCCGTGCCGGAAGTAAAAGCCGTTTTGGCCAGGCCCGGACGGCCCCTCTACCCTTGGAAGAAACTATGTGCTAGGGTATGCGCCTGGCCCTTAGCTGCACTGGGCAGGATGGCAGCGGTCGAATGGCCTGGGTACCCGGGGGGATTTGGATAGTCCGCGAGATTCGGACCTCAGCACGGATTGTTAAGCGACACTTTCCGGAATTAGAAAGCATCTTAAGTCATTGAAAATAAAAGCTTAAACTGTAGTCCAACCGTGGCCCATTCGAGAATACTGGAAGAATATGCAATGCGCAGGCGAGCCAATTCGGCTGGCCCAAAAGCCGCTCCCGCAAATCCAGACGTTGGCTTGGCGCACTGGGTTCTTCGCGTACTGAAGCAGCGAAAAAAGGCCGGCAAAGAGCTGACACCGGAGAATGTCCACGATTTGCGCACCGCGCTGCGTCGCTGTCTCTCCATCGAGGATGCCCTTTCGGAATTCGATCCCCACCCAGACTGGAAGAAAATGAAGCGCGCGGCGAAAAAACTGCTCAAGAACTTGGGCGGGCTCCGGGACTCGGACGTGCTGCTCGATTGGCTTGGAAAACTGGAAATTGCCAAAGACAAAACGGGCGCCGAGTTGCGCGAGTCGATCGAGGCCGAGCGCGAAAAGTTCAAACAGGAAGCGGCCGACGCACTCAATAATTTCGACCCGCAGAAATGGAAATCCTGGGCGGCGGCGCTGACGCCGCGCGCGAATTCGTTTTTGCCGGACAGCCCTGAATTACGCTACGTGGCACTCGAGCGATGGCAGGAAGCGCACCAACGCCATCGGTTCGCCATGCGCAGCCGCTCGAAAATCGGTTATCACCGCACCCGCGTCGCCTTGAAAAAACTGCGCTACACGGTTGAAAATTTCCTTCCGTCGCTGAAGACGCAGTGGAACAACGAGCCAAAGCAACTGCAAAATCTGCTGGGTGACGTACACGACCTGGACGTGCTCTGGAGCAAACTGGCCGCCCTGAAACCCGCGGCCGACCAAGAAAGAAAATTAGCGTGGAAGGCAGCGATCCATGGCGAAAGAAAAAAACGCCTGAAACAGTACGGGTCCAAGACCTCAGGAAAGAATTCGATGTGGCGTGCGTGGAGGGCGACGTTGCCGACCGGTGAGGAATTGGAGAAAGCCACGGTAGCGGAACTTGCGGTATGGTCGCGCTTTCGCACTCCGGAATTCGTTCACCAGCAACGCGTGGCCGCACTGGCCGCAGAATTATTCGAGGCGTTGGAAGCGCGGGGATTTACGGTGGGCTTGCCGACCGAGCGCGCACGCTACATCGTGCAGGCTGCCGCCCTGCTCGAGGACACCGGGCGAGTGGACGGAGACAAACGCCATCACAAGAATTCCTACCGGCTGATCCGAAAACTGCCGCTGCCGATCGGATGGAAGCCCGCGGAATTGCAATTGGTGGCGGTGGTCGCGCGGTATCACCGCAAGGCACTGCCGCAAGCCAAGCACAAGGAATTCAGCGGGCTGGCATCGACGTTTCAGCAAGCGACACTGTTGCTTGCGGGGATTCTGCGTCTGTCGAATGTGCTTGAACAAGCGCCGAACGTCATCCGCAAACTGCATGTGGACGTAACGGTGGAAGGGCTGATGATTCGCGCTTACGGATTCGACGGCGAGGAGCCGTTACTGTCCAAGTTAGCTACCGCGAAGCATTTGCTGGAAATCGCGTGCCGGCGGCGGATTGTCGTCACTCCCGGCACGGCGGGAGCGCCGCTTCGCGCCGTGGAACCAAAAGAACCCAAGGCCAAGAGCGACGCAGCCTAGTTGTTGAAGGATTATTCCGCCAGGGAGCGCAAAGCCTTCGCGGAATAAATTCCGATGATCGTGGAGCGCGGCGGCGAAAACGATTGGATATCGAGCGAACCGAGGCCAGCTTTTTTCAGTGAGGTAACCGCAGCATGGCTTCCGACCGCGAAGGCGATCACTTGATCGAGATTCGGCGCGTGCCCCACACAGATCACTTCGTCAACCTTTAGCCGCGAGAGCTCGTCGAACAAATCGGCGGGCTTTGCATCGGACTTCAGCGCGTCAATCTGACGCAATTTCTTCACCGGATAACTTAGAGCTTCGCAGGCAATCTCCGCCGTTTGCACGGCGCGCAGAAGCGGGCTAGTCAAAATGAGATTGGGCTTCAAACTCAGCGCGCGCAAGCCTTGCGCCGCGGCTTGCGTTTTCGCGATGCCCTTCGGCGTAAGAAAGCGATCGTGCTCGGAAGGGCAAGCCGGATCCTCGCGATCGATAGCGATTCCGTGGCGAAAAAGGTGCAATCTCATGTCAGAACCATTTTCTTCGCGGCAAGCAGCGTAGGCAAGCCGCGAAAGCCTTCCTTAAAACTAAGCAGCGCGGTGTGAGCGCGCCGCAGCTCTCTCCGATTCACGCATTGTCCTGGCGCGGCCGAAGCTGACGCGACGTCCAAACTCTTCCTCGAATAGCTTTGCGGCGCGGCGGCATGCGGCAAACGGCAGAGGAGCGCGGTCGGCGGAATAAAGCCGGAAGCGAACCTGCTTACGCTGCGTCAGCACCTGCACGCTTTGGACGGCGCGCCGTCTTCCCCAGTCCAGGGCAATGGCAATGCGCAGGATCGCAGCCAAGGCGCGGACTTGCTGGCGGCGGCGCGCGCCGAGAGACGAATACAGTTTGTGCTGCGCATCCGGGTCGGAATTGCCCTGATAGCGAATCAAGCAAGCGACAACCAGGCGGTCGGCTTCGGCAAGGCCGGGGACGTCCGCGTGACGCACAATGTATTCGCCATGCTTGTGCTGGGAACGCGCGGTGATCGCGCGGCCGACTTCATGCAGAATCGAAGCCATCTCGAGCGATAGCCGCAGCTCATACGGAAGACCGTGCACCGGCGCCAACTGGTCAAACAATTCCACGGCCAGTTTGCGCACGTTCTCGGCATGCGAAGCTTCACAGTGAAAGCGCGATGCGACACGGCGGGATTCGCGGAGCAAGGGCTGAAAGCGCGCGGCGTATGCGCTGGGCGATAGCGCGGAGAAATGGGCCGAGACTAAATCCCACAGAATTCCCTCCTTCACGCCCACACCTGGGACAAGCATTGTCCGCAAACGGAGAAAGCGGGAAAGCGCGCTGAAAACGATTGCGGCAACGCCGAGAACCTCGGCGCGATCACGGCGCACATGGAACCGCTCCATGCGTTCTTCGATATCCAAACCCAAGATGCCCCAGAGGCGTTCGCGCAACAGGCGCAGGTTAATCGAGGGGATGCCGTTCAGTTTCGGGCCTGGAGTAATGCGCGCGAAAGCCTCGGCATTGCCACCCGAAGCGACGGCCAGCGCGCTTGAAAGATCGGGCGAATTCGGCCAAAAACTTTGCAGAAGAGAAAGGACGCGGTGCTGCACGCGCTCGCATTGGTCTTCACTGAGCGCGCCGTAAATCCGAAGCGTTTCCATCAGCCGCACGCTTCCGAGCGGAAGCGCCATGATTTTCTCCGGGGCACGCTTGCGGAGCAGGCTGATTTCAAGGCTGCCGCCGCCCAGGTCGACGATCAATCGCGGAATGAGTTTTTCACCGACGGCGCCGAGAATCGCGGAGTGCACCAGGCGCGCTTCCTCGGAAGAATCGATCACTTCCAGTTCGATACCCGAGGTGCGGCGAATTCCGCGAAGGAGCACATCGCGATTCCGCGCCTCGCGAGCGGCGCTGGTGGCAACGGCGCGGTATCGCTGAACACCGTAACGGTCCAGCAAGACTCGAAAGCGACGAAAGGCCTGAATTGCTTCAGCGATGGTAAGGCGGCTTAAGCGGCGCGCCGTGAAAGCGCGATGACCGAGCCGAACCGAAGCGCGCATGGAATCCAGAATCTCGATTTCCGAAGACGAAGAGGCCTGCGCAATCACCATCCGGATACCGTTCGACCCGGCGTCAATGGCGGCGATGCGGACGGGAGGAGCCAAGGTTATTGCCAGAGATGAACCAGGGCATGCGAGGGACGGTAACGAATATTTCGGATGCCCAGATAAGACGCGACGCGCTTTCTGAGGTCAGCGTTCACCATGCGAATGGAGTTCTCCCCGTTCAACGTAGCAAATCCATGATGCTTCGCAAGCGCGACGAATTCCTTGCGAATCATGGTCTGGTAGCCGATGAAAGAATCGTAAAGGTCGTCGGACAAATGCAGGTCGCGGCCCGCTTCCCAAAAACTGATGGCCGGGGATTTCTGAAATTCGCGCTCGAAGGAAATTTGCGGGCGAACATTCAGAAAAAAAGTGAGGTCGGGCGGAAGCGCGAGGTCATAAATGCGGTGCAGATAGCCGTGATCGAGACCGCGAACCGCAGCGCGAACAATCAGCGTGTAATAATAGCGGTCGGCCAGGACAATCATGCCGGAGCGAAGCGCGGGCAGAATGCGATTCTCGAGCTGATCGAAAAAATCGGTGGCATACATCAGGGCCAGCGTGTAGCGGGTGACGGAATTCCTGGCGAGAAGGCTGTCAATATCCTTCGCGATCAGAAAAGACCGACGCAATCCCATGGTCTGCACCGCGAAGCCCTGCGATTCGAGCCACTCGGTCAAGAGCGCGATTTGCGTGGAACGGCCTGAGCCGTCGGTCCCTTCCAGAACAATCAGATGGCCGCTAAGCTCGGAGCGATCGCGCGTCGGCAAGCCAACGGAGGCTCGCGTGACAATCGACTCCGTGTACCACGGCTGCCCGGTTTCCGACTCGGGAACCGACTCGAAAACTTCCTGACTATTGCCGCGGGCCGGCTCGGGTTTGGTTGGCTCAGTCATCTTTTCTTAACCGTCATGCGTTTTTGAACCGCTTCAATTCAATGTGCCCGGCGACGACTTCGCGCATTTTCTGTTGCAACTGATGCACAGGCAGAGTGCCGTCCATCAGCACGAAATTATCGGTGTGCACCATCTCGTCATAACGCGCCAGGGTCAGTCCTTGAAATTTGGTAAAACTCTCGATGGGGTCGAGGGACAGGCCCAGGTCCATTCCCGCTTCATAATATTTCAGGCGTGGGCGGCCGCTCAGAATGCGGCTGATGGCGACTTCGAGCGGCGCGCGAAAATAAAAAGCCACGTCTGGCACCACCGCATACTGATAAAGATTGCGCAGCCAGTCGATCGGACAGCCGCGAGCGCCGTCGCGCGCAAATGCGGTGTAGATGTAGCGATCCGCAAGCACCAGATGCCCGCTGCGCAACAGCGGCAAAATCTGGCGCTCGTAGCGATCGGCGAAATCGGCGGCATGGATCAGAGAAAAAGTGACCGGCGTCAGCAAGCGTCGTTTTTTGCCGCGGCGGGTCGCCGACTTGACCAGCGGCGAGGAATTCCACTCGGTGAAATACGTGCGATACCCGGCGACTTCCAGCCAACGCTTCAGCAGGTGAAGCTGCGTGCTTTTTCCGGAGCCGTCGATGCCTTCGACGACCACCAGCGCACCGGAATACGGCTGTGCCGCGGCCTTGGGCCGCTTCTCTTCAGGTTTTGCGGCTGCTTCGACTGTGACGCTAGGAGTGGACATGGAAACGACAAACTCTACTAGGCTGAACCAGAACTGTAAATACCAGATGACAGCTCGGTTAAATTATAGCAAGAGTTGGCAGAAAGTTGCGTGCTTTGGACCGCAGCCCACAACGCAGACTACGCCAATGCGGTCCGTTCGTTTCACGGCTGCGCGGTAATGTCCGCCGTCGTGTCGTAGAGCGGCTGCGCGGGCTGCACGCGCGCGCCCTCCCGCGCGACCGTTACGGCGAGCACCCGAATCTTATCGTTGTCCGGCAAAGCCAGCGTGTGCGCGCCTGCCGGCAAATCCAGAGAGTACGCAAATAAATAGGAATAGGCGTATGGCACGTTTGCGCCGTTCGCGTCATGGTAGTGCGAAGCGAACCACGCGATGGGCGCGCGTTTGATGAAGCCCGGAGTGATGCTCGCAAAATGCGGTTGCGTTTCCGGATTCTTCAGCAAGTAGGCGCGGCGACGGCGAATTCGTTGGGCATGCTCGCTCGTGTCGGAAGCATCAGGCTCCGGCGGAATGGGCGCCGGCTCCATCTTGAACGAGCGGTCGTACCACTGGCCGACGAAGCCCTTCCAATCTTGCACCGCCAAATCTTCCGCGCGCTCGCCCGCCTTGAACGTTCCGTGCTGGTCGCCATCCGCGGCCGCCAAAATATAAACGCGATTGTAATCGCCGACGGGAAGTTGAATCGTCTGGCCGCGCGCAACCACTGCGTCGCGCACGCCAGTCGCCGCGTGTGCTAATTGAAAATCAACCCCGCTGTAAGAAATTCTCATCGGCAGCATTTCCGCCGCGAGAGAATTTCCAGAGCCGTCGAATCCGCCCGCAGCCGCCAGCTTCGCTCCATCATTCGTTGCCGCCGCCAGATCGTAATGCAGCAACACGGGGCGCGACGCCACCGGCGCAACGCGTGAGCGCGGCGCAGTGAGTTGAACGGCGTATGTCTTGATTTCATACGGTTTCAGATTGACGACCAGTTCGCCATTCGCGACTGACGCGGGGCCCACTGGCAATTCTTGCCCATTTATTTCGTGCGCTCTCGCAACCGGCGCAGCAAAAGTCAGCCGCACATTTTGCGCCGGCTTGCCGCTCATCTCCACAACGCGAACAACTGCCGCGCCAGTCTCTTCCGCTTTCTTAAACGCCATCACACGCACGTCGCCGTCGCTCACGTTCAGCAACGACAAACTTTTCCCCAACGACCCCGCATGCGTGCCACTCTGGAATGCAATCAGCGGATCATCCAGCCTGTATGCTTGCCACGGCGCATCCGATTGCTTCCAATCGCCCGCATGGCTCGTCAGTCCATACACGAATTCGTGGTGGCCCCAATCCTGCGTGCCCTGGTCGCGATACTCCTGGCCGGCCTCGCTCACACCCGGCGTATAAAGCAGCGTCAGCCGAAGCGTGTTGTCGCTGGGCTTGTCGGAGCCGGTCTTCGCGCCGGACAAAATCGTCACGCCGAAATTTCCGGATTGGTCCGTCAAGTCAAACCAGCGATGCGAAGCCATCTCAAAAGTTTTTTCGTTGTCCGTCGGCCGCTCGATCGTTCCGGCGCCCCAATTGTAAGTGGCACTCAAATTCGAAGCGGTCAGCGGAAACGCCGCCTTCAGCGCGGCTTCTCGTGTTTTCCAATCGATCGCGTTCGCAAATTCCACGCGATTACCCGCGTCGCCCACACTCAGCCGAATCGTCTCCGCGAATTTCGAACCTTCGGCCTCGCGCTCGATGCGCAGCGCCACGCGCACCGGTCCGATCTCCACAATCGAAATTTTCGCCGGCCCATCAACATACCCTCGCGGCGGCTTGCTCTGGTCGCTCCAGTCCATGTTCCATGCGGGCCATTGTGACGGCTTCTCCGTCTGAAACGCCAAGCGCATCGGCGCCGACAAAAGTTCGCGCTGCAATTTCTTGTCGTAAATCCTCGTCACGTCGCCGCCGGAATTCACTTCAATCTTGTACCGCGCATTTTCGAGCGATGACTGCGTGACTTTCAGGTCCGAAGACATATCCGGCGTCTGCTCGTCGGCCGGCTCAACGTGATAAACAGCAAATCCCATTGAGGGCACCTTAGCGAGAAAGAGGAGTTGCAGACCACGCATGCGGCCAAAAGCCGAGGTGCTTTTGACCTGCATCGGCACTTCGTTTCCGTCCGGCCCAATCAGGCGCATTCCACTGTGCGTTCCTTCTTGGAATGTCACATTTGCTTCCACCACATCTTGTCGAGCGATCGAGAGCGGATTGAACACCACAATCGATGCGCCTTTTCCTTGCGTGTCCAGTTGCGACGCTACCGCCGAAGTCGCGCTCTGCAAAACTTGCGCGAATTGATTCATCGCAATTACGTCGTCATTCCATGAATACGTGTACGCCTTCGGCGTCGCCGTGCCCGCCATGATGTCGTGGAACTGTCCGCCAAGCACGAGCCGCCATGCGTAATTCAGCCGCGCCAGCGGATACGTTCTCCCGCCGAGCCATGAAGCCGCAAACGACGCCGCTTCCGCGGCGCGCGCAAGATTTTCGTTCTCGCGATTCCAGTGCTTGTGCATTGCTTCGGAAGTCAGCGAGCCTGCCGAATGATTCGTCAGTTCCAGATCGCCCTTATATGCCGGCAGTCCGGCCGTCAAATGCTCGCCCAAAATGTCTTTGAACATCTGATCCGCATCCGAGGAGACCACGTGGAGCGGCCCCGTGCCCATGCGCACTTGCGGACCAGAGGGAGTTCCGGAAGCATTTTCGTCGTCGCTGTCTTCGTCATTGCTGTGCGGAGGCAGGGCGCCCATGCTCTTCGTCACCATTTCTTCCACCAGCCGCACCGAATTTTCATCCGGTGAACCGCCGATGTCGCCCGTGCCATAATAATGATAGCCGGTGAAAACGCCGCTGACCTTGCCGTTCTGATCCACGCGCTTCGGCCAATCCACAAAATCGCGAATGTCCGCGGGCCGCTCGCTTTTGGTCAAGTCGTAGCTGATTCCTGCGGAGTAGCTTCCTGGATTCAGCGCGGCAATCACGCTGTGGCCATCAGGCCCAATCCACACTCCAACATTGAACGGCGTGCCGACAGGAGCGTCCTCGGGAGAATCCGGGCCGCCGACGGGAGCCGATGAACCCCACGTCAATTTCTGCGTCGAAAACCCCTTCACGCCCGCTGCCGCCAGAATGCTCGGCAAATCCGCCGGAAATCCGAAGCAATCGGGCAACATATATTCTTCACTGGCCTTTCCGAATTCGTGGCGATAGTACTCGTTGCCGTACAACACCTGGCGAATGATCGATTCCGGCGAAGGCGAATTCACGTCGTTTTCTTCCATCGACGAACCGGCCGGAAACCATTGGCCCGTGGCCACGTAGTGTTTCAGCTTCGCGAAATCGGCGGGGAAATATTCCTTCATCATCATGTAGCGATTTGCGCCGGTCCAATTGAAAATGTAGTGCGGATATTTCTGGAACAGCGAAAAGTTCTCGTGCATCGTGTCGGGAAGATATTCGGAAATAACTTGCGGATATTCCCAGCGCCACTGCGTGTCCAGGTGAGCGTAGCCCACTAGATACAGCGTCGGCGTTGTTTTCAGGTTCGGAGTTTTCAGGTTCGGGGTCTTCCGATTCCTCGCGGCATGGCTCGCTGCTTGTTTCGTCGCTGGCTGCTTCGCCGCCGCGCTCGATTGTTCCATGGCCGCCGGATTGCCCGCAACCCCTTTCGCGGTAACGTAAGTCGCCGCTTGTTGCCTCTGCGCGGCCGCCGCCACAGTAAATGTCATCGCAAATATCAACGCAAAAATGCCCAGCGCTCCGGTGATCACCGTTCCTTTTGAAATTCGGGAGAGTGCCTTGAAGAACGGCAAAATCGTCGAAGCTTCTTTCATTTGTTGAGCCCCTTGCTCTGATAAAATTAAGATCGTTAATCCGGTTTGGCCAGCCGCTTGGCTTTGAGCAGTACATCCACATCGTCTGGCCGGCCATTCCAGAAATCCAAACGAATTCTTCCGTCGGGAAGTTGCGTCACGGTCGCGGGAATCGCGCTCGCCGTCAAATACCAGCCTGCCGGAAGCACCACGGCATTGCGCGCGCGGCCCAAACTGCGGTCGAAAACCAATTCGTCGCCGTCGAGATGATAGCTGACTGGAGCCGTATATGTTTCCGAGATCCGCAGCCGAACCGACTGGCCTTGCTTCACCGGGGTGAAAGGGATCACCACAACTTGCGTCGCGGGAGTGACCGTTTCTCCCTCCATGTCAATTTTCGCGGCGGCAAGCTCCGCGCCGGTCATGATGCGGCTCCGCAGAACTTCACCGGTATCGAGAATATAGGCCGACGGATTCGAAACCGTGCTGCCTTCGCGCACCACGTTCAAATACTTATCCGCGCCCGGACGCGATTCCGTGTAGTCGTGATAAAGGCTGAACGAATGGGTCTCCGGCTGATTGAGAAAATAAACGATGTCACGATCTTGATGCGCGCGTTCGGAGAGGCGTTCACGCTCGCTCGCGCCCGGAAACGGCGCTTCCCAACTCCGCGCGGAGGTCAGCGGCTTTGGTTTAGCGGTTTCTCCCGTTTGCGCACCTAGCTTTGCTTTGACGATCAGCGGCGCTTCGCCCGCGCTGCCGTTCATGAAGCTGATGGAGATTCGTCCATCCGCCTCGGAAAGGATTTGCGACGGAACATTGCAGGCGACGAGTTCATATCCCGAGGGCAAGACAACTTTGTTGCGGCGAATCCCGAGGGGCCGATTGAAAACAATCGCGCCGCCTTCGCGATAGTAGCTCTTCGCGTCTTTGTAAGTCTTGACGATGATGATGCGGCCCTGGCCGTTCGGCGGAACGGGACGCGCAAGATCCACTTTGATGAAATCGGTTGACGCATCCGCGTCCGCCATCAACGGATCTTTCCGAGCATCAGCGCCGCTCACCACCTCAAAATGAACTGGCGCGCCGGTCATTGCGTCGTAAACCGCTTCGTCGCTCGCGGTGCTTCCCTTGCGAATCGGATTGTAAAACACTTTCGCGCCCGCGGTAGTGGCCGTGACTTCGTAATAGATTTTGAAGCTGGCAGTGTCGGGCGCGAGCAACTCGTATCGCGTGTATTCGTCCGTTTCTGTTTGGCGAGCCGGCGAAGCTGACGGACCCAAATCCTGCCGTTGCGTTCTGGCCTTCCCCACTCCAACCAGCAATGCGAATGCGGCAATCATTGCGAGCGCAAATTTCTTTTGCATTGCAAGCTCCTTGAACGGCTGGTCTGAAAAGAGCAAACGACCGCCCGCATCATCGCCGAGTTTAGGCTAAGAGTAAATAACGAAGGCGGAAGCAGCGAGTCCGATTGAGCAGAGCGAGCAGCGCAGAATGTCCATCGCCGCGCCCTTTCGGATAGTAAAGCGCGCCCGGCGACGGTCCGCGCGTTCTCGTTATGTTGTACATGGGGATTGCTTCGATGGTCCAGCCGTTCCAATGTATTTGCTTCGCACCAAGATGGAAGTAGCAGTTCCAGTCATCCCGTTGGTTAACTAGTGCGTGGTGATCGCCCCTTCGCTCTTGACTCGGCCGATTCGCGGGCTACAATGAAGTTCCCTTTCCCAATAACCCTTCTGGTCCAAGACTGCCCCCTCCCAGTCGATTGATGACTAAAGAAATTCGCTAACTGAACTCTCTGACTCGAAGAGAACTCTGGGTTCCAGTTATCAAAGAAAAGAGAGGCGGGGCAATGATCTCCCCCACCAACGTGATGGCAGGCTCCTACGACTACCATCTCGTCGTCTTGTCGGTTCTCATTGCCGTGGTCGCTTCCTATGCTGCTCTTGACCTCGCAGGAAGAGTGACTTCTGCGCGCGGCCTGACCCGCTGTCTTTGGTTGACCGGTGGAGCAACGGCGATGGGGATCGGTATATGGTCGATGCACTATGTGGGAATGCTCGCCTTCCACGTGCCAGTCCCAATCCAATATGACTGGCCGACGGTCTTGCTCTCGCTTATGGCCGTCATTTTCGCATCAGCCGTCGCGTTATTTGTCGTGAGCCGGAAGGAGATGGGCTTCTCGCGAGCCGTAATTGGAAGTCTATTCATGGGCAGTGGCATCGCGGGTATGCACTACATCGGTATGGCAGCGATGCGGTTGCCCGCTATATGCCACTATTCTCCTGGGATTGTAGTGATTTCCGTTGTTCTGGCAATCGTGATTTCTTTCGTTGCTCTATGGCTGACGTTTCACTTTAGAGGAGAGATAAATTCCGGCGGCTGGAGGAAAGCGCTAAGCGCGGTAGTGCTCGGAGCAGCTATTCCTATCATGCACTACACGGGAATGGCGGCGGCCAGTTTCACACCGTCGATGGCGGGCGATGGCAAACTGTCGCATGCCTTGAGTATATCTTCGCTGGGAATCATAGGCATCATTGTCGTCACTTTTATGCTTCTCGGACTTGCACTGCTGACATCCCTGTTTGACCGCCGCTTCTCCGCGCAAACCTTGGAGCTCGAGTCGAGCGAGAAAAGATCCCGGCAGATCCTTGAAACGGCCCGGGATGCATTTGTCGGAATGGATTCAGCGGGAAGAATCGCGGACTGGAATGCCAAGGCGGCGGCAACGTTCGGGTGGTCTCGTGAGGAGGTTCTGGGTCAATTGCTTTCCCAGATGATTATTCCCGAGCGGTATCGCGTCGCCCATGAGAATGGCCTTCGGCGCTTTCTCGTCACGGGCGAAGGACCAGTCCTGGATAAGCGAATTGAAATCGCAGGGCTGCACCGGGACGGGCACGAATTTCCCATCGAGCTGACAATCTCTGCAATGCCCTGGGGCCAAACCCACCTATTTAGCGCGGTTATCCGTGACATCACCGAACGCAAGCGATCAGAAAAGGTTCAAGCGTCGGAGTACGGCGTCAGCCGAGTGCTGGCTGAATCGGCTACCCTAGCCGAGGCCGCGCCCAAGATCATGCAGGCCATTTGCAAAGGGATGGACTGGGATTTCAGTGCGATGTGGATGTTCGACCGGGCAGCCGACAAGCTGTATTGCATTGACATGTGGCGCTCGACGGCGGCGGATATAACCGCTTTCGAGGCGCAAACCCGAGAAACCTCATTTCCACGTATCGTCGGCCTCCCTGGCCGTGTCTTGGCCTGCGCGAAAGTTCATTGGATTGAGGATGTGGTGCAGGACAGCAACTTCCCCCGGAGTGGCGCAGCCCTGAGCAGCGATCTACACGGCGCGCTTGCATTCCCAATCTTATTCCAGAATGAAGTGACTGGCGTCCTCGAGTTCCTCAGTCGAGGGATGCGCAAGCCCGACGACGATTTGCTTTCGATGTTCAGTTCACTGGGTACCCAGATCGGCCAGTTCATCGCACGGAAGCAGGGAGAAGAAGAGCTGCAGCGGGCCAAGAAAGCAGCTGAGGCAGCCAGCGAAGCAAAGAGCGCTTTCTTGGCGACGATGAGCCATGAAATCCGGACGCCCATGAACGGCATTCTCGGCATGACTGAGCTGGTGCTGGACACAGATCTCACCACCGAACAGCGCGAGAGCTTGGGGCTTGTCCGTTTATCCGCTGAATCGTTGCTCTCCATCATTAATGACATTCTGGATTTCTCCAAAATCGAGGCTGGCAAGCTGGACCTCGAATCCATTCCGTTTGATCTTCGCGAGAGCTTTGGCGAAACAATGAAGTCTCTTAGCGTTCGCGCGCATCAGAAGGGCCTGGAACTGATTTACGATGTTCAGCCGGATGTTCCAGAAGCAATGATGGGTGATCCTGGGCGGATTCGCCAAGTTCTGATTAACTTGGTTTCAAACGCAATCAAGTTTACGGAGCACGGAGAGATCTTTGCTAACGTGGAACAGAGCTCTCACGACGGCAATGTTAGCTGGCTGCATTTCATGGTCAAGGACACCGGAATAGGCATCCCGGCCGACCTACAAGGGAAAATATTTGAAGCATTCTCTCAAGCCGATGGCTCCATGGCTCGAAGATTCGGCGGTACCGGGTTGGGGCTGACAATCTGTGCAAAGCTCGTGGCCATGATGGGCGGAGAAGTGTGGGTGGAAAGCCAGTCCGGCCAAGGCAGTACGTTTCACTTCACGCTCCGGTTGACAATACAGGATGCCCCCTCCCATTCTGCTGCTCTTCAACCAGAACAATTGCTGAACTTGCATGCTCTGATCGTGGACGACAACTTCACCAACCGAAGAGTCTTGCAGGGGATGCTGACTCGATGGGGCATGCAGCCAACGGCAGTCGATGGTGGCCGAGCGGCGCTTCAAACGCTCGAAGCCGCCAAGAGCGATGGTCATCCCTTTCCGCTAATACTGTTGGATGGACAGATGCCGGAGATGGACGGTTTTGCCCTCGCCGAACGCATTCAGGAGGATCCGGAACTGGTGGGCGCTACCATTATGATGCTTACATCCGCTGGGCAGTTGGGTGACGCGGCTCGTTGCCAGGCGCTCGGAATTTCCGCCTATCTTGTGAAACCAATACGTCAGGGAGAGCTGCTACAAGCTATCTGTAGTGTCTTGAATTTGACAACTCAGAAAAAAGCTCCTTTGGTCACGCGCCATTCGTTGCGAGAGGACAGGAACCGATCGCGAGTCCTGCTGGCGGAAGACAACGCTGTAAATCAAACGCTTGCAGTTCGCCTTCTGGAGAAGCGGGGCTACGTCGTTTCAGTCGCGAGAGACGGCGGGCAAGTATTAGCGGCTCTTGAGATGGAGGAGTTCGATGTTGTCCTGATGGACATCCAAATGCCGGAGATGGACGGCCTCCAGGCCACCGCTGCCATTCGGGAAAAGGAGCGGTCTACTGGCAAGCGTATTCCCATCATTGCGATGACCGCACACGCATTAAAAGGAGATGAGGAACGATGCATTGCCGGAGGCATGGACGCTTACGTTTCAAAACCGATTCGGACGAGTGAGCTGTTCGCCGCGATTGAGAGGCTTGTCGGCAAGAGCAAGGAGGAACTCCTCAGAAGAAGTCCGCAATAACGAACAATGACTTTGCCGCTCGGGCTCAGCGCTTGCCGCCCTCGCGCTGGATGCAGAATAGCCCATGCGGGCACATGCCCAGAAGAATTTCTCGTTCGTTACTGACTCTCCTCCACGACGCGTCCGTTGAGCGGTTGAACGGGCCGGACATCGTGCGGATAAAGCTTGGCGAACTTGCTGATCTGCGCCAGCGAGACTTCCATCTGAGCCTTGAGCACAAACCACTTGACGCCTTCGGTGCAGGGGGGAGCCGTCACTGAGCCCATGTATGTGTAATAGGCGGTGTCGTGGGGCAACAGGCCGGCCGGATTAACCTCGACTCCGGGAATCAAGTGCTCTTTGCCCGCGGTCTTCGGCATATATTTCCAAAGCTGCTGAACGACGGCGTTCGCGCTGCCCGCCTTCAGAAGAACCGCGACTCCTACAACCTTCCCGTCGCTCGATTTGTACATCAAATGGAGCACCATATCGGATGGCTTGCCGTGAATGTACTCCTCACTGGGGTGGTGAAAATGGAATTGCGTCAGTTCGTAGCGCTGGCCTCCCACAATCAGAAAGTTTCCGTTTCCCGGCGAGTAGTTCACTCGGAGCGCCGTGTAGCCATTGTTAATAATCGTGAGTGGCCCGCTTTTGTCTATGAATCTTAGCAGCGGGAGGTTGCTTTCCTTCGCATTTCGAATGTCGATGGGAGATTGTTCCTTGCCGTTGCAGGCAGCGTATTCCGGATCCAGATCACCCCAATGCGCGGGCCCGTCTGCTCCGTTGTTGTAGCTCCATGGTGTTCTCCACTGCGCTCGTGGGCCCACAGGCGCCAAGACCGCCGCAATAACCAGCAAAACAAACGTCATCCAAGCTTTTCTCAAATTGCACCTCGCTTTGCGCTCAACGGCTACTGTTCTTCACTAGGGCGCGCCGGATCCATCTCCGCCAGCATGCCAGTCGTCGGAAATCGATAATTCGTGGACCAACGAAGTATGAATGTCGCAGCGTCGCGAGAACCAGAGCCTGCACTCACGATCTTCGTTGCATTATATGGCCGCCGTCCAGCCTTTGCTTGGATAACTCCTACTGGCGTTCCGACAGGTGAGTAAGTGGCGCTCCCGGAGAGGCTCGAACTCCCGATCTTCTGTATCGTAGGCAGGCGCTCCATCCAACTCAGCTACCGGCGCCTTGGATTTAAGTAAAGTGGTGCTTTCACGGCGAGGCTTGAAGGATTATAGGGCGGTCTGGTAGTCTGTTTGTCCGCACCCGTAGCCCAAATGGATAAGGCATCAGCCTACGAAGCTGACTATTCGCGGTTCGAGTCCGCGCGGGTGCACCACTCCCCATCCCGGGGGATTTAGCCGTCTGACAGCCCACCTGCCGTGTTCACAGACGGAGTCGCGACTCTAAACAAGAACAAATTGTGAGATGTTCCCGCCGCGGAAACAGGTTTGTGCGAGAGCGGCGCATGAGGGCGGAGGGCATCGGCGAACGGCCCGCGAGAATCTCCGCCGTGGCATGCGGGCGTTTTGCGATAAGATGAGCGCAGAAGGTCTGGGAATTTCCGCAATCGGAGGAGTGACGATGGATCGGGAGTTCTTTTACTCGATCATGAACGGTGAAGGCACGCTCGACTATGAAATTTACCTGAACACGAAAGCGCTGCTCTCGTGTCAAAAAGATTTCAAGGAATTTTGCAACCGCGACGAGCTGCAATTTCAAATCGTGCATCAAGCCGAAGAGATGTGGATGAAGCTGATCGGCTACACGCTGCTGGACATCGACGATTACATGGAGAAAGAGGATACCAACCGCGTGCTGACGCTGTTCCGGCGAGTGCACACGGCGCAGCGGATGATGATCGACGAATTGGCGCTGCTCGAAACCATGTCGCCCAAGGAGTATCAGGAAATCCGGCTGCGCCTGGGAAACGGCAGCGGGCAGGAATCGCCCGGCTTCCGGACGCTGCTGCGTATGCACACGCCGCTTTGGCAGTCGTTCAAGGCGCACTACTTAGACAAAAATGGGCTGACGATCGAAAAAATCTACAATTCGGAATATACGCATTCGGACGCATATGTTGTGGCGGAGGCGCTGGCGGAATTCGACGAGCTTTTTCAGAGATTCCGCGCGGTGCACATGCAATTGATCATGCGGACGATTGGACTGGGCGCGAAATCTCTGAAGGGCCGCGCTGTGGAGTTGCTGAACGAGGGGCTGCGCGTGCGGTTTTTCCCGGAGTTGTGGGAGATTCGCAACCACATGACGGATACGTGGGGCGACCAGCACGGCGTGGTGCGCGATTCTATCGGCGGCCACTGAGGGACGTTTGATTGTGTGTGTGCTATATTTTCCCTCCTGCCATGCCCGCAAAAGTGAAAAGAAGGAAAAAGAGCGCGAAGGGACGCGGCACAGATCCAAAGCGTGTTCGCGCGATTCTCTCGAAACTGGACGAGGCCTATCCTTCGGCAACCTGCGCTTTGAAGCACGGAGATCCATTTCAATTGCTGGTGGCGACAATTCTTTCCGCGCAGTGCACCGACACGCGCGTGAACATGGTGACGCCGGCGCTCTTCCGCAAATATCCGACGGCGAAACATCTGGCGTATGCGAATCCGGCGGAATTGGAGCAGGAGATTCGAACCACAGGATTTTTCCGGAACAAGACAAAATCGCTAATCGGCGCCAGCAAGAAACTTGTCGAGGAATTCGCGAGCAAAGTGCCGCAGACGATGGACGAGCTGCTGACTCTGCCCGGCGTGGCGCGCAAGACAGCGAACGTGGTGCTAGGAACAGGCTACCAGATTGCGTCGGGCGTGGTAGTCGATACGCACGTGCAGCGGGTGACGAAGCGGCTGGATTTGACGAAGAACACGGACCCCAAGAAGATCGAGCAGGATTTGATGAGCGTGATTCCGCAGGAGCGCTGGATTCTTTTCTCCCACCAGATCATCTGGCACGGACGGCGAGTTTGCCAGGCGCGCAAGCCGCGTTGCATCGAATGCAATTTGGAACGGCTGTGCTATTCGAAGGATAAGACGGTTTAGCTCTCACGCGGCAGCCGCACCAGCTGGTTTGTTTTGCAGATTCACACGAGAGTACGAGTCGGATTGTTCCGTGTTCCTTCGTGCGCAAGATACTTCTGAAACTCTTCGCGATACGCGAAGATTGCCGGCATGCCGCCGGTGTGCAGGAAAACAACGTTCTGGCCCGGCTTGAAATAGCCCTTCTTCACTAAATCCAGCAAACCGTTGAGAGCTCTTCCGGTATAGACGGGATCGAGCAGGATGCCCTCTTCCCCCGCAACCAGGCGAATCGTCTCGATGGTGGACTGGTTTGGAATTCCGTAGCCTTCTTGAAGGTATTGATCGAAAACAACTAGATCATCTTCGTGACAGTCGCCCGCGCGCGCTGTCCCGGCGAACACGCGCCATGTCTCTTGAGCGATCGACCGGACGCAATGAAGCATGTCGTCCCGACTATCCGACACACTGATTCCTACAATTTTAGTGTGCGGAGAAAGGAGCTGGGCGCCTACGAACAATCCAGCATGCGTGCTTCCCGAGCCGGTCGCGAAAACGACGGCATCAATTTGGCTCTTTCGCGCTTCCATCTGCTCCAGGATTTCCAGAAAGCCATTGACGTAGGCCACAGCGCCCAGAGGTTTGCGCATCGAGCCTTCGATTAGAGAGGCGCCTATCGGAGCGACGTAGGCCTTCCTGCCTGCGCGGGATTCCTTTTCAACAAGCGATCCAACCAAGTCTTGGACGCCGTCAAGGCTCATCAATTTTCGTGAGGATTCAAGCTCAAGAAGGTGTATCTCAGCGCCACAAATCAAATCGAGAAGAAAATTTCCATCGAGCGCGCGAGGGAGGCGAGGCCGCGTGAAGAGCAGCAATATCGGATGGACGCCAAGCTTGCAGGAAGCGGCGGCAAGTTGCCGGCACCAATTCGACTGCACGCCGGCCCAAGTGATAACCGAATCGGCGCGTTGCGCCAGAACATCGGCCATAAGGAAATCGAGCTTGCGGGATTTGTTCCCGCCAAAGGCCAGTCCGGTCTGATCGTCACGCTTGATGAAGAGATTGACGCCACAGCGGGCGGAAAGCCGTTCGAGCGGTTCCAGCGGAGTCGGCAGGTGCGAAAGTGGGCAGCGCGGAAAAGCCTCTAAAGCTTTACGCAACAACTCTCTGGAAACGGGCACGCCGGTCATGCGCACCAATCCTCTCGCACGCTCTTCCGAAAAAGCGATTGGCCTTGCTCGGCGAACGGCACGTTAAAGAAATTTCGATGGTAGTTAGTACGCAAATGGATTATCCGGAAAGGCCATGGTCGGTTCGGATTTTCCTGCCGAAAGCGCGCTCATGTGCAGGAGCCACAATCCCACGCCTGAAGCGCCTTGCATGTACCCAGTCTGAGCGATAGCCACATCGGGCCGAACGCGCGTTTCTACCTGCACCCAGCGTGTACCGTGCTCATCATCGGTGGCAAGCGTCAGCAGGCGATCGGAGGCCTGCTTGGCAAGACTCAAGTATTTGAATTTCTTGGTCAGTTGGTACATATCCATGAAAAATTCCGCTTCAGCAGTCACGCCACAACAGGCACTGATGTTATGCCACACGCCGGGCGAGACAACTTTCCCTGGCGCTCCTTCGGCAACGAGGGCCCGTGCCGAGCGCTCGGTCCAATCGAGCCACTGGCGGTCTTGCGTGTCCTGGTACAGCCGATAAAACAGCCGCGCTGTTCCCGCCGGACCGTGGCACCAGCCGAGGTAGTAGAGCGATTTTCCATTGGGGGTATCGTCATGATAGATGAGGCAGATGCCGCCCTGCTTATCGGCGATCGAAATCAGGTAGTGCGCGCCTTTGAGCGCTGCGTCCAAAAATTCCTTTTGCTTCGTCTCCTGATAAAGGGTGGCGAGAAAATACGCGACGCCCGCCGTGCCGTGAGAGAAATTGGGCATTTCGCGCGGAAAAGTAGGGTCCATGAGCCAGCGGGTCCCGTCGTCACCGGTTGGCTTCCCCAGTTCAATCAGATGCTTCCCTGCTTCGATAGCAACCTGGCGCGCGCCAGGTGCATGCAGTTTATCGGCGGCCCACAGCAGGAAGAGTCCCGTGCCGCTGCCACCGGCGATCACGTCGGTCGTGTCGTTCCATTCGATGCCATTTCCAGCCCTTTTCGCACTCTGTTTCAGCCATTCCACGCACTGAAGCGCGGCGGCCTTGTATTTCTGGTCATGGGTGATCAGATACGCCTCACCGAGAGTGAAGCCATCGCCGGCGAGGCCTTCGTATAGACCCGTTGGCTGACCTGCGGCAAGCGAAGCGGCGAGGGCATCAGCGCCGGACTTCGCTTGCTGAAGAAATTCTGTTTCCCCGGTATAGCGATAAAGTTCCAGAAAAAAAAGGATAGGGCCCGGCGTGCCTGCATAGAGGGAGGTGTTAACAGATTTGGGGTCGGTTGGGTCGCCCGGCCAGACAACTCCGCTGCTCGTCGTTACTGATGTACTCTCGATCCAGCGCGCCGCCGACAAAGCCCCGTTCAGATAAGGCTGACTTTGATTTTTCTGATTGTCGGGCAATGGAGTTGCAAGACTTACGGTCGCGATGATGAGTATCAAGACGACTGCAAGCTTATGCTTCATTGGTTCCCCGCTTGAAATAAAATGCTACCTATCGCCGAAAATGCCTCATCCGACTGGTGACCCTTAACCATGGAGCTGTGGCATTCAGGCAGACAAAGAAGGAACTCCAAACTTTTGAACAACCCATTCGACTCAACAAAGAATCTAGGCTAGCCTTAACTGGCGCCGATCAGCAGCAGCTCGACACTCTCATAATGAAACGAATGTTTCATAGCTTCAGGCTGAAAGCTAGCATCGGCATAGCATTGTGTCAAGTAGGCACACGCCTACATTCAGCAAAAGCATGTGATAGTGATACCGATCCATGAAACAGTTGATTCACTACAACCGCAAACTGAGACAGCCACTGATAGATACGAGCGTCGCATCGACAACTGCTACTGTTATCGATGGATAGGAAGGCGAATGCTTCTTTCAAATCGCCGCTGGTAGGATTCCGATAAGGGCGTTCTAGCCAATGCAAAACGAAGGAGTGGTCGTACACCTGTGCGCAGGTGTTAGCCGGCCTAAGAACTCGAAGCAGTTCGCGAAGCCCACCAGACGTGCAAGTACCATGGGCCACCATTGAGCGAACGGCGGTAGGCAGTCGCCAATCGGAACGAGCGCGGCGAAGTAGGAGGAACTAGGGCTGCGGCGATTTGCGTTGTACAAGCGCCGAGAGGCTCGCAGACAATCGAGCACCCTCGCGCGCGGCGTTGCAAATGTGGGTGGCGTATTGGCACACTCGACGATTGTCGGGCAGGCTGATGAGAATCGTTTCGCCATAACCAAGAACCAAGGTGAGAAGATTATTGAAATCGTGCGCGATTCGTGTGATCTCCTCCGCTTTGATGCCGCCCGGCAGTGAACTCACAATAGGTTGCACAGGTACTGCGTCTAGTGTTTCTGGCTCGGCAATAGACACAGATTTCTCGTGCACAGATGCAACGACTGCAACGCTTGCGGAATTAACGTGCAGTTTCTGTGACGAACTCATTTTTGGCGACTCCACATCGGTGGAAAACTGAGCGATCAATTCCTTGAGCGCTTTGGTCTCCAATTGGCCCCTATTCAGAGTTCCCAGTGAAAACAAGAAGGATGGGGGACATGCTGCGCCGTGCATTCCGACCGAAATGGGACTCCCTGTCGCTGTGGTTCCTATTTGAGAAGTCGCAAGGACTGGGCAATTGGTGATAGCGCGATCCGATGCGGCAGTTGGCCCGGTGACGTGAGTGCATCTGCGGTACCTGTGGCGCCGGCGTCTGTGCCGAACTGGCACTCGTAGCATTCCCTCCTGTGAGTAGCGAGCTTTGCTCGCTGGTCATAAATAGAGGCAAATTCGATCTGCGTTTTTAAACTGGGCATTCCCTATGCAGTTATGCGAAGAAACCATGACGAGTGTCCTCGGTCGTCGTAGCTTGCGAGAGATGGACCGTTGAATTGCAGCGTAAGCAGGAGTGCAGTCTGAAGATCCCGCACCACAGAGATGAAGAACCTCATGAGAGTTATCGGCACGCGCCGGAGTTTTTTTTGGAGGACTTGGAACAAATTGCAAATGCCATATCCTGTCGTCGACCCGGGCAGAATTCACTGTTGACGTAAACTTCTTGGCCGGCCCATTCACAATTCCCTTAAAGTCACTGGTAGTTGCACGCTGGGGGACCTAAGACGACGGATGGGAGTGGCAGCACGTTGGAAAGTGCACTAGAATCAAAGAGCACTTCATGTCGGGGCGTAGCGCAGCCTGGTAGCGCGCCTGCCTTGGGCGCAGGAGG
>JBAQYT010000024.1:0-33085 GCA_049787175.1 Candidatus Acidiferrales bacterium | reverse complement strand
CTGCAGAGCAGCGACCTGACCCGCTTTCATGACGTGGCACAAGTGGCCATTTCGCCAGACGGTTCGAAAATCGCATATACAGTGCTTAATTACGACAAACCGGGGCGTCCGTATCCACAGCTTTGGGTCATCGGCGTGGCTGGCAGCAGTCCTGTGCGCGTCGGCGACGCTGATTCGGTGAACGGCAATCCGGTGTGGTCTCCCGATGGCCGCTGGATCGCCTACTCAGGCCAAGCGCAGGGCAAGGATGGATTGTGCGTCGTGCATCCCGATGGGTCGGACGCAACTTTTCTGGCCGAGGCAGAAGGCACCAACGCGCCGATACCCGGCCAGGGAAATGATGTTTCGTGGTCGCCCGACGGCAAGCAGATCGCGTTTGTTTCTGCTACCCCCGGCCCGGAAACAACCGACGCGAGCGGCGATCCCATGGTGTTCACGCGCTATTTGTGGAGGCCGACGGCCGGCGAAGGCATTCATCCGTGGAATGACAATCGCCGGCTGCACATTTTCATTGTTGATGTTGCGAGCAAGCAGGTTCGGCAACTCACGAGCGGCGATTACTATGAGCACTCGATTGACTGGTCGCCGGATGGATCGGGAATTCTTTTTTGCTCAGACCGTTCACCTTACGCGGATCAATTCTTCCATTACAACATTTACGCGGTGAGCCCCTCGGATGGATCGATTCGCCAGCTCACCACCATAGAGACCACGCAATATCGTCCCGTGTGGTCGCCCGACGGAAAGAAAATCGCGTTTCTTTCGACGAAACGCGGACTGACGGATCGTGAAACGACCATGGAAGACACGCACGTGTGGATCATGGATGGCGACGGTAGCAATCGCCACGAACTTGCGTCCATGGTGGACGGGCGGCAAGGCGCGCCGGTATGGTCCGGGGACAGCCAGTCGCTTTTCTTCACGGTGCAGGATCAAGGGAGCAATCACTTGGAAGAGATGCTCGCCAGAGGCAGCGAACCGGAAACGATTGTGGGCGACCGAGGCTCGGTGGGATCGTTTTCCGTCGGCAAGTCCGGCGGAATCGCCTATTCCTTCACAAGTCCGCAGGATATGGGTGAACTTTTCGTCAAGAGGGGCGATTCACCGAAGCAGCTCACAGAACTCAACGCCGACATTCTGCAGGGCAAGACGCTCGGCGAGGTTGAGTCGTTCTATTTTGTTAGCAACGACAACAAGTACAACGTGGAAGCCTTTTTGGTTAAGCCCGCGGGCCTGACACCCGGCTCGAAACATCCGCTGATCGTCAACATTCATGGCGGTCCGCATGGACAAAATGGCCCGGCGTTCAGTTTTCGCGATCAGGTTTTTGCCGCGCGCGGCTGGGCCGTGCTGCATGTGAACTATCGCGGGTCAACGGGCTACGGACAAGCGTTTGCGGATGCCGTTTTCGGCGACCAGGATGGCGATGAAGGACAGGACGTGCTCTACGGCGTCAGCGCGGCGATTCGGCGCTATCCGTGGATTGATCCCGAACAAATGGGAATCGAAGGCGTCAGTTACGGAGGCCAGCTCACATACTGGCTGATCACGCAGACGCGCGAATTCAAAGCCGCGATTCCCACGGCAGGAATTACCAATCTGATCAGCTACAACTACCTGACTTACTACAACCAGTATGAGCAAATGGAATTCGGCGAACTGCCGCATCAGGACGATCTGATGGACATTATGTGGAAGCGCTCCGCTCTGCGCTACGTAGCGCAAGTCGCCACGCCGACGCTCATCATGCACGGCGCGAACGATCCCGACGTTCCGATTCCAGATGCCGAGCAGATGTACGTCGCGCTTAAGGACGTCGGCGTTGAAACGGAATTCGTCATGTATCCTCGCGAAGGGCACGGCATTCGCGAAGTGAAGCATCAGATCGACGACATGGATCGCTCCATCGCGTGGTACGAAAAACACTTCCCGGACAAAAGCGCCGCCGTGCCGATTCCGTAAGGCGCAGCAGGCACCCAAAAGCCCATAGCGTTTCCCCTTGACTATTGACAGGAGAGATGTGCATTCTTGTCGATTATTGAGGGGAGGATTCGTGGGAAAACCAACTGACCTGGTGCAAGGGACGCTTGATCTGCTCATCCTGAGAACGATCGCGCTCGAGCCCATGCACGGATGGGGCATCGCGCAGCGCATCCAATTCGTTTCGAAAAATGCGCTGCAAGTGCGCCAAGGCGCGCTGTATCCGGCGCTCCATCGGCTGGAACAGCAAGGCTGGATCCGCGCCGAATGGGGCGATTCGGAAAATAATCGGCGCGCCAAGTTCTATTCGCTGACGCGCGCGGGCCGGAAGTATCTGGAGAAAGAACAAGCCAACTGGAAGCGCCTGTCCTCGGCCATTGGTCTGGTCTTAGACGCGGCGCAAAGCTAGGGAGACTATCATGCGCTGGCTGACGAAACTTTCGCTGCGCTTCCGTTCGTTATTTCGAAGGCAGGCGACCGACGGCGAACTCGACAGCGAATTGCGTTTCCATCTCGAACAGCAAGTGGCAGCAAATATCTCCGCAGGCATGCCTTCCGCAGAAGCTCGTCGCGCTGCGCTACGCGAATTCGGCGGAGTGGAAGAACTGAAAGAGGAGTGCCGCGACACGCGCAAAGTGAATTGGCTGCAAGATCTGGCGCAAGACGTTCGGTACGGCCTGCGCATGCTGCGCAAATCGCCAGGGTTCACGGCGATTGCTGTGCTCACATTGGCTCTCGGCATCGGGGCCAATACAGCCATCTTCAGCGTAGTTGACTCGTTGCTCCTACGCCCGCTGCCTGTGAAAAACCCCGATCAGCTCACGGTCCTCGGTTTCCGGCAGGGGCAAGGCCCCTTGAATGACCAATTCTCCTTGCCCGACCTTCAAGATATTCGCGCACAAACGACAAGCTCCTTTTCCGACATGCTCGGCTACACGGTCGTTTTCGATGGCTTAAGTCGCAACGGCAAAGCCGATCGCATCTTGACCAACTACGTCACCGGCAATTATTTTTCGATGCTCGGCGTCAAACCGTATCTGGGGCGGCTCATCCTCCCTTCCGAAGGCCGAACTTCCGGCGCTGATTCGATTTTGGTTCTCTCGTATTCCTACTGGAAAACACGCTTTGGAGGCGACCCAAGCGTTGTGGGCAAGAGCGTGCTGTTCAACGGCCATCCCATCACCGTGATCGGAGTTGCGCCTCCGGGATTTTACGGCGTGGAGCCGCTGGCAGGGGTACAGGGTTACGTGCCCTTCAACATGATCACCACCTACGAGATCGGCTGGCCAAAAGATCTGATGGTCAACCGCTTCCTGCAAAACCTCCACACGCTGGGCCGATTGAAACCGGGAATTAGCCTGCCGATTGCCATCGCCGCGCTGAACGTCGTTGCTCACCGCCTCTCCGCGGAATATCCCGACACCGACAAGGGCATGGCGCTTAGCGTTTACAGAGAACGGTTCGCGCGTCCTGACCCGGGAACATCCGGCACATTGGTTAAAGCCGCCGGATTGTTTCTTGCACTGGTGGCACTGGTCCTGTTGCTGGCATGCGCCAATATTGCGAATATTCTTTTGGTTCGCGCGACAGCGCGTGAACGCGAAATGGCCGTGCGTGCCGCTCTCGGCGCCGGGCGCAGCCGTTTGATTCGCCAACTGCTTACCGAAAGCGTCCTATTGGCGTGCTTGGGCGGTATCGCTGGAATGCTTCTAGGGCTATGGGGCAGCTATGCAATCGCTTCGATACAACTGCACATGGCTGTCCCTGTTCATCTGGACTTCGGACTTGACTGGCGGATATTCGCCTACGGTCTCTCCGCTGTTTTGGTAACCGGTATCTTCGTTGGGCTTTTTCCTGCCCTGCGTACTTGCCACGGCCGGCTTAACGACGTATTGCACGAATCGAGCCGCAGCGTGACCAGAGGGAAGAACCGGTTGCGTGGCAGTCTGGTCGTGCTTCAGGTCGCGGGATCGCTGATGCTATTGGTGATTGCCGCGCTGTTCAGCGAGAGCCTCGCGAACGTGCAGCACACGGACCTCGGTTTCGATCCCCACAATGTCGTCAACCTCACGATGGACCCCTCCGAAGTTGGGTATGGCGAAACACAAGGACTCGCATTTTACAAATCCCTGCTGGACCGCGTGAGCGCCCTCCCCGGGGTACAGTCGGCCGCACTGGCTTCCAGTACTCCTATGAGCGATTACTTCTATAACGACTACGTGAAAATCTCAGAGTACCAAAATCCGCCCGGCAGTGGATTGCCCTTAGTTTCTTACAGCGTGGTTTCGCCGGGTCTTTTTGACACCATGCGAATTCCTGTCCTGCGCGGCCGCGGTTTCTCCAAGGCCGACGTCAAGGGATCGTTGTATGTCGCCATCGTGAACGAAGCGTTTGCTCGGCGCTATTGGCCTGGCCGGAATCCCATCGGCGAGCACTTCGCAAAGGTAAGCGGCGCAACGAATCCGACCTACGAAGTCATCGGTGTAGCCAAAAACAGCCGTTCCGCCAGCCTCACTGGACCCATCGACCCGTACTTTTATCTCCCGCTCGCGCAAGACTACGATTTGAGCCCGTTGCAAGTCCTCCAGATTCGCAGCGCGGCGCCGCCCGACGCGGTGATTCACGACGCGGAGGGTATCGTGCGCGGCCTTGCGCCTGCATTGCCCCTTTTCAACGTTCAAACCATGACGGAAAGCCTGGATACTCTTTCCGCCTTTCTGCTCTTTCAATTCGGCGCTGCGATTGCCGCATCGTTAGGATTTCTGGGCCTGATTCTTGCCATTGTCGGAGTTTACGGCGTTATTTCCTACTTGGTCAGCCAGCGCACACACGAAATTGGCATCCGCCTCGCGCTCGGCGCGCAACGCGGACAAATTCTGAAAATGATCTTGGGCCACGGCCTGCTCATTGTCGCCGGTGGCTCGATTCTCGGATGTGCCGGGGCGTTTGCCGCCGCACGCCTGATTGCCAATTTTCTGGTAGGAGTCAATCCTGCGGACCCGGCGACCTATGCAGCCGTCACATTGATTCTCGGGTTGATTGCGCTGCTTGCGTGCTACATCCCGGCGCGGCGCGCGATGAAGGTCGATCCGATGGTGGCGTTGCGTTACGAGTGAACCTATGCGCTGGCTGACGAAACTTTTGCTGCGTGTGCGTTCCTTATTTTACAGGCGCGCCGCGGATGGTGAGCTGGACGCCGAATTGCGTTTCCATCTGGAACGCCAAATCTCCGCCAACATTGCCGCAGGGATGCCGGTTGTAGAGGCTCGTCGCGCAGCACTGCGCGAATTCGGCGGAGTGGAAGAACTAAAAGAGGAGTGCCGCGACATGCGCAAAGTGAATTGGCTGCAAGATCTGGCGCAAGACGTTCGGTACGGCCTGCGCATGCTGCGTAAATCGCCGGGCTTTACAGTTGTCGCCGTGCTCACTCTTGCGCTCGGCATCGGAGCCAACACTGCCATCTTTTCCATCGTCGACGCGCTTCTGCTCCGTCCGCTGCCCTACCGCAATTCAAATCAGTTGGTCATGGTTTGGGAAGACGATGTGGCATTGGGAGAAAAACACAACGTCGTCTCACCTGCCAATTTTCTCGATTGGGAGAAGCAAAATCACGCCTTCGATAGCATGGCGTATTTCGGCGATGACCGCGCGAATTTAACCGGTGGCAGTGGCCCCCAAGTGGTCACCGCTCAGTTAACGTCGGCAAATTTCTTCGATGTTCTCGGCATAAAGCCAATTCTGGGCCACGCATTCTTGCCCATAAACGGAACCGCTGGAAACGATCATGTCGCCGTGCTGAGTTGCGGCCTCTGGAAGGAGCGCTATGCTGCAAATCCCTCCATCGTTGGCGGCTCTATCGAACTGGACGGTGCTGCTTATACGGTAATCGGCGTTGCGCCCGCAAATTTTGACCCTTTCATCGCGGAAGGCTCTCTTACGGACGAGCACGCGCAGCTTTGGGTTCCATTTGTCTTTCTGCCTAAGTATAGCGACCGGACCAAGGTCGGGCGTTTCTTAACGGTTGTCGCGCGCCTCAAGACCGGTGTCTCTGTCGTCCAGGCGCAAACGCAAATGAGCGTGATAGCCGCGCGTCTCGCCGCGAAGTATCCCGAATACAATGGCGGTTGGGACGTGGACGCAGTTCCGATACGAGAAGAGGTTTCCGGTGCCGTTCGTCCCGCACTTCTGATTCTGCTCGGCGCGGTTGGATTTGTTCTTCTCATCGCCTGCGCGAATGTTGCGAGCTTGTTTCTTTCCCGCGCGGCGGGCCGCAAGAGAGAAATGGCTGTGCGTGCGGCCTTGGGCGCGGGCCGCTGGCGAATTGCGCGCCAGTTGTTGGCGGAAAGTGTCCTGCTCGCCTTCTTGGGCGGAGCGTTGGGCGTCTTTCTGGCCATTTGGGGTACGGACGCTTTGCTCCATTCAACTCCGCAAAAGCTGCTCAATCTTTCCTCTGCTCCCGTTGATTTTCGCGTGCTGGCCTTCGCTGTTGGAGCGACGTTGCTCTCGGGAATCCTTTTTGGGCTCTTGCCTTCGTATGCCGCCGCGCATTCGGAAATTGCCGCCTCACTCCAGGAGGGCGGCCGCGGGTCTTCGCTAAACCGCCGGAACCGTGCAATCCATGGCGCGTTGGTGGTCACGGAAATTGCGCTTGCACTCGTATTGCTTGCTGGCTCTGGACTGCTCATCGAAAGCTTCTCTCGGCTTACTCACGTCAATCCCGGATTCGACGCGGACCGTCTCCTGACCTTCAAGCTTTCGCTTCCAGATAAAAAATACAAGAACGATTCCGCACGTATCGCTTTCTATCATGAGCTTCTGGACAAGCTCAGCCATCTTCCTGGCGTTCGCTCCGTCAGCATGGAGAGCCTCGCGCCGTTTAACGGACTGCAGAACGAGGGAGTCGCGACCGACGTGACCCTGCCCGGCCAAGAAGCCTTGCCCGAGGCCAAGAGGCCTGACACCGCCGTTCGCGTGGTGGGGTTCGATTACTTCCCCACCATGGGGATCCCTCTTAAGCAGGGACGGGACTTTTCTCTCGCGGAACTCGCCGCGGAAAAGCACGTCGTCATCGTCAATGACACGTTTGCCCGGAAATATCTCTCTGGCGTAAATCCAATCGGCCAAAAAATCACCGTCGACATGAAGGATACGAACGTGCCGAGCGAAATTGTGGGAGTAGTAGGTGATGTTCATGGGGCGGACTTGAGCGCTGCACCGTGGCCCACCATCTATTGGCCCTATCCGGAATTGGCCTATTCACAAATGACCGCTGTCGTTCGCACAGGAACGAATCCTCTTGCGCTAGTGTCCCCTGCACGCCAGATCGTCCAGAGCATGGATAAGGACCAACCCATTTCGAACATTGCGACGATGGATCAGCTGATTTCCGATTCAGTCGCTCGTTCGCGATTCACCACTCTGCTCCTCGGAGTTTTCGCGGCGCTGGCCGTGATCCTCGCATGCATCGGAATTTACGGCGTCATGGCTTATGTCACCGCGCAGCGCAGAAACGAAATCGGCATACGTATGGCGCTGGGGGCTCAGCGCGGAGATGTTCTGCGGCTCATCCTCGGACAGGGAGCAAGGCTGGCGCTTTCGGGGGCCGCGATCGGCGTCGCGGGCGGCCTCATGCTCACGCGTTTACTGAAGAGCCAACTCTATGGGATCGACGCAAATGATCCTTTGACGTTTGCTATCGCGACCGCTCTTCTCGTGGGCGTCGCGCTGCTCGCATGTTACATCCCGGCGCGGCGCGCCATGCAGGCCGATCCCATGGATGCGCTGCGGTACGAGTGACGAGAGTTGAAAGTTGACCATCCGAAGTCGAAAGCAAGAGCGAAAGCGGCGACGAATATTCCTCGCGGCGTGACGAAATTTTTTCTGCGGGCGCGTTCCTTATTTCACAGGCGCGCCATGGATGGCGAACTCGACGATGAACTGCGTTTCCATCTCGAACGCCAAGTTGCTTGAACGTCTCAGCGGGAATACATTCCCGCGCGGGCGCGATGCGTGTCAATACCATAGTGGCCTTGCGTTGCGAATAATTGCGACTGGTCCGTAAACGGCAGGTAAGTGGCTGGCGCTTCTTTACATTTGGTCCTTAGTCTTTCTGCACCGGCTCCAATTTTTAGAATCGTGTTACATTCAGGGCGTCCGCGCCATGCCCGCAAACAACGAAGTCGCGCAACGCGAAAAATCCCGCTGGCTGGACGTTCTCGGCCTCGTTTTCCTCGCCGGACTCGCCGTCCTGCCACCCTTCACCGAAGTGCACAAATATTTCATTTTGCTCGCCATCGGTGTTTTTCAGGTCTTCATTGAAGGACGCTTGATTGTTTGGCTCCCCAAGCGTGGCCGCAACTACAGCGTCCTCATCAAAATCCTTCTCGCTACGCTTCTTCTCGGTCACACCGGCGAAGCTGGAATCAACAGCGCTGGCATCAACAGCGAATACTGGCCCATTTATTTCTTGCCTGTCATGACTGCCGCGATTTATTTCGGTCCCGTGGCCACGCTGGGCTGGACGGCCCTCGCCTCCCTCGCCTATTGTTCCTACCTGATCCCCGCTCGTATCGAATTCGAAATCACGCCCGAGAGTTACGAGCTGCTGGGCATCCGCATTCTCTTCTTTTTCCTGGCCGCAATTCTGGTCAATCGCTTCGCCAGCGAAAACCGGCGACAGGTCGCACGCTATCAGAGCCTCTCCGAGACGCTCGCCGATTCCAATCGCCAGCTCCAGCGCGCCCAGGCCGAAGCTCGCCGCGCTGAACGCCTCGCAGCTCTCGGCCAACTCTCTGCGGGCCTCGCCCACGAGATCCGCAATCCTCTCGGCATCATCAAGGGCGCCGCCGAAATGCTCAATCAGAAATTCGGTGCATCACAGCCGGCCGCGGCCGAACTTTCCACCTACATTTCCACGGAAGTGAACCGTCTGAACGGATTGGTTTCGCGGTTCCTCGATTTTGCCCGTCCTTCGCGGCTGGAATTGAAGCCTGTGGACATCCGCCAAGTTGTCGACCGCGCTCTGGAGATCGCTCATCATCGCTATCCGGAATTGCACGTTTCCATTGAGCGGCAAATCGCCACGGGTTTGCCGCCCGTCCTCGCCGACGAGCAAATGTGCGAACAGGTCTTCGTCAACCTGATTCTCAACGCCCATGAAGCGATGAGCCCTGAAAATGACCCCAAAAATGCCGAGCGAAACTCGGCCCCAAGCACGCCGAAAATAACCATCGCTATTTCGCGCGATTCAACCAACGGGCTCCCCGGCGTCGCCGTGGAAATTCAAGACTCTGGCCCCGGCGTTCCCGACGAGCTGCGCGAGCAAATCTTTAATCCCTTCGTCAGCTCCAAGAAAACCGGTGTAGGCCTGGGCCTTTCCATTGTCGCTAAGATCGTTGATGATCACGGCGGCTCGATTCAACTGATCTCTCGCGCTGGCATGGGCGCTTGCTTCCGCGTCTTTCTGCCTGCAGCTGCGGCATAATAGAATGCGTAACGCATAACCGGAACCTGATGCCTTCCATTCTGATTGTCGAAGACGAGCCGAAGATGCGCCGCCTGCTGGAAATGAATCTCGCCGATCAGGGATTCACCACGCACGCCGCAGGCGACGCCGAATCCGGCCTGAAGCTTCTGAATGCAGAAAAAATCGACCTGGTAGTCACCGATTTCAAGCTCCCCGGAATGAACGGCTTGGAATTCCTGCAAGCCATCAAGCGCGTCAACGCCACGCTTCCCGTGGTGATCATGACGGCCTATGGTTCGGTCGAATCGGCCGTCGAAGCCATGAAGTTCGGCGCCAATGATTATGTTCTGAAGCCGTTTTCCCTCGCCGAAATGGTCCTGGTCATTCGCAAGGAGCTCGATGCCCGCAATTTGCGTGAAGAAAACCGTTCGCTTCGCGAAGCCCTCGGACGCCGCTACGAATATGGCAACGTCATCGCCAAGAGCGAAAAAATGCAGAACATCCTCGCACTGGTCGAGCGCGTGGCGCCCACCAACTCCACCGTGCTTCTTGGCGGCGAAAGCGGCGTCGGCAAAGACCTCATTGCACGCGCCATTCACGAGCATTCCAGCCGTTCTTCCGGGCCATTCCTGAAGATCAACAGCACCGCCATCCCTGAAAATCTTCTCGAAAGCGAGCTCTTCGGTTACGAAAAGGGCGCGTTTTCCGGCGCCACATCCGCCAAGCCTGGAAAATTCGAACTGGCCGACAAGGGAACGCTTTTCCTGGACGAAATCGGCGACGTTCCGCCCGCCATTCAAGTGAAGCTTCTGCGCGTCATCCAGGAGCGGGAATTCGAGCGCCTGGGCGGGACGAAAACCCTGAAAGTCGACGTGCGCTTGATCGCCGCCACGAATCGCGACCTTCGCGCGGCGCTCGAAGAAGGCACGTTTCGCCAAGACCTTTACTACCGTCTCAATGTAGTCGCCATCGACATTCCCCCGCTGCGCGAGCACAAAGAGGACATACCCGGCCTGGTGGACTTCTTCCTTCAGCGTTTTGCTCAGGCTTCCGGAAAAAACATCACTGGCATCGCGCCTGACGCTGTCGAGCTTCTCATGCAGTTCCATTGGCCCGGCAATGTCCGCGAACTCGAAAACGTCCTCGAGCGCGCCATCACTTTCGCAAAGGGCCCAGTCCTTGGCGCTGCCGACATCCATCTCGACGAACCCAGGCCGTCCGCAGACTCCGCTGCCGCGGCAGTCCTCCCGGAAGGAGTGACTCTCGATCAATGGGAGCAGGAGATCATCCGCGAGGCTCTGCGCCGCGCCAACGGCAACAAAAGCCAGGCGGCCCGGGCCCTTGGGCTCTCCCGCAACGCGCTCCGTTACCGTCTGTCCCAGATGGGCCTAGCCGACTCGGCAGATGCGGATGCGGACAGTTAGCCTTCACCATACGCATCCGTACGTATATTGACGATTGTGTTTGCGGCACGCTCACCAACATACGACATGGTATCCTACGCTAGCCAGCTACCAGAGTTCTCCTCTGGCTGAAATCAACCAGGGCTGCTTGAAAACCACCACCGTCTGCCCATTCAATCGACGCTATGACCCCTTGAGCGTCAATCTACATGCTTATAAATAAACAGCTTAACGAAAATGATCCAAAAATTGGCCTCTTGGCATGCATCTTGCTATTTGTACCTGCGGAATTATTAGATTCTCGTCCGCCGAAGACGTGGCGGGAGGTGAGCGATGAAACGATATTTGGGACTCGCAGTAATGGCCCTCTTCTCGATGACCATGGTCAGTCCGGCACTGCGCGCACAGGATCAAAATCCTCCGCCGCCTCCACCGGTCCAGAGCACTCAAGAGCAAGCCGCTCCCCCTCCGGGCCAGGCAGTTCCCAATCAGGGCGCGCCGGTACCCGACCAAAACGCAACGGCTGACCAAGGCGATCAGAATACGCAAACGCAGCCTACCGTCGCACGCGTGAGTTTCATCAAGGGGAATGTCTCCGTTCAGCGCGGCGATTCAGGAGACTGGATTGCGGCAACACTGAATACGCCGTTGGAAGCTGGCGATCGCGTCTCCACAGGCGACGGCTCGCGGGCTGAAGTGCAGCTCGACTACGCCAACATTATTCGCCTGGACCAGAATTCCACGGTGAAAATCACCAATCTCACAAAAGATCAAATTCAGGTCCAGCTTGGCCAAGGTTTGGCGAGCTACAGCGTCCTGCCGAATAGCCAGGCGGATGCAGAAATCGACACTCCGAACTCCGCAGTTCACCCTTTACGCCAAGGCGAATACCGCATTGAAATCGTCAACGATTCTCAAACGCAGGTGACGGTACGTGACGGCCAAGCGGAAGTCGCCGAGCCGCAGGGCAGCACGCGCGTCGAAAGCGGCCAGCTCATCACCATCCAGGGCACGGACAATCCGCAATATCAGACCAGCAATGCGGCGGGCCCGGATGACTTCGATCGATGGAACGACAACCGCGACCACACCATTGCGAACGCTCAGAGTTGGCAACACACTGATCGCTACTACACCGGCTCCCAAGACCTCGATTCTTACGGCCATTGGGAAAACGTTCCGGATTACGGGCAGGTTTGGGTTCCCAATCAGGACTCTGGCTGGGCGCCTTATCGCGACGGCACTTGGGACTGGGAGCCATATTACGGTTGGACGTGGGTTTCTTACGAGCCATGGGGCTGGGCTCCTTACCACTATGGCCGCTGGTTCGTTTATGGCGGTAACTGGGCGTGGTGGCCTGGACCCGTCGGAGTGTACGGCGGCTTTGGCTACTATCCTGTCTGGTCTCCTGCTTACGTGTCATTCTTTGGCTGGGGCGCCGGTTTCGGCTTCGGCTTTGGTTTCGGTCATTTCGGCTGGCTGCCCTGCGGCCCCGGTGATTTCTTCCATCCGTGGTGGGGTTGGGGAGTAAGCCGCGTAGGCTTCGTTGGTTTTGTGGGCCTCCATGGTGGCTTCGGTCACGGCGGCTTCGGTCCTCTCTACCGCGGACGCAATGGCTTCTCGAACATCGGTCGGTTTGGCACCGACGCTCGCATCCGTGCTGGCGTCTCGTCGATTCGCAGCGATCAGTTCGGCCACGGCGTTGGGAATTTCCAGCGCGGAATGACGGCCCAAGAGTTCCATAATGCGAACTTCATGACCGGACGATTGCCCGCTACTCCGAATCGTCAGAGCCTCGGACGCGTTGAGAATCACGTATCGCCGGGAATCGCCCGCACGGCCAGCGCGAACAATCAACACTTCTTCTCGCAGAGCCGTGCCTCTGTTGCTCAGCGCTCATTCAGTCAGGAAGCCTCGGCGCAACAGCACATGATCGATAGCTCTCGCGGCGGCCAGAACAGCTTCTCGCAGCGCGGCGGAGCAAACCAGGGATTCCGCGGCAACGGCGGAGCGACTGGGCAAGGCGGCAACAACGGCTGGCATAGCTTTAGCGAGAATGGCAACAGCCGCAACCAAGTACAAGGCAACACGTCAAATCGCCCGGCAATGCAACGCGGCGGCCAGCAAGGTAACTCCTCGCGCGGCGGCAGCAATCCTTGGCATCAGTTCACGCCGCCCAGCAACAACGGCCGAGGGCAGCAGCCAGCCCGCAACAGTTCTCCGCGCAGCAACTCAGGGCGCGGACCATCGGCTTGGGGAGGTTCCCGCGACGGTGGCTACGGGAACTATTCCTCGCGGCCGCAGTTGAATATGCGCCAGCCCGTCGTGAACCAGCGTTCCTATAGCGGAAATAGAAGCTACGGTGGAAATTATGGCCGGTCGAGCGGTGGATACTCATCTCGCGGCGGCGGAACGTACAGATCGAGCGGTGGTGGAAGCGGATATCGAGGTGGCGGCGGAGGCAGCAGCCATGGCGGCGGTGGGAGTCATGGTGGCGGCAGTCATGGTGGCGGACATCACAGGTAGATCGATCGCAGCCCGATCCCCTGCCCAGCCCTCAACCCTCGTACCAACCGCGCCCCAGTTTGACTCCGGCTCAGCGAATTGGCTTTGCCTCGGCTTTGCCGGAGATAACCTGAACGGCCTGCACTTCTCTCCCGGGGATTCGTCTATGACGTGATTGTGCCTTCCTACCCTACGCCCCTATGCGTGCGTTTCCTCTCCATGATGCGTCCCGTTTGAATCCTCTGATTCGACATAGATGAGGCGCCCAATTCAGCGGGGCATTCGACGTTTGTGTTCATTCCTGGTTTACAGCGTCCGTTTGCGGACAATAACCGCACGGGAATCGCAGATTAGCCCTTTAATTGCAACGAGATACGATTGGCTTCTATCTTGCATCGAGATGGTCGAACCATTTATTCGACATACGTAGCTCTATGCCTGATTTGAGATATAAACAGGCATATTTTGAAGCAGGTGAAAGGGGATAAGGCATATGACAGGAAGGCTGATTCGGATGGTTGTTGCTCTTTATCTTGTTGCTTCACTGGCTATCGGCGCTCCCGCACTTGCCCAAGCGCCAACACCACAGCAGAGCTCACCTCAGACACAAGGGACTGCAGCTCAGAACGCGTCCATTCCGTATACTAATCTCCTCCTGGCACGCGACTACAGCAAAGGCAAGCGGTCGCTCCCCAATATCTTGGCTCCGTACACCCGCCAGAATGTCCCTCAACCCGATTTGGCCAACGCTCCTTCGATCTACGATTTGATTCACGATGGCAAGCTTGAGCTCAGCCTACAGGACGCCATTGCCCTAGCCCTGCACAACGACCTCGACATCGCAGTTGCCGAATACATCCCGTGGATTGATCAGACCAATCTTCTAAACGCCGAAGGCGGCGGCACTCCGCTTGGTTCCTTTGTTATCGGCGGGGGCGGAGGCGGCAGCTTTGATCCGGTAATCGCCGAGACCACCAGCATAAGCGATACGTCCGAGACGGTGCTTAATCCTCTGTCCAGCGGCATTGGCACCGGCTCTGGAGCTGTCACGGAGGCGATTCACGATACGCAGTTTAACGTCAACTACACACAAGAACTCCACAGCGGCACCACCATTAATGTCGAGCTGCTGAACGACAGGAACTCATCTTCTCCATCGGAGAACCTTTTCAATCCCGCTCTCACATCGACCCTGGGTGTCAGCGTTTCACAGCCCTTGCTGAACGGCTGGGGATTTCTGCCCCATACGCGCTTTATTCTCGAAGCCAAGAACACCGACAAAATCGGAGCTCTGCAGTTCGAAGAGCAGGTAATTACGTCCATCACGCAGGTCGAAACGCAGTATTGGATTCTGGTCGCGGATCGGCAGGCCGTGGATGTTGCCCAACAAAGCCTCGCGGAATACCAGAAACTCTATAACGATGACGAGCGCCAGCTCAAGATCGGCAGTATGTCTCCCAGCGACGTGGTCTTTGCGCAATCATTCGTTGCCCAGGGCAACCAAATCCTGCTGGGCGATCAAGCTGCCGAGGCCGTGCAGGCGGCCGCGGTACTTCAGCTCATCACGAAAGACCCTTCGGATCCGAGGCTCAAGGGACTCGAGCTGATCCCCACAACGACGCCTGAAGAGACGCCTCAGGTCCCCAGCATCTCGCTGGACGACGCCGTCAAGGAAGCGTGGGCCAACCGGCCAGAATTGAAAGTCGATCAGCTCGCTTTGAAAAACGACAGCATTGAAATCCGCGCCACAAAGAATTCGCTCCTGCCCACGCTCACTCTATCCGGGGAATACATCAGCGTAGGTTTGAGCGGAAACGCTCCGGGTGCTTTCATTCCCAATGGAACATTCTCGCCGGAGATCACCGAGCCCATAGTCGATCAGAGTGGCAATCCGGTGACTTCCAATGGCATCCCTATCTTCATAGGGGCTCCCAACGGTACAGTCGGCGCCACAATCCCAGGAGGAATTGGTAGCGCTTACTCCCAGATCTTTCATAACACATCTCCCGAGTATGCTGGGAGTTTGACTCTGAGTCTTCCGCTGCGGAACCGTTCGGCTCAGGCGGCGAATGCGCAGGCACAACTGAATGACCGTGAGGAAAAAACCGTACATCAGCGCAACAAGAGTACAATTTTCTCCAACGTCAACGAGCAGCTCACATCGGTGAAGATAGATGCAGCCCAGGTCGATGCTGCTGTAAAGGCAACCCAACTTTATCAGCAAGCTTACGACTACGAAGTGAAGAAGTTCGATCTCGCCCAGTCCAACACTTTCCTAGTCACTCAGTATGCCTCACAACTGAACGGAGCCAAGTTGAACGAACTGCAAGCTAAAGCAAATTACGAAATCGCGCTCGCCAACTTCAATCAGGCCCTGGGCCGCACTTTGACCGCCAACAGCATCACCATCGCCAGCAACGGAAACCGCTCCACCGATTTGAGCGCCAATGCACCGCAGATCCCCGGCACAGTCGATGGCAGGTTGGCTGGCAGTGATGCTTTTGATTCTGGGACGCATAAATAATGCTCGGTCATCGCTGCGGGGCGAAGAGCGTCCTCATCACGGAGAATAGAGAATGCGGAAACGGAGGGTTGCGCCGGCGTTGAGGACGGGCAGGACGATGCGGTGACGGTCCGGGAGCAGCGTAGCAGCGATGGGGGCGACACCGCGAGCGGCCGGATCAGCGGCGACCGACGCGATGGTGCGCTGGAATTCGAAGGTGATTCCCGAGACGGGTGCATCTGCCTGCGCGTCTGCTTGTACTGCGAGGATGATCGCCGGTGAGTTCTTCGCGGACGTGACGCTCCAGCGCAGGCGGTTGCGTGCGCGCCAAAATTCGGCGTAGCTGAGAAGGTCGGTCGCAGTCACGCCCGGTGGCAATTGCTCGAGAATTTGCTGTTCGGCACGAAGTTTCGCGCCCGCCTCATTGCTATGAATCAGCACAACGTTTATGGCCTCGTTTTCTGCGTTTGCGCGAATCACTTCGAGCGCTTGCGGAACACGCTGTGGCAATGGCGGCGCCGGAGGCGGTTCGGTGTCTTCAATGGCGATGGGAAATTCGTCGATACCGCTGTCTTCTTCGAAACCGAGGCCAAGAGGCAGCGCGTAAGGGAAGTTCGACAGGACGTCGTCGGCAGTGAAAGACGAGTCGAACTGGTAGCCGCAGCGCTGGAGGGCTTCAGGCAAACCTCGCGGGATGCGCAGGCCGGGTGAACGAAAAAGAATGGTGTGATGGCCGGGGAGCTGGCCGTCAATCAGTTCCTTGCAGACGCGAACTTCGCCGAAAACGTCGGCGTCGATGGCGGTATCCTTTCCCGTGTTGGAGGGGCGATAGTTCGAGAAAGTTTCATTGCCGGTACCAAGAGAAAAATGATTGAAGCCCTCCGAATGAATCACGGAATGGGCGCCAATAGAAAATCCCCAAGCATAGAGTTGTTTCAGATCGGCAATATTTTTTCCGTAGAAGAAGGCTCGGCTGCTGTAGTCAGTGACGTAATTGGTCTGAATCATGAAGGTGCTGTGAGTATGATGCTGCATTTCCATGCGCGCGTAGGCGAGCATGGGGTCGAAAGAATTCTCCCAGTCCACATCATGAGACAGCAGCAGGACGGAATTTTGGCCGTCGGGAATTCCGCTGAGACGAATGGCACCAGGCTCGCGTGACTCGTACCAAGCCCGCAGAAGAAGCATCCAAACATCGGCGCCGGGCTCGAACGCGTTGACGTAGTGACGCTCGGCCTCGTAATGGCGGGCCACCTGACTGCGGAGAACCGCGTCCCAGAAGCTAACACCGGAAAGGTAGGCGACCCCTTTACCGGTGGTTTTGCGCAGGACAGCGGGGGAGCCGTCATCGAAACGCGCGAGGACTTGGGATGTTCCGTCCGATGTATAGGCGTTGGTCCAATAAATATTGCCGGCGTGCGGATCGCCGAGGCGCGTTTGCAACTCCTCGGGACGATTGATGTAGCGGACAGCAGGATCACTGTTGGGAACGAAATTGACAAAATAGCGGCGCTGCGAAGGCGTGTAGGCGCGAAAGCCGAAGAGGTCGCGAAGGCCTCCGGCGAAAATGTCCACGGCGAAAATGCTTCCGCCGCTCGAAACGTATTGCGTAAGCGCACGAACTTGCGCGGCAGTGAACGTAGAGCCGTCGGCCGTGGGATAAATAATGAGCAGCGGATGCCGGAGCGCGCGGTCGAGATCCGTGGTGACGAAAAACGGTATGCCCATTTCACGCAGAGAATGAATCAGGCCGAGAATGCCTTGCTTAGGCACGGTGAAATAGACGGCAACTTGCATCGGGAACGCTTCGGGAAAAACCTGCATAGGATTTGTATTCGAGTGAACGAGGGGCGCAACAGGAACGTCGGCGGTCTGGAGTCCGGCAGTGTGGAACCGGCTGCAGCCACCGGCGAACAAAATGATGATGACGGCGACGGCGTGGAGAAGAGAAACTCGGCCACTCTGGCATGCGGAAGCAGAAAAATGTTTCGACACTGGAATTCCCTCTTGGTCGATTCGACGAAAATCAGCTCGGACGAGCAGGCGGAGGAAAGGGGGTTGCCGCTGCACTGGGCCGGCCGGCAAATCTTGCTGCCGACGATCGTTAATTTAGCATGGGAGAGGCCCGAGGAACGAAAAGGGGAAATCCAGTGTAACGAGAATGTAAACGCTGCTGACAGCCTCTAACGGCCTAGAAATGGGAAGCGGAGGCGGGCGAGGAGGGGGTCGAGCTCGCGGATGCGGAAAAGTTTCAGCAGGGCGAGGATAAGAAGCGTTCCGGCGGCGGTGGCGACGATGAATATTTCGAAGGAGCCGAGGGCGCGTTGCCAGGGAATGTAGTGCGCGAGCCAGCGCGCGAATTCGAAGACGGCTCCGGCGGCGAGTATGGATGCGAGAGTTACTTTGGAGAAAAACAGCAGGAGCGCCGAAGTGTCGTGGCTGCGCGTGCGGCGGATCAGCAAAACGAACAAGACGATGGTGAGCACGGTAATGCCGATGGAACTGGCGAGCGCCAGGCCGAGGTGCTGGGCGCGCCTGGCAAGCCACCAGTACAGAGGAATGTCGGCGAAGGTGAGCACGGTGCCAACGATGGCGGGAGTCCAAGTGTCGCGCGCGGCATAAAATCCGCGCGCGAGCAAGTTCTGAGCGCCCCAGGCGAACATTCCCAGAGAAAACAGGGCGAGGGTCGACGCCGTGGCGTGCAAATCGGACTCGTGCAGGCGAGTGTGCGAATAGACGAGATGCACGACGTAAGGGCTCTCGGCGATGGTGAACGCGGAAATAGGAATGAGGAAAAGAATCACGCCTTTGAGCGCGTCGTTGAGGACGCGATTGAGGTCGTCAAATTTTCCCTCGGAATAAAGTTGCGCGAGCACTGGGAATGAAGCGATACCGATGGCCTGTCCGACGACGCCCAAGGGGACGCGCATGAGCGTCTTGGCGTAGGTGAGCCAGGTGATGGACGCGTGCACAAGATACGAACCGAACCAGCGAATGATCCAGTCGTCGGTGAAGGAAAGCGAAAGCGCCAGCATGATGGGAATGGCCAGCTTGATGAAGAGACGAAAGCCAGGGTGGCCAAGATCGAGCGCGAAGCAGAACTTCGCTCCGACCAAGTGCGCACCGTAAGCCTGAAGAAGGAAGTTACCTAGGAGTGCGCCGACGAGAACTCCGATGGCGAATCCAGTTATGTCAGTTCGGGCGGCGAGAAGCACGCCGCCGAGAATGATGAAGAGGTTATAGACGAGCGGGGCGAGCGAAGGAACGACGAAGCGGCCTTTGGCGTATTGCACGGCGCTCAAGATGCCGCCTTGCACAAAGAAAAACTGCGCGGGGAGCATGAGGCGGGTGAGAAAGACCACGCGCTGTTTTTCCGCGGGGCCGAATCCGGGCGCGATGGCGGAAACGAGTTGTGGCGCGAAGATTTCAGCAACGCAGATGAGAGCGATGACCAGGAGGCCCATGAAAGTCATCACTGTGGAAAAAACGCGCCAGGCTTCGTCTTCGCGGTCTTCCGCCGCGAATTTGGCGAAGACGGGAATGAAAGTGATGCTGAGAGAGCCGCCAGCGACTAGGTAATTCAGGAAATCAGGGAGGGTGAAGGCAGCGTAGTAGGCATCGGTGACGGCGCTGGCCCCGATTTGATGCGCGACGGTCCAATCGCGCAAGAAACCGAGGAAGCGGCTGAGCAAAATGCTGGCCATGACGATGCCGGTGGATTGAACGATTTTGCGGTTGATGCTGTGGGCCACGGAAATGATAGTACACGGAGGAGCGCACGAAGCTGCGGGGCGTTTTGGGGGTGATTGCGCAGAACTTAACGGCAGTGGTCAGTGGTCAGTAGTCAGTAGACAAGGAAGGACGCCACTTCGGCGGTAGCGGAAAATGCAGATTCCTCGCCAAATGCTGGTCGCATCCTCGCCCGCCTAGGCAGGAGGCTTGGAACGACAAGATTTAAGGTTGCGCGGGTCAGGCGCGGAGATAGTCGGCCTTCCAGGTTTTGACGAGCTGCTTGATGGACTTGCGCGCGGTGAGCTTTTCGTCGAGGACACGGCGGCAGAGGGCGGGAAGCTCGGCGTCGCTAGCGAAGCGCAACGCGACCAATTGGTCGACGGAAAACTTGGGAATGAGAGGCTTGAGGTCAGGAGGAAGCACGCCTTCGAGGCGCAAGCGCATTTCGAGTCGAATGACGCGGTCTTGCACCGTCAAGGCGAACATGCGGGCGTAAAGAGCGACCAGAATGAGAGAGATGGAAAGAAGGAGCGCAACGATATTGTCGAAAGAAATGCCGAGATGAATGAGGCGGTAAATCTGGTCCGCAAGATTCAAAAGCAAAATGGGAAGAGCGACGAGATGGAATGCGGGTACGAGGCGCGTATGATTGGAAAAGTTTTGCTCTTTCATTGAGTCCCCTTTTCATCTTTAAAATTAACGACGTGGACTGCATCAGTGTTGGACGCACGAGCAGAAGATTGGTTTGCCCTAGGGTGAGCGGATTGTTTGCGGCAAAAAGTGCAGCAAATATGCGTTCACAGCCAGACGGTGGACGCACGCTTCCCTCCAAACCACCGATTAGATACGCTGCTGCGTACAGAAAAGTTCAATTTCTTGCCTGGGGCAAGCTGTTAGGGCGCGGCCGGATTTAGGCCAAAGGCGCGGGAGTGGAATTCGAATACGGCGGGAAAGCGCGCGGCAAAATATTGCCAATTGTGGCCGCCAGGGTAGAGGTGGAATTCGTGAGGGATTTTACGTCCGGCGAGAACCTCATGAAGGGCCTGCGCGCCACGCTCGAAACCGTAGTCGTCCTCCGTGCCGCAATCAAAATAAATCTTCAGGCCAGCGAGATCCGCAGTGCGGGCCAGTGTGAGCGGATCGTTGCGACGCCAGAAGGCCGGATCAGGAGGGGTGCCAAAGGCGCGAAGAGCGCGGAACAGAAAAGATTGTTGGGGATTGGCGAACTTCACATCCGGAAACTTGTTGAGGAGAAGAGCGGCGCTATTGGCGCTGACGGAGACGAAGAGTTCGGGATGGCGAAAAGCGATGTGGAGCGCGCCGTATCCGCCCATGGAAATTCCCGCGATGCCGCGAGAGTGGTGCGTGGGCGAGGTTCGGTAATTGTGGTCGATGAAGGGAATGAACTCGCGGGTGAAAAAATCTTCGTAACGACCGCCACCGTCGCGGGAGTTGATGTAGAAGCTGGTGTCGGCATCGGGCGTGACGATGAGGAATTCGCCGATTTTATGCTGCTGCCAGAGGTCTTCGATGAGGTTCCAGCCGCCGGAGGTGACCAGCATCTGCTCGTTACCGCCGAGGCCGTGGAGGAAGTAAAGCACCGGGTAGCGGCGCGATTTGCTGGAGTCGTAGCTCGGCGGAAGGATGGCGCAGTAGCGAATGTCGTGGCCGAGGATTTGGCTGTGCGCGGAGCGGCATTCGATGCGGCCCAAGGCTGCGCGAGCGGGCGACGCAAACGTCAATAGAGAAAGCACCAGTGCCGAGACAAGCATGAAATAGCAGCGGTTTCTCATGCCGCGACTCCACTATTCATAGCGGAGGGCTTCGACGGGATTGAGGCGCGCGGCGCGGGAGGCGGGGTAAAGGCCAGCGATGAGGCTGACGACTACGGCAAAGGCAATTGCTCCAAGCGCGAGCCAGAGCGGCACAGCGGAAATATCGGCAGCGGGAAGGCTCTGGCGGGCCAAGTAAACGTTGGTGCCAAAAGTGAGAGCGCGCCCGATCAGCCAGCCAAGGAACACACCACCGATACCGCCGACGAAACCCATGACGCCGGCTTCGGCGAAGAAAAGCTGCTTGACGTCACGGTCGTCAGCGCCAAGGGCTTTGAAGATTCCAATTTCGCGGCGTCGCTCGAGAATGGCCATGACGAGAGTGTTGACGATGCCGAGGGTGGCGACGGCGAGGGCGAGGCTACCGAAAATTCCTAGCAGGAGATCGATGACAGTGAAGAACAGGCGGAGATTTTTTGTTGTGTCGAGAAGAGAAAAAGTAGCGAAGCCCATGCCTTTTATGGCGGCTTCGGCATTTTGCACGTCGGTGGGGCTTTTGACGCGGACGGTGAGGCTCGTATAGGTACGATCGGAACTGGAGCCGTTGACGAGCTGGCGAAGATCGGACACGTCCGTGGCGCTAAGCTGCTGCGCGAGATCGAGGGGAATGAAGACGCGGCTGCGGCCGAAGCCGCCAAAGCCACCTTCGGGCTCGGTGTCAACGATTCCGATGATGCGCAATTGCTTTTCATGGGGGACGACGGAAAAACCGGAGTTCGCGGAATCGTTCTTTGCGCCGGAACCGTTATGCTCCGCGTCATCGGAACTGATAGCTTGCCGCTCCGCATAACGCAGGATGAGGTCCTTGCCGATCAGAGTGGAGGGATTGTCGGACAATTCCTTGGCGAAGTCAGACTGAAGGATCGCTTCGCCGACGCTCGGGCCGGAGAAGAACCGGCCCTGCATGCCGTCAAACGCCCCGTCGCTGCGGGCGGAGTCGGGCACGCCAGCGACACTGGTGGGATAAGGATTGTTGGCGAAGCGGACTTCGGTCATGAAACGAACCTGCGGATAGACCTCGGTGACATTGGCAAGGCGCGCTAAGTCGCGGCGAGCGGATTCGTCAAGCGGGCGCGATGCGGAAGGAGAAGAAGCGGAAGCGGCAGAGTTGCGGCGCGGACCGCGGAACTCCTGCATGTCGGCTTGCGAATAGACGAAGACGGCGTTGAACAAACCGCTGTTGGCGAGGCGCTTGGAAGCGAATTGCTGCAAACCGACCCCGAGAGAAAGCATGGCGACGAGCGAAGCGACGCCGACGCCAACGCCAAGAGTGGTGAGGGAATTGCGCAGCATGGCTTCGCGCAAATTGCGGAGGGCGAGTTCGGTAAGATCGCCGATTTTCATTGGTGGACTCCGGCTTCCGGGATATGCGATTCGCGCCCCGCGGTTTCTGAAACAAGTTTGCCGTCGGCAAGGGTCAAAATGCGGTGAGCAAAACGGCTGGCCACGGGGCGTTCATGAGTGACCATCACGACGGTCATGCCAAGCTCTTGGTTAAAAGCTTTCAGAAGAAGCATAACTTCTTCGCCGGTGACGCTGTCAAGATTGCCGGTGGGCTCGTCGGCGAGCAGAATGCTCGGGCGGTTCACCAAGGCGCGGGCCAAGGCTGCGCGCTGCTGCTCGCCGCCGGACAATTCGCTGGGACGGTGAGTGAGGCGCTTCTCCAAACGGACGCGCTCGAGGGCTTCGCGCACACGCGCGCCGCGTTCGCCGCGCTGCACTTCCGCTAAACGCAACGGAAGCTCGACGTTCTCTTCGAGGGTCATGCGCGGCAAAAGATTGAAGGCTTGAAAAACCATGCCAACGGTACCGCTGCGATATTTTGCGAGCTCGTGGGTGTCCATCGCGGCAAGATTGCGGCTGTGCACAAGAATTGCGCCGCTCGTGGGGCGGTCGAGCCCCGCTAGCAAATTCAACAAAGTGGATTTTCCTGAGCCGGAACTGCCGAGCAATGCGACGAATTCGCCCGCGGCGACAGAGAGGGTGACGTCGTCCACGGCGCGAATAAGTGCATCGCCCATTTGATAGTGGCGCGAGACTTTCTCGGCGCGAATTGCGAATCCATTGTTTTCAGCGGGCATCATGGCCATCCATGATGTTACTACGCACCGGGCAAGCGAGGAGTTTCTTCCGAAACGAGGACGGCCACATTTGACAAGGGAGACTCCGCGGAGCCATCAGCGACGGTCGGCAGCGAGGTGGCGGACGTCCCGGCCAGCGACCATGTAAATGACATCTTCAGCGATGTTAGTGGCGTGGTCACCGATACGTTCCAGATTCTTGGTAACCAGAACCAGCTCGAATGCGGGAAAGACGACCGCAGAATTCTCCATCATGTAGGTGAGCAACTCGCGAAAGATCTGATCGCGAAGGTGGTCGACTTCATCATCGCGGACGAGAACGCTCTTGGCAAGCTCGTCATCGCGGCGGACGAGCGCAGCGATGCTGTCTCGAACCATCATTTCGGCGAGATCGCTCATACGGGGCAAATCGACGTAGGGTTTTACCTGCGGGTGGCGGAGGATGCGCAGGGCGGACTGGGCGATGTTGACGGCTTGGTCGCCAATGCGCTCAAGGTCGTTGTTGATGCGCGAACTAGCCAGAGTGAAACGCAAATCGACGGCCATGGGAGCTTGCAGAGCGACGAGCTGCATCACGCGATCGTCGATTTCGATCTGCATATCGTTGATCGCTTTTTCGCCTTCGAGAACTTCCGTGGCGAAGGATTCGTTTTTTTCGAAGACTGCCTGAACGGCACGGTGAACCGCGTGCTCAGAAAGGCTGGCCATCCACAGCAGCCGTTCCTTCAGCTCGTCGAGGTCGTGTTCGAAATGCCGTTCCATGAATGCCCCCGGTGTTCCAAGATCCTATTACGCTGTAATGCCGCTACTACGCCGGCCTGCAAAACTGGCAGGTTTCTTAACCGAAACGACCGGTGATGTACGCCTCGGTACGCGGGTCAGCAGGCGTGGTGAATAGCTTAGGCGTCTTCTGAAATTCGATGATGTGGCCTTCCAAGAGAAATGCGGAGAAGTCACTGGCGCGAGCGGCCTGCTGCATATTGTGAGTGACGATGACGATGGTACAGGCCGGTTTCAATTGAAAAAGCAGTTCCTCGATTTTTGCGGTGGTTACAGGATCGAGTGCGGAACACGGTTCGTCGAGCAGCAAGACTTCCGGGTCGACCGCCAAGGCACGAGCGATGCAGAGCCGCTGTTGTTGGCCGCCGGACAGGGCATAAGCGGATTTATGGAGCTGATCTTTGACTTCCTCCCAAAGAGCGGCGCGGCGGAGGCTATGTTCGACGGCATGAGAGATTTTCCCTTTGTAACCGTTGATGCGAAGGCCGTAGGCGACATTGTCAAAGATGGACTTCGGGAATGGGTTCGGTCGCTGAAACACCATTCCGACACGGCGGCGCAGGCCTACCACATCCATCCCGAGAACGTTCTCGCCGTCGAGAAAAATGCTGCCCTCCAGCCGGGCATGACGGACGGTCTCGTTCATGCGATTCAAGCTGCGCAAGAACGTGGACTTGCCGCAACCGGAGGGACCGATCAGAGCGGTGACTACGTTCGCAGGAATCTCTAGATCGATGCCGTGCAGCACTTCCTTGGGGCCGTAGAAAACCTTGAGGTTGGAGACCTTGAAGCGGAGAGAACTGCTCGCTACCCCTTGGGCTTCTGGTGGCTTCGACGCGTCTGGCGGCAAGTCGAGTTGGTTATCAAACCTCCCGCTCATGTTATTCGTTTCCACGCTTCTCACAGGGCTCACGCTGGCCATTCCTTTTACCTCGCAGCCGAGGCCTTGCGCGCGAGGACCAAGCGCGTGCCAATGTTAACGACCAGAACGAGTGCGAGCAATACTAGTCCGGCCGCCCAGGCCTGTTCATGCCACTCCTGATAAGGGCCGGTCGCATAGGTGTAAATTATCATCGGCAGCGAGGAGATTGGCTGATTCCAGCCGTGGCTCCAGTATTGGTTGCCAAAGGCGGTAAAAAGCAAAGGGGCTGTCTCGCCTGCGACCCGCGCTAGAGCCAACATGACGCCAGTGATGATGCCGGAACCGGCGGCAGGCACGATTACGGTGAGGATCGTCTTCCATTTGCTTGCACCCAGCGCCAGAGCCCCTTCCCGCAGCGTGTTGGGAACGGCACGAAGGAATTGCTCCGTGCTGCGAACGGTGATGGGTATGGTCATAACGCCAAGAGCAAAACCGCCAGCCAGCGTAGAAAAGTGACGCATAGGAACAACAACGACGCTATACGCGAAAATCCCGATGACGATGGACGGAACGCCGTTCAGAAGATCGGTGATGTAGCGCACCACGAAGTTTGCTGTTCTGCCGCTAAACTCCGCCAAGTAGATGCCCGCCAGGATGCCGACCGGCACGCCGAAAAGCATGGCGACCAAAAGAAGTTTCGCGCTGCCCACAATGGCATTGGCCACACCGCCGCCGGATTCGCCGACGGGTACCGGAAGCTTTGTGAAAAAATCCCAACTCAAGTCTTTGCCACCGTGCCAGACGAGGTAGCCCAGGATAAAAAAGAGAACCGAAACGGCGACTAGGGTGCAAGCACCGGTGAAACTGAGCATGATGACGTTGACACTCTTGCGCCAAACAGTGCGGAGGCTCATGCGGGGAGAGTGCCTCCTCGTTGTTCCGTCGCGACAATCAGCAGTCTTGCCAAACCATTCAGAATGAAAGTAACCAGAAACAGAACGAGGCCGAGCTCAATCAACGCTTGTAGATAAAGTGCGCCGGTGGCTTCCGTGAATTCGTTGGCTATCACGGCTGCGATGGTGTAACCGGGAGCAAAAAGAGAGGCACTAATTCGCGGGTCATTACCAATCACCATGGTCACAGCCATGGTTTCGCCAAGGGCACGAGCTAGGGCGAGAAAGATGGAACCGACGATGCCGGTACGCGCGAAGGGGACGACGACGCGTATGGTCGATTCCCAGCGAGTTGCACCGAGAGCGAGAGCTGCTTCGCGCTGGTCGATAGGTACGGCCATAAGCACTTCCCGGGAGACGGAAATGATGAAGGGAAGAATCATGATCGTGAGAACCAAGCTCGCCGTCAGTACGCCAATCCCATAGCTCGGTCCTTTAAAGAGAGGCAGAAAGCCGAGCGTGGATTCGAGAAATGGCCCAAGAATCGTGCGCACGAACGGCACGACCACGAAGATTCCGAGAACGCCATAGATGACACTGGGAACGGCTGCCAGCAAGTCGATGATGAACGCCAACATATCAGAAATGCGAGGCGGCGCCAGCTCTGCCAGAAAGATGGCCGCACCGACGCCCAGTGGAACGGCGATGAGCAAAGCGACAGCGGATGTAACGATCGTACCGTAAAGAAATGGCAATGCGCCGAAATGATTAAACACGGGATCCCAGACGCTGGTGACAAAGAACTTCCAACCAAAGGTGTGCCGCGAGAGGGTCGAATTCGCCCAAAGCTCATACACGAGAAGGCTGGTAAGAAGCACAACGCCAGCAGCGAAAATGAGAGTCAGGAGATGGGCAATTTCGTCTCCTCCATGGAGGCGAGCCAGAAAACCACGAACCTTACCATGCGGTGCCAGGTAGGGTTCGCGATGAGCAGCGAGATTTGCGGGAATTCCCATATCTATTGAATTCCGGAAATATGCCGCATTTCGATTGCAATGACAGCTTTGGGCAGACGAGCGTAGTCGAGAGCTTCCACCATACTCTGCCCATCTGTCAGCATCCAACGTAGGAAATTCTCGATCGTCTGACGCTTTGCCGGATCCGTAATTTTTGCGGGGATCAGGAGGTAGGTAAAGCTACAAATGGGATAGCTTTCGGCCCCTACTGCGTCTGTGATTGAGATACGGACATCGCTCTGCATTCTGGCCGCAACACCACTGGCGGCATCGGTGACTGTCGCCAGGCTGGCCTTGACGAACTTGCCTGAGGAGTTTTGCACCAAGCCGTAACCGAGGTGGTTCTGAATGGCGTAAATCAGCTCGACGTACCCGATCGCATTCGGCGTCTGCTCCACAATGCCCGAAACCCCCTCGTTACCTTTGCCGCCCAATCCCACAGGCCAATTGACCGAGGTGTTGCTTCCGACGCGGCTTTTCCATTCAGGGCTGACCTTCGAGAGGTAGTCCGTCCAAACAAAGGTTGTGCCGCTGCCGTCTGAACGATGCACGACAATGATGTCGTTTCCGGGCAAGTTAACTCCCGGATTGCTGTCGACGATTTGCGGGTCATTCCACTTCGTTATCGTTCCGAGATAGATGCCCGCGAGCGCCCGGGGTGTGAACTTCAGAACGGCGCTGACGCCCGGAATGTTATAAGTAGGAACAACTGCGCCGAGAACTGTAGGAAACTGAATGACTTTGAAGCTGAACTGCGAAAGCATTTCGTCTTTCAGGGGCATATCGGACGCGCCAAAATCCACAGTGCCAGCCTTGAGCTGCTGGATTCCACCGCCGGAGCCGATGCTCTGGTAGTTGATCTGCACTTCTGGGTGAAGCTTGTGGTAAGCGTCGAACCATTTGGAATAGATGGGATACGGAAAAGTAGCGCCTGCTGCGTTCATCGATACGGGATCGTGCGCCTGGGCCTTCGCGGTAGCCACGAACAGAATCAGCGTGAGGAAAAGGGCTGAGGCTTTAAGAAACTTCATACCATCCTCCTAGATTTCATTAAGCCTGAGGTTCTGGGGTTACAGAATCGTTACAATTGAATGAACACACGGTGAATAACCGACCAGGATTGCTCTCTGAATACGGCATCCCGGCAATGCAACTAATTGATTTCAAGTAACTTGGAGGCATGTTCTGCCCCCAAGTCCGATGCACGCCTAGAGACCTGCGAAGTGCCGCTACGGCAGATCGTAACGCAGGTCGACGTATGCCATTCCCAGGTGAGCACTGTCCGCTTTACCCGGCGTAGCGGTATTGGACCAAGGGTTCCGGGACAGATAGGAAACCTGGGTGATAAACTTCAAATCGCCGTAATTGCGATTCTTCCAAAAGGTCTGGATGACGCCGATACTGGGCTCTTGAATCGCGCGGTTTTGACCGCTTCCTGAACCGGGATAGCCATAACCAGAGTAAGTCGTACCGCCGGTCCCGGTTGTAGCTTGGAAGTCGCGGCCGAAATATGCGCCACCGTAATAGGCGTAGAGCATGGATTTCGGATTGAACTGGTACTCGAAACCTCCGATGCCCGAACCGGCATGAATGGGTGAAGGAACGAAATTGCCTGCACCGTTGACGTTAACCGTGAAATCGGGACCCAATTGAAAAATATAACGGCCTCCACCATCGCTCCAGAAGGTGTTGGCAATGAGGTGAAAATTCTTGAATATTTCGAGGTTCGCGTTAATTGAACCGCCCCCACCAGAACTGGTGACATTTCCGAGACTAGGAGTGTTCAAGCGGAAAGCTCGGTACAAGCCCGCAACTTCGATATGAAAATTGCGGCCGCCACCATTAGGGTGAGTGTCAAACGCCAGTTTCGACATTATGTCCGGGGCCTTATTCGGAGTCTTCGAGTTTCCGCCTGAATCGTCCACTTGCGCCTGATCCGCGCTAGTGAAGCTGGCGGGGAAAGTGGTGAGTCCACCCGTGTATTGCTCAGGGTCTTCCAGCGCAAACCCCCATGCCAAGTGATCATTTGCGTGAAGGACGACGCGAAAACCGGGCGTACGCAGCCAAACGAGGCCCACTTGGTAGTTCGTATCCATGTCTTGAGAGTAGAAGATGTCGCCCGGCATGGGAGAAATGCCAATACGATTCGGCGTCATCATGCTCCACGATTGGCCAGCGAGGATTTCCCACTTGCCGCGCTGAACGTCGACCCAGTAGAGGCGCATGCGGAGTGTGTCGGAGTGGCTGCCAATTTCGAGGTTGGCTGCCGCGTTGCCGAGGAAGTCCGCTTCGATGTAGCCCCTGACTTTGAAATCGCCAGGGTTGGCGTCCACCTTCATGCCTATGCGAGAGTTCTGTGCGCTGAAGCGCACTTCGGACGACTGGCCCGCTGGCGAGGCACCATTGAAAGGAATGCTGCCGAAGGATGTCCCGATGCCGCTGCCCACGTCCGTCGAGCGAAAAACCGAGGTAAAGTCCATGAAGCCCAAGGGCGAAAACTCGGCACCGCCAATTTTGAAGAAAAGCGGCGATTGATCGTCCTGATCCGGTTGGTCTAGCACCTTTGCGGCGGGTGCTGCAGCCGCGTCTGTGCCCGCCGGAGTTGTCGGCGTGGCTGCGGCCGAGGCGGAAACAGATGAGGAACTCTCCGCAGCCTGCGCATTCTTGTTTGTGCTGCTTGCCGGGGCGGTAGCGCTCTTTGTGCTACCGCTGCCTGAAGGCTTTGAAGCCGTGTCCCCGTCCGTTTGCGCAAATGCCGATGCCGCAAATAGAACCGCTACCACTAAGCTGAGCAAAATCCTCTTCATTCACTCCTCCTTGAAGACGTCAATCCTGTTTGCATAAGGCATTTAGCTTAAGAATTGTGAGAACTCCCCGACCGAACACAACACCGAGTTATTCGTTGCTCCATCCAACAAAAAGGAGCGGCTGGCGCCGGGGTGACGCCAGCCAGTGGGTGCCGCAGCAGATCGTTGCTTTGTCCTTCTGTGATGTGGGGTGAGACTCAAGACCTGCTCCGTACGTCAACTGAAGAGTAGTAAAAGACTTTAAACAGAGCGTAAGAGGTTCGTGAATATTCTGTTACATATCCTCAGGGTAGGTAGCCAAGCTCTTGATGTTGAAGGAGTTCGCCTTTCCGTGGCGAATGTCGAGACCGTGCAGCCAGAAAACAACATCTTCGGCGATGTTTGTAGTGTGATCCGCAATTCGCTCCAGATTGCGAATAGCCAAAACGAACTGCATGTTGGGACCAACCAGTAATGCGTCTTGCTTCATTTCAGACAACAAGCGTTCAAACATCCGGTCACGAAAATCGTCAATGGCAGGTTCCGCCTTCAGAACCTCATTCGCGAGCGTGATGTTGCGGCAGGTCAACGCACCCAAACAGCGGCTGACCATGCTTCGCACGGAAGCGCTCATGGGCTCAAGCTCGTGCGGCGCCGATATACCGGGCATCTGGGAAAGAGAGATGACGCGCTGAGAAATATTGACGGCGAGGTCTCCCATGCGTTCGAGGTCATTATTGATTTTTAGGCAGGCGACGATGTGGCGAACAATGTCTTCGGAGGCATTGCCTTCCCGGAGAAGGCGAATGGCGTGATCATCAATGATGATCTCCATTTCGTTGATGCGCGGCTCGGTGAGGAAAACGCTGCTGGCAATTTCACTATTACGCGTCAATAGCGCCTCAATCGCGCGGTTAACGGCGCTTTCGACAGTGCGAGCCATGGAAGTGAGATAGTTCTCCAAAGCGGTCTGGTAAATTTTGCTGGGATCGGTGGCCGGCGAAGCCATATTCCCTCCTTGAACCAGGAATCCAATGCCGGGGCAGCTTACCGGGTGGCGGAATTCTCTGGAGATGGTTGTTACACAGAGAGTCTGCACAGCCTGTTTTGCAAGAAGATGAAGAATCTATGAATTCTTTGAGAGTTCGGGGGACGGGGAATGTTGAACAGGCACGGAAAAATGAAACGTGGAGCCGCTGCCAACGGCGCTTTCGACCCAAATCCTGCCGCCGTGAGCTTCTACAATGTGCTTGGCAATGGAGAGGCCGAGACCAGTGCCGCCCACTTCTCGGGAGCGTGCGGCATCGACTCGATAGAAACGCTCGAAGATACGAGGCTGATCGGACAGGGGAATGCCGATGCCCGTATCCGACACAGTTATGACAGCGAAACCGTCATCGACGGTTGCGGTGACTTCGACTCGGCCGCCAGCGGGTGTGTACTGGATTGCATTATCGAGGAGGTTGCGCAGAACATCACGAAGAAGATTAGCATCTCCGCGAACGTGAGGCAGATTCGAAGGCAGATCCGGCGGCGTAATGGCGAGCCTTTTTTGGGCGGCCGCGGTATGCGCTGCTTCCACAGCGCTGTCGATGAGGAGCTTAAGGTCGACTGCCTGAAAATCGGCGTTCATCTTGCCGGCCTCGATCTGCGAAAGCCTGAGAAGATCGTCGCTGAGACGGGCCAAACGGGACGCGTGATTGGCGATAATTTCGACGAAGCGCCGATTGTTAGTCTTGTCTTCCAGAGCGCCGGTAAGGAGGGTTTCCGCGAATCCCTGGATGGCCGTGAGAGGGGTGCGAAGCTCGTGGGAAACATTGGCGACGAAATCCTTGCGGACCTGTTCAAGATGGCGCAACTCCGTGATTTCGTGAAGCACGATGACGACACCGCGCGGCGTGGTAGATGGATACGAACCCGTTGATGCCTCTGGGGTTTCAAATGGCGTGATCGGAGCGACAGTAGCGGAAAAACTGCGCGGGCGCGCGCCACCAAAGGAAATTTCTCCGACCAAGGTTTGGTTTGTAGCCAGCGCCTTAAGAATTAATTCAAGAACCTCCGGCTGGCGAATCACCTCGACCGCGGTCCGGCCTTGCGCATCCCGCACGTCAACGTTCCAAATTTTCGCGAATGCTTCATTACAGAAAGCCACGCGTGACTGGGCGTCGACAACAGCTACGCCCTCGGCCATGCTGCGAAGAATTGCGGCGGAACGGTTGCGCTCCTCGGTGAGAGACTGGATGGTAGCGCTTAGCCGCGCTGCGGTGTTGTTCAGGGCTGCGGCCAACTCGCCCAGTTCGTCGTTGCCGGACTCGCCATGCAGAGAACTGAAATCTCCTGCGGCGACGCGGCGAGAGAACCCTTTCAGATTCTCAATCCGACGCACGAATCCACGAGAGAACAACAGGGAGATGGCAATGCCAACGACCAGGATCAAAGCAGAGACCTTCCAAAGAGCGTGACGAACAGACGCGAGAGAGGTGTTGATGGGAGCAAGCGGAGTTGCGAAGCGAATAATCACCGGAAGCTGCTCCGAGCGATCGAAACGAACGGCCCAATAGACTAAGTCGCGATCCAAGGTGTGGCTGTGCCGAACAGAGTCACCTTGTCCTTGAGCCATGGCCGCGCGAAATTCGGGGCGATTGGAGTGATTCTCCATTGTTTCAACGTCGTGGGCTGAATCGGCAAGCACGCGACCATTCGCGGCGATCAGCGTCACACGTGCGCCGCTGCGGGACATCCAAGAAGTCCACGAGGCCACGGCCGCGGCATTGTCAAACTGCGGAGGATGAGCGCGTGCAACTCGCGCTAGGGAGCCGAGCTGCTGATCGGCAGCATGGATGTATTCCTGCCGGAGGACGCGGCCCGCGTAAAAATCCATACCCACCAGAACGATAAAGAGAAGGAACAGGTAGGTAAGCCCAAGTTTCCAGAAAAGGCTAACTCGAAGTGGTTTCAAAGAGGTAACCTGCTCCACGAACGGTCTTCAAATATTCAGGCTTTTCGGGATTTCGCTCGACCTTCTCACGCAAGCGGCGCACATAGACATCCACACTGCGCGGGGTCACAAAACGGTCCGTGCCCCAAACAGCGTCAAGCAACTGATCGCGAGAAAAAACGCGATTGGGTCGAGACGCAAGATAATAGAGGAGGCGAAATTCGAGGGTGCTGAGCGGCAGCGTCCTGCCTTCGCGCTGTGCGCGATAAGAAATTGGGTCGACGCGGAGCGCTCCAATCTCAAGGAGCT
>JBAQYT010000001.1:0-12108 GCA_049787175.1 Candidatus Acidiferrales bacterium | reverse complement strand
TCGCAATGGGCCCCGGCGGAAGCCCGCGATGAAGGTAGGTGTTATAGGGCGACTGTACGTGTAAATCCTCCGCGGTTACCTTTGGCGTGGGCTTCCCGGCCAACTCGAGCGCATATTGCACAGTAGGATCGCATTGCAGCGGCACACCGATTTTGAGGCGATTGCGGAAGACGCTGGCAACAATGGGCCGCTCCTGCGGTTGCGGCGTCTCTCGCTCCACCAGCGACGCCAGCGTCACCACCTCCACCGGCGTAAGCACAGGCGGAGCCGCTGGCCGCGCCGTTCCTACGGGATCGCGGCCGGCTCCTTCGGCTGGCGGGTTCGGCTGCGCCGTTGTTTGAATTTTGCTCCACTCCTCGCGAAATTCGCGCACCATAGTCGCCGCCATTTCTTGCGGTGAGACATTACGCGAGAACCGATACGTCGATGGGAAAAGAAATCCTTCGAGGTCCTTTGCCTGCGGAGCAATATCACGTACGAGTGACACTTCGCGTGCCACGCTAAGAAATTCGGCCTTCGAGCAAAGCCGTTGGCGCTCGAGTTCCGCCGCGATGTCAAACATCGTCCAACCTTCCGGCACCACAACCACATGGACAAAGATATGCCCGCTGGCAATTTGCGCGAACACTTGCCGCGGAGTCACCGCCTGATTGAACATGTATTCGCCCGCCTGCAGCACCGATCGATGGTGGCGTTCGCTCAGGAAAAGAAACGCCAGGCGGCTGTGAATCACGCCGTTGTGCTGCAGAAGGCTCGCGATGCTCCAACGCGACGTTCCGCGCGGAATGTCCACGAAAATCTGTGGAGCCGAAAAGCCGCGATACGGCCGCGCCAGTTCTGCCTTGAGCCACAGAGCTCCCCCCGCCGCGAAGACAATCAGAATCACAATGACGATGGCTACTTTTCGCATCGCGCATGGACCGGACGCTTCGATTTCCTGCGACTCTGCGCCTCATCCAGATATTCGCGCAGCAGAATGGCAGCGGCCAGCGAGTCTATATCTGCATTCTTTCCCATACCCAACTCACCCGCCATTTGCGCCGCTTCCCAACTCGTCAGCCGCTCGTCCCGGAGCTCCACGGGCAATCGCAATTCCTCTTGAACGCGCCCCGCGAATCGCGCCGCCTCTTCCGCCATTTCGCTGCACCGGCCGCTGAGATGCACGGGAGAGCCAACAAGGATTGCAGTTACTCCATTTTTTCTCGTCAAATCACGCAACCGCCGCAGATCCTCTCGGCGATTCTTTCGCTCCATCGTGGCCAGCGGCTGCGCCGTCAAACCCAATTCGTCGGAAATGGCTAGGCCGATCCGCCGCCGGCCATAATCAATCGCAAGAATTCTTGCAGATTTTGACACGGGCTGATCAGGAGAGGCGGCGCCGGCTGCGCGAGTCGAGGAAACCATTCACTCCTATTATAGCCTGCGATCCGTGCGGAGGACGCGCCACTCTGCATCAATGTGCGCGCGTCTCCGGCTGGCGGCCACGCTTGCCGTCCGCCCACATTTCCCAAAGCCCCATCAGCTTCATGTCTTTTTCCATTCCGGTGTCTTTCATCAGGCGCTCGATCTGCGAGCGTGTCTGCCGGATTCCCACCCGCTCCTGCATATCTGCAATCGCGTAGGCGGTGACGGCGGCTATTGCTTCGTTCTTCCTGAGCTGCGCAAAATCGACCTTGTCGAACGTGTCGGAAAAAGCGTGGTAATTCATCATGTAGTCGTCCGGGTCCTGATTCGCAACCAGCGTGGGCACGCCTTCGAGCAGGAAATCGAAATTGTCCGTCCCAATTTCCGCGTCCGTTGTGTTTTTCAGCGGCCCGAAAGTCGCCAGCGGCTTGAGCGCCTGGTCCACGGCATCCGCGATGTCTTTGCGTCCGCCCAGCGAATAACCCGTTACGCGCCCGTCTCCCGCATCGAAGACAATCGCCGCGTCCATCTTGTCCAGTTCCGCGCGATGCGCCAGTGCATACGCCCACGAACCCAGCATGCCTTGCTCTTCGCCTGTGAACAGCACGAAACGGATTGACCGCTTCGGAATCGAGCCCGATGCGCGGATCGCCCGCGCCGCGTCAATCACCATTGCCGCATTGCATCCATTGTCGAGCGCGCCCGTTCCTAACTCCCAGGAATCCAGATGCGCCGCCAAAATCACGAATTCTTCCGGCTTCTCGCTCCCGCGGATCTCCGCCACCACGTTTTCCGAACCGGTTTGCCCGCTGATTTTGTTCGGCATATCCAGATTGACCTTCACCGCCTGCCCGGCGGCAATCAATCGCGCTATTCGCAGCGCGTCTTCGCGCGCAACAATGACCTGCGGCAAACGGTCGATGGTCCCGTCCTGCGAAAAAATGTGCCGGTAAAGCAGTAGATACGGGCGCGTGGACGTCCACAGAATCGCCGACGCCCCGGCGTCAATGGCCCGCTGCTCCACCGCGGGCTCATAAAGATATTCGTTGAACAAATCGTCCCACGTCTGCAGCACGTCGGTGTGCACCAGCAAAATAGCGCCCTTCACGGATTCGCCCGCATGCTTGAAATCCGATTCCTGGCCCGTGCCAATGTCCACCACATCTGCCGTCAGGCCGCCCTCAGGCGTCGCCGGCGACCATCCGATCGATACCAAGCGCACGGGAAACGGCTCGGGCGAAAGCACAGTTAGGTGCGTGTGGCCCTCGGCCCAGCCGGCAGGCAAAGTGAAATTCTCCGTCAGCACTTCGTCCACCCCAGCGTGTCGAAAGGCCTCGACCGCCCAATCCACAGCCTTGTCGGCCGCAGGAGAGCCTGTGACGCGGCCGCCTATTTCGTCGGTCAAATCGCGAAGATTCTCTTCAAGAGGTGATGGCCCAAGCGCATTCTTGATAATAGCCGGAGCCACGTCCGCGCAGGATTGATGGATCGAGCAGCCGTATGTCCCCTGAGGAACTTTCGGCTCGAACGGTTTCTGAGCTGGAGGAAGCCCCTGCGCGCTCGCTCGCACGCTAAGAGCGGCAAAGGCTACGAGCGCTGCCGCTAGGAAAAGCTCGATTTTGCGCGACGTCATCGCCATGCGCCTCCGATCATCGGAAGATTCACCACCCATCATGCCGTCTAAATTATAGCAATGCCGAAGCGCGCTGTTCAGCTTCGCGCGGCTGCGATGCGATCCGCGATCTTGGCCACTTGAGCCATTTCCTTCACGTCGTGAACGCGCACGATGTGCGCCCCGCCCAAAATGCTCGCGGCAACCGTGGCCGCCGTGCCCCACGCGCGTTGATCAGCCGGAACGTTATCGAGAGCCGCGCCAATAAAAGACTTGCGCGAAGTGCCCACCACGAGGGGATATCCGAGTTGCGCCAATTCCGGCAATCGCGCCAGGATTTCGAAGTTCTGCCTGTAATTCTTGCCAAAGCCAATTCCCGGGTCGAGCAGAATTTGCCGCCGTTCAATGCCGGCCTGCTTTGCGCGGCGCAACGCATCGCGTAAGCCCTTGATCACATCGCGCATCACATCGCGCGCAAACGGTCCCTTCTGCATCGTTCGCGGTTTGCCGCGCATATGCATCAAAATGATTCCTGCCTTCTGCCGCGCCACAAGCCCTGCAAGCTCCTTATCGAATCGCAGCCCACTGATGTCATTCACGATTTCGGCGCCCGCGGAAATTGCCGCCTGCGCCACTTCCGCCCTTTGCGTATCGATGGAAATCGGGATTTTCAATTTACCGCGCAGCGGTTTCAGCACCGGCAAAATCCGCGCCAGTTCCTCACTCGCACGCAAGGGCTGTGATCCCGGCCGCGTCGATTCACCGCCCATATCGAGAATGTCCGCTCCGGCACGCTCCATTTCGAGCGCGCGAGCAACAGCCGCCTCGGGCCTGAAAAACTTTCCGCCATCGGAAAAACTGTCCGGCGTCACGTTGAGGACGCCCATGATCAACGTACGCTCGCCCAGGACAAGCGTGCGTGACGGCAAACGTAACCGGAATTTGGTCCGCGGAATCATTCTGGATCTCGCAATGCCACCGCGCCGAAAAAGTGTGCCCGCTTCATCGAAATATCAATCTTCCGCCGCTTGATAATAGGCAAGCCGATTCACCACACGCACGGCTCCATGTCCGGCGACTTCCACGCGCAGCGAATGCCATCCGGGCTTGCCGCCTGCTTTGGGATAGTAGCCCAGGGTGTACTGTGCGCTCAGATTCCGCACCACCGAGCGGTAAGCGCCGGCCACGGTGCCCGCCTCCTTCAAAAAATAAAGCTGGCCACCCACGCGGCGCACCAATTCCGCGAGAAAATCCGTATAGGCAGGAATGCCCAGGTTCAGCGCTGCCGGAGTGATCAGCGAGTCCGCCTGATGCGCGGCGAGCCAGTCCGGAGTCATGATGCGCGGGCGGTTCTGCGTCGAAATGGCATACACTTCGATTCCGTACGCGCTGAGGGCCTGCACCACGTCCTGAAATGTCGCGCGGTGCTCCCCGGGCCGAGGCGCGACCCCTTCGCCGTCCAGGTTTAGCCCCAGTCCGCTATCCTGCCCGTCCGTGAGCAGGACAATCGCTTTGCGCCCTGTGCGTTCGGGGAAAATCTCATTCGCCGCCAAATAAAGCGAGCGATAAATGTTCGAGCCCACTGTATCCGCAAAAAGCGCGCGAACGTCGACGCCGGCGACGGCCTTGGCGAGCAGCTGACGGTCGCGGGAAAACGGCAGCAACAGAAACGTATGCTCCGCGAAATCGACCACCGCGACTTCATCCGCGGGGGACAGACCCGCAATCAATTGCTGCGCAGCCGCCTTCATCGCCGTCGAATCCGGCAGCACGCTGGGACTCGCGTCGATGACCAACGCGATGCTGGCGCCCTCGCTTGATGAATCAAAGTGCGCGATTCCCTGTTCGGAACCGTCTTCAAATACGCGAAAAGCGCCTTCCGCGAGACCGCGAACTGCGGTGCCATCAATCGCGAACACGTTGCAGGAGACCTCGACAAGATTCACTTCCACCCGAAGCGCTGCTCGCGTATTCGCTTTCGGCGCGTCGTTGCCTGCGTTTTCCTTGATGCGCCGCAAAATCAATTCGCCGGTCGTGGCGTCTCGAATTGTCTCCACTCCGGCATCCATTTGGACCGGTCGCGCGAGTTTGCGCTTGATTTGAATGGGGCCGGCTACAGCAGAAATGGCCCCCATCGCCACGACGCATGCCCCGCACACCCATCGGCGTTGGCGCTTCATGTTCTTCAGTCTATGCGTGTGAGCTTGCGCGCGAAAGGGCGCAGTTCAATCGAGGTCGAAATCGCGGATCGGTTTTTCCACGGGCTGGTCTTTGGCCTTTTTCAATCCTTCCGCAAACTTACGTTCCAAAACATCGTCCTTCACCCGTTCCGCTTCGACCGACAAGCGAAACTTCTCTTCGACACGCGCGGCCTGTTCACGAAGCAGACGCGCGGTGTCATCGAGATCTACGGAAGAGGGCGGTTTGGGAGGCGGCGTGTGCGACAGCACCACGCCTAGCTCGCGGTCGACCATCAGCTTGGCTTGGCAGCATGGACATTCCACTTCTACCGACCCGGGCAGGTTCTTTGCCATGCCGGTATTTTACGACAAAATAGAGCCCGCGGGAGCATGCAGGATAATCCGCTCCTTGGCTGGAGAGGTGTTGGGGGATATTGAGAAATGTTGAGAGGTTGACCTGCTCAACCGCGCCTTCAGGCTGGAGCGGGTTTTTCGCCCTTTGCCATCCCCGGCACAGCGCGCGGTTCCGGCCGCAAGGAAAGCGGCGGCTCCTTCGACGGCACTGGCGGCGCGGACGGTGGTGGCGGTATTTTCTCCGGAAGCGGTTTGCCGTCAATCAGCAATCGCAGCTCATTGGCGTCGAGCACTTCACGCTCCAGCAAGCCGCGAGCCACGCGCTCTAACGCACCCGGATGCGTCTCCAGGATGTTGCGCGCCCGCGTGTATGCGCTGGTCACAATTTCTCGCACTTCCCCGTCGATCTTGATTGCCGTGTCTTCTGAATAGTCGCGATGCTGCGCGATTTCGCGTCCCAGGAAAATTGCCTCTTCCTTCTTGCCGAATGTGAGAGGACCAAGCGTGCTCATGCCCCACTCGCATACCATCTGGCGTGCGATCTCCGTGGCGCGCTCGATGTCGTTCCCCGCGCCGGTGGTGATATGCTGCAAGAAAATCTCTTCCGCTGCGCGCCCGCCCATCAAAACCGCGAGTTGGCTTTCGAGGAACTCCTTCGTGTATGTGTGCTTGTCATCGATCGGGAGCTGCATGGTGACGCCCAGCGCCATGCCGCGCGGAATGATCGTTACTTTATGCAACGGGTCGGCGCCAGGAGTCATCGCCGCGACGAGCGCATGGCCCCCCTCATGGTACGCGGTGTTCTTCTTTTCATCTTCGGAGAGAATCATCGACCGGCGCTCAGCGCCCATCAGAACTTTATCCTTCGACATTTCGAAGTCGTCCATGATCACCAGCTTGCGGTTTTGACGCGCCGCCCAAAGCGCCGCTTCGTTCACCAGATTCGCGAGATCCGCGCCGGAGAATCCCGGGGTTCCGCGCGCCAAAATGGACAAATCGACATTGTCGGAGATAGGCACCTTGCGCGTGTGCACGCGCAAAATCTCTTCGCGCCCCTTCACGTCTGGCCGAGGAACCACGACGCGCCGGTCAAAGCGTCCTGGACGCAGCAAGGCCGGATCGAGAACGTCCGGACGGTTCGTCGCGGCAATCAGAATCACGCCTTCATTCGATTCGAACCCGTCCATTTCCACCAGCAGGGCGTTGAGAGTCTGCTCGCGCTCGTCATGGCCGCCGCCCAGCCCCGCTCCACGATGACGGCCAACCGCATCGATTTCATCGATAAAAATAATGCACGGAGCATTTTTCTTTCCTTGCTCGAACAAGTCGCGCACGCGGCTCGCGCCCACGCCTACAAACATTTCCACGAAATCCGATCCGGAAATCGAGAAGAACGGCACATTCGCTTCGCCGGCGATCGCTCGCGCCAGCAAGGTCTTGCCCGTTCCCGGAGGTCCGACCAGCAATACGCCCTTGGGAATTCTCCCGCCAAGCCGCTGGAATTTTTGCGGATCCTTGAGGAAGTCGATGATCTCCTGCAACTCTTCCTTGGCTTCCTCGATTCCCGCCACATCCTTGAATGTCGCCTTCTTTTGCTGCGCCGTCAGCAGCCGCGCGCGTGACTTTCCAAAACTCAGCGCTTTGTTTCCTCCGGCTTGCATCTGCCGCATCATGATCAGGAGGACAACCAGCAGCAGGATGAACGGAACGGCGTCAATAAGAAAATTCATCCAATTGTTGTCGCTCACTGGTTTGATGTTGATGTCAACGTTCTTCGCTTCCAATTCCTTGGTCAGATCGCTCAGCGTTTCCTTCGGCACCGTGACCCGGAACTTCATTTTCGGCTCGCGAAACTCGCCGTCCACTTCCGCGCTCACCGCGGAAAGCATAATCGTCGCTTCGCTGACGTTCCCTTTCTGCACCTGCGCCTGGAAGTCGGTGTAGCTCGGCGTCTGCTCGCGCGCGGTTTGTCCGCCCGTCGATGCCATCTTCCACAGCAACACGGCAAGCAGAATCATCGCCATCCAAAACAGAATTGTTTTGACTGTTGAATTCACGGTCTTACCTCATCCGACCCTGTGTTTCGCCTTCTTCCGCTTTGAACGCCTTGTTCTCTTTCCCCTGCTAGCGCTTGTGGCTGCCAGTTGCGCATCACCCGCGCTCTCGCTGTCTCCGCCAATTGTCGCAACGTACGGCAGATTGCGATACAGTCCATCCCTTCCAGCCAGCCCATAGCCTACCCAATACTTAGATGCACTGGCAAAGCCAACGTATGTCGCCTTCAATCCAACTTTATGGTCCCGCGCTTTGTCGAACAATACCGCCAAGCTCAACGACCGCGGCTTATACTCCTCGATTCGCTTCCAAAGAAAGTCCTGCGGCACGCCCGTGTGCAGCACCGCGTCCACCAGCAAAACGTCTCGCCCTTCCAATTTCGGCGGCGTCGAGAAGAAAAGCTCCGGCCACGTCGTTCCGCCCAACTCCACGTCCCGCATTTCCGTGCGCACGAAGTGGCAAACCACCGGACACGAAATCCCGCGCACCAAATCCGCCGCGAACAAAAACGAATTCTCGAGAATAGCGACTACATCCAAGGTACGATCCGAGTAATCCTTGGAGATCGCTCGTCCCAATTCAGTTATCCGCGCCGCCAACTCCTTGCGAGAATAGGCGACCTTCACGCGAGCTTCACCGGCCGTCCTCGACGATCCATACGCCCGTACGTGTCGCCTCGCTTGCTGAAAATTCCTCCGCCACAGGCATCCGATCGGCCCACGCGACGCGGCCCGCGCTGGTCAGAACAGGCCACAAAGCCCGTTGCGCCGCGCTAATGCGGCCCGCCATCATCATCCGGGCCAATTTTCGCGAATGCCGCCGCCCCCTCGGACAATAAGCATCCCCGGGCTTCCAATTTCGCAGAACCAGCGGAGGACGGAGCCGTTCAGCATCCAGAACCACTCCCTCGCGTCTAGTTTCGCGCTCCCGCATGGGCCAGTCAATCACTTTCAAATGGAAACACCTCCCAAGTTCCGGAACCGAAACAGCCGCCGATCCCCGAGGCGGCAGATCGACTCCGTAGGCGTAGGAGGCCTTCTGCGGCAACATTGCTTTCGCCGCCTGCTCATCGCCGGCGCTGGTGAAAACCAATCGGTCGAACTCTTTGCGAACTCGCACGCCGCTCGGCAGCTCGATTCGCCGCCCGCTTGAGCCTTCCTCCGCAAGCTGCACCACTTGCTCCACGTGTTTTCGCGACAGCTCGCCGCCGCTCGTGGCTACATCCGCATACAGATGCCGGACGATTCTCTGTGTGAGTGCGCGAAATGGGTTCTGCGCCTCGTTTTTTCCTGCTGGCGCGCTTCCGAGTGGCCAAAGGAGTTCTCTCGTACGAATGCTCATCGTTCCGCCGGCTCGTGCCACAATGCAGCTACATCGTTCCTCGACGAGCGCAGCCCAGAATTTCTCGTCAGCACGCGCCAGTCCAGCGAGCTCGCTTAGCTTACTCACAATCGAACGCGAGAAATTCTCCTCCATCTCCGGCAACAATCGCTGCCGTACTCGCGCGCGAAGCCGCCGCGTGTCGGTGTTCGTTGCATCCTCGCGCCACTCCTGGTTGATGGCGGTCAGATAGACTCGCAAGTCGGCGCGGCGCGCTTCCAGCAGCGGCCGGATGATGTTGCCTCGTACAGGGTAAATGGAACCCAGTCCGGTCAATCCTGTTCCGCGAATCAGCCGCGCCAGCACAGTTTCCGCCTGATCGTCGGCGGTATGCGCCGTGGCCACCCGCGTCGCGCTGCCGTCCGCCACAGCCTTTGCAAAAAAATCGTAGCGCAAACGCCGGGCGGCATCCTCTAAGTTCCAACCATGCTCCTTCGCGACCGCAGCCACATCGTTGCGGCCAGCGATAAAAGTGAGCCCTTGCTGGCGCGCCAGCGAGGCGGCAAAATTTTCATCCGCATCCGAGTCCGCAGAGCGCAGTTGATGATTGAAATGGATCACGCACAGCGTCACACCCAGATCGCCGCGCAGCTCCTCGAGCAGCCGCAGCAGCGCCACCGAATCGGCTCCTCCTGAGACGGCAACGGCAAGGCAATCCCCAGCATGCAGCATTTTGTACCGCTGAATCGTGTCCCGAAGGGATGCAGCAAGAGGCGAAATCATGGCTAAGGATAAACGTTCCTATTCGTATGGTATCAGCCGCGGAAAGGCGCGTATAGGTGAGAGTGATTTAGTGGTCCGACATCTGCTGCGCAAGGAGGGCTCGGCTGTAGGCAATTCGGCGGTCCAGAGCCACCGCAGCGAAATAGGTGCAGTTGATTCGCTCGCGCTCCGCCCACTTGCAAACTCCCGGAGCAAGAGAACGCGCGAGCGTCCCAAGCCACCCCATCATCCCAAAGTAAACGCGGACGACCGCCAAATCGCCCTGGTCGTCGCTCTTCTGAGGGCATAGGCGCACCAGTTGCACCAACTGGCCAAATTGCTCGCTTCTGACTTCTGTCCCTTCGATTCTCGCAACCTCGCGCACCTGTTCGGAAAGCTCGGACTTCTGGTATGCCGCAATCACCGAACGCGAATACGAGACGAAGAACTGCAGCAGCGCGGCAATTGAGATCACGCAGATGAGGGCGGCAATCATGTGTGCTGATGCGCGGTTATCTGTTGAGCCGGTACGCGTGCCGCCACGCGAGCCGTTTCCAGTCGCGCCTCCTCGGAAACTCGCGTGAATGTGTAAGCCCAAGCCAGCGGCAAAAAGGTCCCCGCTATGGGAGGTACCCATTTCAAGAAATTCGCTTCGAGGCCCGGAAAGAGATTACGAAGGGCATATCCGGCCGCCTCGGAGCTAAAGAAAATACCCAGCGCAAGAATAAGCTGAATCAGCCGCGTTCTGGTTTCGCGCAATTTGATAACCGCGCCCCACAGCAAATAGGTCAGCACTACTCCGACGAAATAGAGGTTTTGGCTCATCTCGACCACGAACCGGCTGGTCAGGTGATGGCTTGGCATCTGCCGAACAACTAGATAAGAAAACAGAGCCGTGGCTGAAAGGAGAGCAACGGCGGCCCGTCGAACATATTTTCCGGCGCCCATCTGATGAAATACTTGTTGGTAAAAACCCATGATGACGAAGAAGAGCGAGATCGTAAGGAGCGCGTCGGTGTAGTAGTAAACGTAGGCGTAAAACTGTGAACGGATGCCAAAATGTTGCAGGACATAGATTTGCCCCATCGTTACCACTGCGGCGGCAAACATATAAATGCTCACGGAGAGATAGCGGAAAAAGGAGGTCTTTGAGAAGCAGAGGCGCACAACTACGCACACCTCCGCCACAAAGCTGAGGAGAGTTAAAACGTAATCGCATGGACCAAGCATAGCCCGCTAAACTCGATTTCTGAGGCCTGGTCCTAAAAACTACTTCCTCCCGGAACGCGCGCTTTAACGGCCGTCAGGCATTATCGGTACCGGTGCGCCCGTACTTGCCATCAACTTCCCGTCGGGCATTATCGGCACCGGCGCGCCTGTGCTTGCAAAGCTTGGATTCACCCTTTGACTGGTGGCCAAGTTGCGAAGACCAACCGCGCTCGTCAGCACCAACAACACTAAGACCACTAACATCAGTAACTTATTCATAGAACCCCCGAGTCTTTGAATTACAACCGGGTGGATTCTATGTGGTCCTGTGTTGTCAAGGGGTAAAAGTTTAGACTATGTGTCTAAACGGTACACCCCTCCGTTCCTGGTTTTACCAGGGCCTCGATTCAATTGTCCCGGCCAACGTAGCTGTTGGGCTTGTTTGTGTCAACGGTACCTTCGTACTGATGAAAATAGACCGACAGCCTGCGTGCTCCAGTAATAGCGCTTGCCGCATTCCCCTTGGGCATAAGCAATGCAATAATGTTGGTCACCTATGGCGCTTCCCACGTCTGCGTGGCCGGCTGATTCTGTTGAGAGCGCCGTTCCACGCGTCACTTTGCGCAATGCATTTTCGCATCCGTATGATTCGGCGATTGCCGCGGCGCGCACTTGCTATGCCCCGCGCTTGATCCAACCCGAAGAAATAACGGAGAAGCAACGCGTCAACATTGGCGCAGCGACTTTTTACAGCGGACATCACACGGTTTACCAGCACGCTCATTTTGAATTCGGCCTCGAAAACATCAGCCGGCAATTCGTGTGGTCTTTTCTTCACGCTCATCCGTTCTACAATTCCGAGCAGCAGAGTCAGCGCTACGTTCGGCTAGACCGCGCGCAGGCATATATTCCGTCCGGCGGCGCAAATTTTCACGCTCCAGAGCGGGTCATCTATGAACGCGCCATCGCGCGCGCCTGGATGCATTATCGCGAACTTGCCCGGGTCCTCGAACCGGAAGCGAATCGCATCCTCAGCGAGATCTGGCATATCGGGCCAATGTCCCATCCGCGGCGCGTCGAGAAAATCAAAGCCGCCGCGGGAAAGCGCTCCATCGAAGTCGCACGCTATGTTCTTCCTGTCGCCGCTTTCACCACCATGGTTCATACGCTGTCCGGCATTGTCCTCCACCGTTTGTGGCGCATGCAGGGCGC
>JBAQYT010000204.1:0-21061 GCA_049787175.1 Candidatus Acidiferrales bacterium | reverse complement strand
AGGACATTGACTCAGAGAGGAGCCCTTATAGGCTCCCTCAGCATGAGCAACGTCTTGAGCGAGGAAAAGAAACAACAAGTTATCGCACTAGGGAAGCTCGGATGGTCCTTACGACGCATCGAGGAAGCCACCGGTGTGCGCAGGGAAACAGCGAGCGCCTATCTCAAAACAGCCGGAGTGGAGGTGTGTCTGCCTGGGTGGGGACGCCGAGCGCCGGCAAAACCGGCCATAGAGGCGACCCCCGACTTTTTTGCGCCTTTTTCACAAAAACCACCTGTTCCCAGTACCTGCGAAACCTACCGCGAGCTGATCGAGCAGAGCCTGGCTCGTGGCCGCAACGGCAAGGCCATCTGGCAAGATTTGGTGTCAGAGAACGGGTATACCGGCAGCTATCAAGCAGTGAAGCGCTTTGTGCAAAAGCTGCGCGGTCCGCGTCGCCCGGAAGCAGCAGGCATCATTCTCACTGCACCAGGAGAAGAGGCGCAAGTCGACTACGGCAGTGGTCCAATGGTGCGCGATGCGCAGAGCGGCAAGTATCGCCGGACGCGGCTGTTCGTACTGACGCTTGGCTATAGCCGGAAATCCGTGCGCTTGCTGACATGGCGATCGAGCGTACGTACCTGGGCCGAACTTCATGAGAAAGCGTTTCGCCGCTTAGGTGGTTGCCCGAGAGTCGTGGTCCTCGACAACTTGAAAGAAGGCGTGGCCGTTCCCGACCTCTACGATCCCACGGTCAACTCGCTGTTTCGAGATGTGCTCGCGCACTACGGTGCGGTGGCCCTGCCTTGTCGCATTCAAGATCCCGATCGCAAAGGAAAAGTGGAATCGGGGATCGGCCACACCAAGAGAACGGCGCTCAAAGGCATGCGCTTCGAGAGCCTCGAAGAAGCACAAGCGTATCTCGACCGTTGGGAAGAGCGCTGGGCCAACACCCGCATCCATGGCACAACCAAACGCCAAGTCGCAGCGATGTTCCTCGAAGAAAAACCGCACTTGCGGCCGCTACCGCTCGAACCCTTCCGCTACTACCAATACGGAGAACGCGTGGTCCATCTCGATGGTTGTGTAGAAGTCGAGGCCGCCTACTACAGCCTGCCGCCAGGATGGATCGGGCGTTCCGTGAAAGTGCAATGGGACGCGCTGCACGTGCGCATCCTCCATCCCCACACCAATCAGCTTCTTCGCGAACATCTGCGTCAGAGGCGCGGCGGGTATCGCATCGAGGAAGAAGACCACCCCAAGAAAATGCCGTTGAGCACGGCGCAGCTCTTGCGACGCGCTGCCCATGCAGGCACCCAGACGGGCAAGTTCTGCCAGCTGCTGTATGACCGGCAAGGAGAGACCAGCATCCGCCGCATCCTGGGTGTGCTTTCCCTGATGAAGAAATACGGAACGGCAGCAGTCGAAGATGCCTGTGCTGCTGCTCTCGACGTCGGAGTGTACGAATACCGTTTCGTGCGCCGTTATCTCGAGCGCCGGCCACATCCGCAAATGTTCCTGCGTCAGATCGACCCTCTGATCCGTGAACTCACCGTGTACCGCGATTTCATCAATCTGAAAATCAAGGAGCAACCAGAATGAATCTGATCGAGTTGAATCGTGCTTTGCGGCAACTGCGTCTCGGTGGCATCGCTGCTGTGCTCGAGACGCGGCTGCAGCAAGCTCAAGCGGAACCGATGGCGCCTATCGACTTCCTGTCCTGCCTGGTATCCGACGAACTGAGACGGCGGGGCGACCGACTGCTGGAGCGGCGCCGGAAGCAGGCGCAGTTTCGTGACCCACAGCGAACCCTCGACAACTTCGATTTCAATTTCAACAAGAAGATGAATCGAAGCCTGGTCTTTGACCTAGCCACGGCCGCATTCGTTGGCCGCCGTGAGGATGCGCTTTTCCTGGGTCCACCCGGCACCGGCAAAAGTCATCTGGCCCAAGCGATCGGACAAGCGGTCATCGGCCAAGGTTATCGGGTGATCTACCGCGAAGCACACTTCCTGCTCGAGGAAATCGCCGAAGCGGCCCTCGACGGAAAACGCAAAGAGCACATGGAACTGCTGGCTACCGTACCACTGCTCATCATCGATGACTTGGGGATGCGAAAGTTAGGGTCCACAGCGGGAGAAGAGCTTCTGGAGATCGTCATGCGCCGTTATGAACGAGCCAGCACACTGCTCACTTCCAACCGCCCTGTGGAAGACTGGGGCAAACTGCTCGGCGACAGCGCCGCGGTCACGGCCATGCTCGACCGTCTGCTTCACCACGGCCACATCCTTAAATGCGGTCCGCGGAGCTGGAGAACTAAAACAGACTTGCCTGATCAGGAGAAGCAGGATAAATAAGGATTACGTCCTGGGCCACCCAGATGGCCGGTTTTGAAGTGACCCTGCATGGCCGGTTTTGCACCGACCCCTGAGGTTACCGTAGTAAACGAAGAAGGCGAAGAAACAAAAGAAGCAGCTATTTACTATAGAGAGGATTTCTGGGCAACAACCAGCAACAAACAGCTAAATGTCCTTCAGCACGCAAAATCACTGCTCAAGATTCATGGAAGAGCGGCAATCGTTGTGCCCGACAATGTTCCTTTTGAGGGCGGAGCCAGAGAAACCGTTCGCCGCAAACTTCTCCATGAATATGAGGTGCATACACTCCTGCGTTTGCCAACCGGCGTCTTTTACGCGCAAGGCGTGAAAGCAAACGTTCTTTTCTTTGATAGAAAGCCTGCCAGTGAAAATCCTTGGACGAAAACACTTTGGATTTATGATTTTCGTACAAATCAGCATTTCACATTAAAAACAAATCCGTTAAAACGCAGCGATCTCGACGATTTCGTTTCCTGTTTTAATACAAAGAATCGTTTTGAACGAAAAGAAACAGAGCGTTTCCGACCATTTGAATATGAGGAATTGCTCAAACGCGATAAGGTGAATTTAGATATTTTCTGGTTTGAAAGATGAAAGCCTGGAAGATTCTGCAAACCTCCCCGATCCTGACATGATTGCCGCCGAAATCGCAGAAGACTTGCAAGCAGTGTTAGATCAATTCTCGCAAATAGCGGCTGATCTGAAGCGATAGTAGCAATAGCTAGCTCGTGTTTTCCCCGTGGGGACTCACAACATTACGTTACGTACGTCACGTTACGTGAGACTCTGCAAGTCCGCCGCAGAAAGCGGAATTACTGCTCCACATTTTCGACAAGCTCCATCGCGGGCCGGACCTTCATAGCCGCACGAGCATTCCACATAGTATTCGTACCTTAGAATCTGATATGGCGATTTAGCGCGCTCCTTTGCGCGTTCCCGCGCGCAAACATCGCGAGATGAGCGAAACGTTAAAATTGATCTTCCGCCAAGAGAATCGGCAAGAAAGTTGATCCGCGCTTCAGGGTCCTTTGGAAATTTTTTGTCATGGATGAGGGCCAGGATATCCGGGACTTGAAAGGGTACGTAGCTGCTGGCGTATACCGGTGCGTGAGTCTCAAGGGCAGCCTTCACGTCGTTCTCAGTTTTTGCGGCAACCAGAGGTCCTTCCAGTTGCAGCCAAACCTGCTTTAGCTGGTATCTGTAATTATTAGCCCTTCCAACCACGGTGCTTGCCAGAATTGTCGCTGGCCTTCCTCGGGACTTTTTCTCCGACAGCGCGTCGTGAACGATTCGCTCGCTGCGTCGTTTGCGCCCTCTTCTGCGCGTTTTGGCCAAATTGTTGTCAAGCGCTTTTTGTTGCGTTTGAGACGGTTTTTTGCCTTTTGCCATTTTTGCGGAAAGTCCCTAGCAAGCGAGTCTGAATTTTACGGAAGGTTACCGGGAAATTGGAAGGAATTATGCGGAAACCCTGTCCATTAGTCTTTCCCTTTGGAAGCCGGGAAAGCCGGTTCGCGTCGAACCCGGCGATATGATGTACATCGGCGGAATGTTCTCAGACGGCAAGGGAGCATTCCGTAGGAGATACGAATGGCTACAGCGACAGAGTTTAGCTTTCCTTGCCCGGTCTGTATGGCTCCTCGCGAGGTGAAGCTCACCAAGAAAAATAAGCCGTACATAACGTGCGACCCGTGCGGAATTCAGGTTTTCGTCCGTGGACCCGCCGGGATCACAGAGTTCAAGCGATTAGTCGAGCGGGGCGAGCGCGACGGTCTATCTACCCGCATTGAAGAGATGGAGCGTCGCTACCGCCTAACTTGCCCTAAATGCGGAAACAAATTCTGGGCGGAAAAAAGGCTCGTCAAAACGAGCAGCTTCGATGGCAGTTTCAAGGGCTTCATTTGCCCTGGGACGAGTTGTGGAACGCTCGTGCCGTGGTAGGTGGCGCCATGAATGAACAGACAGGAATAACAGTCGTTGCGGCGATTGGAATTGTTATAGGTGTGATTTTGACGATTCTTTTCATTCACAACCTACAGAAACAGAATCCCGGATCGACATCGGGACAATCTCAGGGGCCGGTCTGTCCCGAATGAAAACGTCTATATCAATGTCCGAATCGATCTCGGCCCATGAGGGGCTCCTGACCATTCGGGAAACCGCTGAATATCTCGCTGTATCGGTTTCGACGCTTTACGGCTGGGTTTGGCAACGTCGCATTCCTTTCGTAAAGATTGGCAGAGCGGTGCGTTTCGATCCGCACGATCTAGCTGCATTCATAGAAGCTAATAAGCAGCTTCCCCGAAAAGAAGTCTCGTACTCATGCAGCCGCCCTAATTGTTACAATACCCGTGCGGCTGGCAAAGGGTAGAAAAGAGAGCCGCAGATGGGTATCTACAAAAGAGGCCGTGTTTGGTGGGTTGATTATTTCGACCAAAACCGCGAGCGAACTCAAGAATCCTCGCATAGCACCAATCGGCGGGATGCCGAATCGCTTTTGAACATCCGAAAGTCGGAGATTTTGCGGGGCGTTTTCAGACGGCCCGTGAAAATCACTTTCGGCGAATTCGGCAAACGCTACATGGAGCACGCGAAGGTCAACAAACGTTCCTGGTTGCGGGATGAACAAATGCTTAAGCACTTGCGGCAATTCCTTGGAAGCGAAAGACAGCTTACCGAGATCACTTCGGCGGATATCGAAGGCTACAAGATGCACAGACGAGCCTTCGTTTCCGGTTCGACGGTGAATCGGGAGATGGCTTTACTTAAGCGAATGTTTAATCTGGCAATCGAATGGGACCTTTATCTTGGTTTGAATCCCTTTCGCAAGGTGAAATTCTTTCGGGAATTCAACACCGGGCTACGGGTTTTGGACCTAGAAGAGGAAGAAAAGCTTCTCCGAAATGCAGCGCCGAATCTTCAGGACTTGATTCGATTTGCCCTGAATACGGGGTTGCGGGTCGGAGAAATCTTTTCGCTTTGCTGGTCAGGCGTGGATTTGGAGAAAAATGTCCTGAATGTCTTTGCACCCAAGACGCAAAAAATTCGCACCGTTCCGATTAACGCGGATGCGCGAAGAGTTTTGGAGTATTGGGCGCTGGGCAAGAGGAATGAATTCGTTTTCTACAATCCCGAAACCGGTAAACCTTTTGTTGATCTCAAAGCCGGATTCAAACTTGCTTGTGGAAAGGCAGAAATCACGGGCGTGACGTGGCACACGCTGCGTCACACGTTTGCTTCCCGACTCGTAGCGCGAGGCGTAGACATTGTGACCGTGAAAGAATTGCTTGGGCATTCGAGTATCACGGTGACGATGCGCTACACGCACACGAATCTCGATGCGAAAAGAGCAGCGGTCGAAAAACTACTACATAACGGGTGTGACAAAAGTGTGACAGTATGCACCACAATGCAGCAACCAAAGGGCGGACTGTCACAAAATCGCGTTGTAAACCTCAATGCAGCAAGAAGTTAATTTTGGAGGGGTGGGTGAGTGGTTGAAACCGGCGGTCTTGAAAACCGTTAGGCCTCAAAAGGGTCTCGTGGGTTCGAATCCCACCCCCTCCGCCAGTCAGTTATAGGTTTTCTCTGTTCCTAGCGTTGGACGAGAAACATTGAGTTTCAGACACGCCTGAAACGCAATCCAGGCCGCCCCGCTCAGAAATAGAATCAGGCTCAGCCAGCCGAAGTTCTGGGTCTGTCCGGCAGCAAACGTCATGGCTGCAAACAACACAGTCGCAAACGCTACCACCCAGCATCAGCCCGTACCCGCTGGCTCCATGGGGACGCGCCACCAATGGCAGCAACGCCAGAAGCGCAATCGCCCCTAAGCTGAATGCTCCGGTGCGAATCAGCACGCCGCGGACGACCGGCGCGCTCCGCAGACAGAAGTAGCCGCGCTTGGCATTTCGAGTCGAATCACCACGCGATAACTCCCGGGTGGTCGGCTAACCGGAAGGAATCCAAGGACGACAAGGGGTACTTTTGCGGGTGCCTAGCATCTGTGGATTGCGCTTACATCAACTGGAGCCATGAACACCAAAGCCCCGAGCCGAACGACGGAGACAACGATTCTGGACAAATTGTTACCTTAGGGTAGGGGCCAGGCGCTTAAGACGACGTGCTCGAGCCGAACGGATCTTCGAGTGACGGGCTGGCCGGAGTCAACAGCTCGGCGCCATCTTCGGTGACGTGCAAGTCGTCTTCGAGCCGAATTCCGAATTCACCCGGGATGTAAATGCCCGGTTCATCGCTGGTAGTCATGTTCGCTTGCAGCACCGGGTGCAGCGGCGAACCCCACATGTTGTTGTCGACCAAGTACGGCCATTCATGCATATCCATGCCCAAGCCGTGACCGACGCGATGGGTGAAGTACTTGAAGCCCGGGCCGTAGCCGGCGTCAACAATGACTTTGCGCGCGGACGCATCGACGGCTCCCGTTACTACGCCCGGCTTTGCAGCTTTCAATGCAGCTTGCTGCGCTTCGTGGACGATATTGAAGACTTTCACCATCTTGTCGGTCGGCTTGCCCAGCACAAACGTCCGAGTGATATCCGAAGTAAACCCTTCCACCTTGCAGCCGTCGTCGAGCATGATGATCGTGCCTTCGCGGATGGTTTGCGGTGTTCTTGATCCGTGAGGGGAAGCCGTGTATTTGCCGATGTTCATGCTCGCTTCTCCCACGAATCCCACCTGGGCGTAGGCAGCATGGATCAGAGCTTGCACGTCTGTTCCTGTCATTCCCACTTTCAGGGACTTGTAGACCGCTTCGTACACGCTGAGCGTAGCGTGTGCCGCTAGGCGGATGCACTCGACCTCGTGGTCAGTCTTGATCATGCGGCACCCAGCCGTGACTGGCGTTGCGCTGACGGTCTCGATTGCGTGGGCACCGGCGTTGGCGAGGCTGTTCGAGAAAACGTACTTGACCTCTTCTTCAATTCCCAGTCGGCCCGTGCCGACGCCGTGATCTTTAAGGCTCTTAACGAGCAGAGCGAACGGGTTCTCGTCTTCCTGCCATATTCGGATGTCAGCCGCTGAGCCGAAGGGGCTGTTGGCCAGGATCTCTCTCGCGCGTCCCTCCTCGAAAGCCGGACATACGATGAAGGGATTTGCTCGGGAGGGAATCACGACCGCCCAGAGACGCTCGCCCCCGCCGATCTGGGCATTGGCAAAATAGAGCGTGGAGGTGCCACCGCACAGGGCGACGGCGTCGATCTTGTTGGCCACCATCAGGCTCTTGGCCTTCTCGACGCGCGCCACGCGCTCGTCGTTCGTGATCGGACGCACCCGACCGGTCATCGATGGCAGTGCCGCAATGGGTGGCGGGAGCGGTCCGCGCACGGCTTCCTGCGGCGGCCGGTCCTGCGCCGAAGCACCCATCAGGGACTTGCTAGCCGCCGCTGCCGCAACACCCGCCGACGTCACCCGCAGAAATGAGCGCCTTGACAACATCACGTCCTCCTCAGAATTCGAAGATGACTTCTTCCGCCCCCATCAATGCGGCTTGCCTTGCCAAGATGGTCGGTGCATCGTACGCGTCTTCTGCCACCGGCACAAGAAATCTGAACTATCAGTGGACGTTCCACGCGTCCCTGAGTTCGTGAGAAGAATCCGAGCCAGCGAGGAATTTTATGTCAGAGGTTGCTTAAAATCGCCTTTCTTTGCCTAAAATGCTGGCACGGCGGTAGTTATCTCCGAATGCTTCGAACGGATCAGCAAAATTCCCAACAATTTTTCCTGGTAGCAGGGAATCGGTGGCAAGAGAAAGGTTCGCGCGCGACTGCGTCCTCCGCTATTTTGCTGCGTTTAGTGCGAATTCAGACTGAGTGGCCGGATATTCTGGTTCAGGCGAAAGAAATTGCCGGCATCGTAATGCGTTTTCACGGCTACCAGACGATCCCAGCGGTCGCTGTAGGCTTCTTTCACCCGGTCTTCTTCATCGGCACTCATGAAGTTGACGTAAACGCCGGGTTGCATAGCGGGCCGAAGTTTTGCGAATAAATTTCGCACCCACGAGATGTTTTCAGCGTCGGCTGATGCATCCTGCCAATCCGCCAAGATGTTAATGATGTAAGGAGCGCCGCGGCTTCCAAAGGCGGTTTCCGCAGGGCCGACACGCCCCGCCACGCCTCCCAAATATGCAAGCTCGATTTGACTGCTGGCAGAAGGAACAAAAGGCAGGGCATCCAGCATGTGCTGGATGGAATCATCCCCAAGCATCTTGAAGTAACCTGATTTCGTGTAATAGCGGCGCCCATGCGGAAACTCGGCATCCGCCATCGTTTGCAAACTCAAGTAGGAAACGGTTTCTCTGGAAACGATGGTTGGATTTCCGACAGAGAAAATCCGATCCAGATGATCTTGGCCGGCGTCTTGCTCTCCAAACCAAGCCACCGTCTCACTTAACGCGGGCGATCGATTGGCCCCGTTCGCGGCACCCGCTGCATCAGGCATGAGTCGCAGGGAAATATTCCATTTGAGTTCATCCGGAGCATCGGGCATGAAGTCGCGCCAATAGCGTAGAGTAGGGACAATGTCGCCATGAAAGCAAAGGCCGCTACCGAGCATCACGGAAGTCAAGGGGTGCAGTTTCAGGGCGAATTCCGTTACGATGCCGAAATTTCCGCCGCCTCCCCTGAGCGCCCAGAAGAGTTCCGTGTTCTCTCTCTCGCTGGCGCGCTCCACAGAGCCATCCGAGGTGACCAGAGTGAATTGTTCCACGTTGTCGCAGGACGTTCCAAACATGCGAGTCAGCCAGCCTGTACCGCCGCCGAGTATCAATCCAGCAGCGCCGGTGTGGGAAACCACGCCAGATGGATAAACAAGGCCTGCCTGTTGTGTAGCTGAATCGATCGTGCCCAGAAGGCAGCCGCCGGCGGCATAAGCGCGACGAGCCTGTTCGTCGACAAGGATGTCGCGCATTCCGGACAAATCAATCACCAGGCCATTGTCGCAAGAACTGAAGCCTGCGAGGCTATGCCCTCCGCATCGCACGGCCGTGAGCACGCCGGTAGCGGCCGCGGCGCGCACTGCCGCTTGCACATCCGAAACGCTAGTACAGCGGGCAATTAGGGCAGGGGCTCGCATAACTGTTGCGTTCCAGATAAGGCGTGCTTCCGCGTAACCGGGGTCCTGGGGACGAAGCAACTTGCCCTTGAAAACCCTTTTCAGCCGCCCAACCAGATCCTCGATATTGTTTCCCATGCATTCCCTTGGAGGCGAAGCACAGGGGAACCCGTTTAGCTTAGAGAAACTTTCTGTGACCACCCGTTAATTCGGATTCGTGGCCGCAGTTGGCAAAAGCGTAGCAACGGGCGCGATCCGTGCCCCTCTTAGCTGCGCGTTGAACGCAGGTACTTCTGTGTTTCGGACGCGCGTTAGATTAGATAGCAACTCGTCGAGTTCGGCTGACAATTTTTTCAGAACTTCGACATCTTGAACAGTTGGACCGTAATCACCTCCTAAGTAAGACTGCATCGCGGCCAGCCGATTGTTCAACTGCAAAGGATAGATCAGAGTCTGATCGTCAAAGCCGGTAAATCGCGGCTCATATAGTTTGTGTAGGAGCGCATCGAGATGGGCGTTCAGCGTGCCCGCCGCACCAGCAACGGAAGTGTTTGCGCCAGCGTGCTGTGACGCCACGTTGACTTGTTGCTCGATTTTGTGAATCTGATTGATGGCGTCATCAGCGGCGGAGAGTTTGTCGCGAACCGCGAGGGCGAGAGCCAATTGTTCTTTGTATTGTGCCGCGGTGGTTGCAACACGTGGATCCTTCTTGATTTCGAAGGTTTGCGTCACGGATTGATCCCCAACAGTCAGCTTGACCTTATAATCGCCCGGTATTGCTTGCGGGCCACGAAGACTGCCGCCAAGAAAGAACGTGCCGCCGTCAATGCCGTGGGCGTCCGGATAACGCATGTCCCAGACGAAGCGATTGACACCCGGCTCGTCCGTCACGACAGGCTGTCCGCGTCCTCTTCGTTGCTGCGTGCTAGTGAACGTTTGAATCATCCTGCCATCAGCGTCTTGAAATTGCAGTGTCACAGGTTGTGAAGAAGCCTGGGCAAGATAGTAATCGACTGCAACGCCGCCCGCGTAGAGCCCACTGCCGGCGATCCCACCGCGAAAACCGCGAGTGATGCGATAGGCAGCGCGAGGCTTAAACAGCTTCACCGGCAGACTGGAGGTTTCTGACGTGACCTGCTCAAGCGGGGTAATATTATCGAGAACCCAAAACGCGCGGCCTTGCGTGGAAGCTATAAGATCGCTACCTTTTATCGTCAAGTCAGTGACCGGCACAATCGGCAAATTCAGCTGAATACTCTGCCATTGCGCACCTTCGTCAAAGGAAACGTACACTCCAGTTTCCGTCGCGGCGAAAAGAAGCTGTGGGTGGATGGGATCCTCACGAATGCTGCGAACAAACGTATCCTGGGCGATTCCGTTGGTGATGAGGCTCCAGGTCTTGCCATAATCGTGCGTGCGATAGATATATGGACGGAAATCGTCCATCTGGTAACGGTTAACGGCAGCGTAGGCTGTCGCAGAATCGTGCCAAGATGCCTCCATCACATTGATTCGCGTCCACGGTTGGATTGAGGGCGGCGTTACGTCCTTCCAGGTCTTGCCCCCATCGCGAGTTACATGAATCAGGCCGTCGTCGGAGCCAGCCCAAATTGTATTCTTGTCCACGGGAGACGGGGCGATGGTGAAGACGGTGCAGTAGACGTCTTCCAGACGCCCTCCGTTTTCGCGCGACTTGTCGTTCCGTGTGAGGTCCGGACTGATAGCCATCCAGCTTTGACCCTGGTCGGTGGATTTGAACACTACATTGCCTCCCACGTAAATCACGCTAGGATCAGCGGGTGTCTGGGCAATCGGAAAGGTCCACTGGAATCGATATTTCTGCTGAGCGCCGGTGCGTCCGCCCGGATAGTCCGGCCAGACGCTGATGTTTCGCGCAATGCCGTCGCGGCGGTCAAAGCGCGTCAGCAAACCCCAGAACGCGCCCGCATAGACGATATTGGGATCTTGTAAATCGGGAACTACATAGCCGCTTTCGCCGCCACCCACTGCCTCAAAGGCAGGAGCAGATTCCACCCCAGGCACAGAACGACTACTGATTATGGAGTCGCTGGAAATGGAAACGGTGGTGTCATCCTGTTGCGCGCCATAAATGCGATAAGGGAAACCATTGTCAGTTCTGACGGTATAAAATTGCCCAGTGGCCTGGTTGTTCTCCGAACTCCAACTTTTTCCACCGTCGAACGTAACCGTGGCGCCGCCATCATTGCCGTTCACCATTCTTTGATCGTCGTGCGGGTCAATCCAAAGGTCGTGATAATCGCCGTGCGGCGTTTGAATTGTTTCCCAGGTTTTTCCACCATCCGTCGATTTGTAAAAGCTCTTCGAGGAGAAAGTGTAGACCGTATCCAATTGTTGCGGATCGGCAAATATGTGGGCGTAATAATACTGGCGCGAATGCATTTGGAAAGCGCCGTTCAACAACTGCCAAGTTTTTCCTCCATCATCGGAACGATAGACTCCGCCGTTGTCTCCTCCGATTGTGGCCCACACGCGCTGCGAATTCATCGGCGAAACAGCGAGGCCGATCTTGCCCATATCGGCGGGCAAGCCGCTAGTGAGTCGAGTCCAAGTGTCGCCGCCGTCTGTCGTTTTGTAGATTCCGGAACCGGGCCCTACTTCGTCAATATCCCAGGGCATGCGAAGCACTTGCCAAGTCGCAGCATAGATAATTCGAGGATTCTGGGGGTCCGCCTCTAAATCGACAGCGCCAGTCTTGTCATTGATAAACAGGACTTTCTTCCAAGTAGTTCCTCCGTCTTCGCTGCGGAACACGCCGCGCTGTTCGGTGGGACCGTAAGGATGACCGACGGCTGCGACGTAGACCAAATCCGGATTGCTCGGGTCGATAAGTACCTTGCCGATCTGGCTGGTGTCGTGAAGTCCAATATTGCGCCACGTCCTGCCGGCATCCGTAGATTTGTAGACGCCGTCGCCACGAGAAATATTCGAGCGCAAACAGGCCTCGCCCATGCCGACATAAATAATGTCGGGATCGGACTCGGAGACAGCAATGGAGCCGACCGAACCAGTCTTGAAAAAACCATCGGAGATGGGCGACCAGGTAATGCCCGCATTCACGGTTTTCCATACACCGCCGCCTGTTGCGCCCATATAATAAGTGAAACGGTTGTTTACGAGTCCGGCGACGGCGGTGACACGCCCACCGCGCTCGGGTCCAATCGAGCGCCATCGAAGAGCACTATCAAAGCTGTGGATTTCCTGAGCATGAAGAGCATGCGCTCCCGCCAGAACGATGAAAGAAACCGCCCAAAATGCAATTAAACGCCGTATCATCGAAGTCCCCTCACGTAAATTTCAGACTCAGGCGCCGAAATTTGACGGGAATGATTCCCACGCACTCAATGTCACGCCGCCGTTCTCTTGCTATCGGCCGCGGAGTTGCGCGATTTCCGCTTGCGCGGCTTTCCACTGCCCCATTAGTTTTTCCCGCTTCGCCTCGTACAGTTGAAATACTTCATATGTTTGAGCCGGTGGAGCGGAGTCGGCGCTCTCGACCACGTCCATCAACTCCGCGTACTGAGCGTCGAGTTCAATGGGATACACAAGATCGGCCCACCTGGTAACGGATGCGACTTGAATAAGCTGTCCTTCGATCTCGTTCATCTGCTGTTCAATGCGGCCGACCTCTTGCGACGGCTCACTGGATTTCTGTTCATCGAGCGAAGCCCGCGCCGCCCGAATGGCGTTAACCGTATTGTGTATCTCGGTGACTCGATCACGCAGCTCCACAGCAAACTCGTATTGCTTTTCGAAATCCGCGCTGCTCACGTTCACGCGGGGATCGGCCTTCACGACGAGCGGGGCTTCGGAGGTGTTTCCGGCAACGGAGAGCTTCACTTGATAGTCACCGGGCGGCACCATTGGACCGCCGCCCTGTGTTTCCATAATCTCCATACCTGGAACCGCCGTGGGACCATCTAGGCGAAAGTTCCAAATGAAGCGATTAAAGCCAGGCCGGGCTGGAAAACGAATGTCGCGTGAACCGCCTCGCTCATTTCTATGAACTGGCGTGCCTTCTTGGACTTGACCTGTGGCGTGATGCACGACTTGGCCCCGACTGTCCAAGATGTCGAGTGTGACTGTGCCCGAGGTGGCCGGATTCAGGTAATAATCAATGACGGCCCCGTTCGGCGGGTTTTGTCCCCCGTCCCGGCGGCCTTGGCCACCACGAGAGCCTCCATGTTCGCGATAAGCTACCGCCGGAGTGAACAGGTGCGCGGATTGGGAGGCCATTACCAGCGTGGCTTGCCGTAGCGGAGTGATGTTGTCCAGAACCCAAAATGAGCGCCCATGCGTTGCGACGACTAAATCATCGCCGTGGATGGCGGTATCGTAGATCGGCACAACTGGTAGGTTCAATTGAAGCGACTGCCAATTGCCTCCATCGTCAAAAGAAATGTAGATGCCACGCTCCGTTCCGGCATAAAGCAATCCTTTGCGAATGGGATCGGCATGAACGGAATGTACATAATTCTGATCGGCAATTCCGTTGGTAATCGAAGTCCAAGTCTTGCCGAAGTCTGTCGTTTTGAAAATCATGGGCCGGAAATCGTTTGAAAAATGCAGATCGGCGGCGACATATGCCGTTCCGGCGTCCCATGGTGAGGGCTCGATCATATTTACGCGAGACCATTCCGGCATCTGCTTCGGTGTGACATCACTCCAGTGCTTTCCGCCGTCGGCGGTGACGTGAAGCAAACCGTCATCTGTCCCAGCCCAGATAAGGTCTTTCTGCACGGGGGATTCCGCAATAGCGAACACGGTGTCGTAATATTCGGCACTGGAATTGTCCGGAGTCAGCGGTTCTGGTGTGGAGTGCTGCTTGGACTTATCGTTGCGTGTTAGATCTGGACTGATGATCGACCAGCTCATACCGCCATCAGTCGTTTTGAAAACTGCCTCACCTCCGAGATAAAGGACGTTCGGATCGTTAGGCGATATCTGCATGGGCGCCGTCCATTGGAAGCGATGCCGCACGTCAGAGGCGGGGTGAGCACGGGCGCCAAACCATGGAGAGATATTCTGAATCTCTCCGGTATGGCCGTTGTAGCGAGTGAAATGACCATTATGGTCTCCCCCGAAAATGATTTCCGGATCGCGCGGATCTGGCCAGATGTATCCCGATTCCCCGCCGCCCACAGAATGCCAATCGGCTTCCCCAATCCCGCCGGAATCGGTCCGGCTTCGAATCGCTACGCTGCCGCTGTCCTGCTGCGAGCCATAGATGTAATAGTTGAATTCGTTGTCCGTGGTGACGTGATAGAACTGAGCGGTGGGTTGATTATTTTGGAGCGACCAACTGGCCCCGCCGTCGGTGCTTATGGTTGCTCCACCGTCGTCTGCCTCAATCATACGTTGCGGATTGGTTGGATCAATCCACAGATCGTGGTTGTCAGTGTGATTGAGGGGCAGGAGTTGGAAGGTGTGACCTCCGTCCGTAGAACGGAACAGACCCACATCGAGTGAATAGACTGTGTCAACATTTGTCGGGTCCGCAAAAATGTGATTTTGGTACCACGGGCGGACCCACAATGGTTCGTCGTTCACCATCTTCCAGGTTTCGCCGCCATCGTCGGAGCTATAAATTGCGTTTACTTTGGCCTCGATAATGGCGTAAACGCGATTCGAATCCGCGCCCGAAATTGTGACGCCAATACGGCCCAGGATCCCGCTGGGAAGACCGTGGCCCACCAGATGGGCCCAGTGAGCGCCTCCGTCGGTAGTTTTGTAAAGCCCACTGCCTGGACCACCGCTAATCATGCTGTAAGCCGTACGACGAACTTCATACATCGCGGCAAACATGATTTGCGGATTTTTCGGATCAGCGACTAGGTCAGTAGCACCGGTCTTGTCGTCGACGTAAAGCATTTTCTGCCAAGTCGCACCACCGTCAGTTGAATGGAATACTCCGCGCTCGCTATTGGGACCGAACGCGTGGCCAATCGCGGCGACGTAAACATTGTCCGGGTCGGAGGGATTCACGATGATCGTGGCAATATGCTGCGTATCGCGCAGGCCTATGTTTGTCCAGGTTTTGCCGGCATCCGTTGATTTGTACATGCCGTCACCAAAGGAAATATCGTTGCGCAAACACTGTTCGCCGGTGCCGACGTAGATGACATTGTGATTCGACGGGGCAATGGCGATCGCTCCGATGGAAGCAATTGGCTCGTGATCAAAGATCGGCGTCCACGTGAGACCTCCGTCCGTGGTTTTCCACACGCCACCAGCCGCGGCGCCAAAGTAATAGGTGTTTGGATCACCTGGAATTCCTGTTGCGGCTTCAGCCCGGCCGCCTCGGAACGGCCCAACCAGCCTCCAGCGCATGCCGTCGTACAAACTAGGGGGGTAAGATTGCGCAAAAGCTGTGATCGCCAAGAGTACGCCAAGCGGGAGCATCAGCAGCGAATGCCGGCACATGCGGCGAATCCGATTACGAATCATCTGTTCCTCCGTATCGTTACTACGAGCGTTGCAGTTGTTATCTGTCGAAATAATCCGAATAGCTAATTATCGAGACGACGAACGACTTACTCGGCGCCATTGTCCCGAGGGTCGACCAGGGCCCTTGCAGGATTCGCGTGCCGAGTACGCCCCCAAATCCAATAAGCGATCGTCAGAAATAACAGCCACGGCAAACCAGAAAGAATCGTCGAGCGCATGCCCGGCACCCACCAAGTGGTGATAATGATTCCCGCAACCAGAACAGCGCCAAGCACAGAGGTGTAGGGATAACCGATCATGCGGACGGGCAAACGGCGTCCCCCGCGACCTTCCCAGGCACGGCGAAAGAAAAGATGGGTGACAAAAATCATCATCCAAACAAACAGCCCGCCGAATAACGAGACTCCGAAAAGATAAACGAAGGCGCTTGACGGATATAGGATCGCGATCACCGTGGCGATGACTAAGCCGGTGGTGGACAAAAGCAAAGCCGGCAAGGGCACTCCTCTTTTCGTTACTCGGCCCAAACTTTGCGGAGCGTACCCGCCGCGCGAAAGCGAAAAAATCATACGCGTCGCCAGATACAGGTCGCAGTTCATACTGGAAAGCGCCGCAGTGAGAACTACGAAATTCATAACGTTCGTGGCCGCAGGGATGTGCATCAAGCGGAAAACGCTGACAAAGGGACTGGCGGTAACGCTAGCGCCTGGCTGAATGCTCGTCCATGGCACGACCCCGATCAGGACAATCATGGAGCCAATGTAAAAGAGGATCAGGCGCGAGACCATCTGGTGCATGGCTTTTGGCACGGCTTCGTCCGGCACTTCCGCTTCCCCCGCCGTCACGGCCACGACTTCCGTGCCGATGTAGCTAACAATGACAAAGCACATGGCCAACCAAATACCACTGACCCCATGGGCCAAAAAACCACCACCTGTCGTGAAGTTCTTCAGTCCAGGGCTGGGCGCCGACGGCATAAGGCCAAACAGCACTACAATGCCGAAACCAATGAACGCGAGGATCGCGACGACTTTGATCATCGCGAACCAGTATTCGAATTCACCGAATTTTTCGACGCCGCTCGCATTGACAACAACAAGCAGCAGCGAAAACAGCACGATCCATACCCACTGCGCGATTTGCGGAAACCACCACCTGGAATAGATGGCCACTGCAGTCGCTTCGCCCCCGATGGCGATGCATTGGCAAGCCCAGTAGGTATAGCGGACAACGAAGCCAGCCCAGCGATTGAGGTACAGTTCGGCGTACACTCCGAAGGAACCCGCGGTCGGATGCGCAACCGCCATTTCCGAGAGCACGCCCATCATAAGCAGGGCCATAACGGCCCCGAGCAGATAACTCAAAATTACGGCAGGCCCTGCTGTACGCACTGCCAAAGAACTGCCGAGAAACAAGCCGGTGCCGATTGCCCCGCCGATGGCAATCATGGTCATCTGGCGGGTGCTTAAGGCGCGCGAGAGTCCTCGTTCGTTCTCTAAGAGCCCTCCCGCACTTGCTTGATGGTCAGGTTTATCCATTCCGTCCTGCCAGAAGCCGCTTGCTTCCGCCAATCGCAAAACTCACGATTAAACCTTCTGTTTTTCGCACACCATCAGATCACGGTGGTTCTTGAGTGCTTCGAGAACCTGGTGGACGTCATCCAGCGTGTTGTGCACATGGAAGGAAACACGCAAGCCATCGTGGCGTCCAGAGGCGACGATATTTTGCGCGGCGAGTTTTGCAATCAGCGCCTCTACGTTGGTTGATTGCAGCACCACGAGCGGCCCGACTGTATCGAGCGGCGTTTTCACACGGATGCCTAACTCGCACGCGCCTTTGATTAGAGCTTGGGCGAGCGTACGGATCTGTAGTGCGATATTCTCAAGTCCAATTTCTTGCAGCAAAGCAATTCCCGCGCTCGCCGCATAAATATTCGGAATTGGAGGAGTGCCAGCTTCAAAACGACGGGCATCAGAAGCCAAGTCCAGATGCTTGACGTCGAAGGCGAAAGGATTACTTTGAGCAAACCAGCCAGAGATCGTCGGCACGAGCGAAGGAATCAAACTCTTGCGAACGTAGAGGAAAGCCACTCCGGGAGATGCGAGCAGGTACTTGAGCGTCCCGCTGACGTAAAAATCCACGTCCAAAGACTTTACGTTCACCGGACGTGTGCCGCAATCTTGATAATCGTCTAAGAACGCCAACGCGCCTTGCGCGTGAGCCAAGCGGGTAATTTCCGCCACGCTGGAACGAAATCCGTTCATGAAACAAACATGCGTTATGGGTACGATTGCCGTGCGATCGTCAATAGTCTGCGCGTACGATTCCGCGGTTAAACTTCCTCGTTGAGAGGCGACAAACTCAATCCGTGCTCCGCGCGGCTGCTGCGCCAGCCAGACGTGGCCCATGGTGGGAAATTCAAATTCACCCAATACAACTTTGTTCCGTCGAGTGAAGGCGCACGCACTTGCAATCGCGTTAATTCCCGCTGAAGCGCTTGGCACAATAGCGACTTCGCCAGTTTCGGCTCCAATGAACCGCGCAAATTGCGCGCGTGTAGCTTCATATTTTTGCACCCAAAGATCCCAGGGAGACCCCTCCTCGTGCCACGTATCGAGGTAGCAGCGGATCGCCGCGTCTACGTCATTCGACAACGCACCCTGAGAACAGGAGTTCAAATAAACTCTGCGTTGAAAAATCGGAAATCGCGAGCGAATCTGCCGTAATTGGATTTCTGAAAGCATCCCTCGCTCCCATTTCTCTGTGAATTTTGCCGTTTAATCGGCACGGAGCTTACCACAAGCGGAAAACATGCGCTACGTATATGTATCGTATACTGTGAGCATATCACTCTGGATGTTGGAAGAGCACGGTACCAGCAAATAGAAAACACGGCACGCAAAGGGAGCGGGCACGGGATCGAAAGTTACATCCAGAACAGAAATGATGAGAATCTAACTCCGTTTGCGGATGCCGCGCAGAACTGTCTCGAACTGACGGATTTCTGTAATGCTGTTGTAATGTACGAGCGAAGCCCGGACGGCGCCTGTATCACCGTTCAAACCGAGCTCGCGCATCAAACGGGGCGCATACATGTGCCCGTCGCGAACGCCAATTCCCGCTCGGGCCAATGTCTCGACGACCTCACGCGGGGGAATTCCCGGCAAATTGAAGAGCAGCGTGGGAACGCGATGAGCGACGAGCGCGGGGTCGCGGATTCCGTACACCTCTGCACCACAATCCGCGAGGACGCGCAAGAATTCGCGAGAAAGAGATTCTTCATAGCGGCCAATCGCCGCCATGGCGCGCACTATATTTTCCCGTCTTGAACTGCCTGCATCACTCGCCGCCAGGCGACTGCCAAGAGACTCAATGTACGAAACAGCGGCATCCATTCCCGCGATGTTCTCGTAGATGCAAGTGCCGACTTCAATTTTCGCGGGCGGCTCGTCGGGGATGAAATCCTCACGAAAGGTGGGCAAGCGATCCAAAAGGGCGCGGCGGCCCCACAGAAACCCCATGTGTGGAGAGAAAATCTTATAACCTGAGCAAACTAGATAATCACAATCAAACTTCTGAACGTCAATGGCGCCGTGAGGCCCATAGTGCACGCAATCGAGGAAAACCTCTGCGCCGCACGCGTGCGCGGCAGCGGCAACTCCGGCGACATCGACCTTGGAGCCGGTGGCGTTCGAGGCCACGGTGCAGGCCACCAGCCTGGTCTTGGATGAAAGAAGACGCTCAAGGTCGGCAAGATGCAAATTTCCGTCGCCACGAACCCGCCACCAATGGAATTTCGCGCCTTCTTTTTCTAAAGCGAGCCAAGTGGCGATGTTCGCCTCGTGGTCCAAATTGGTGACCACGATTTCGCGGCGGTCATTCAGGGTTTGACCTATAGCGAGACTCACCAGACGAATAAATGAAGTGGCGTTCATTCCGAAGGAGATCTCTTGTGGATCGTTGGAATTCAGGAAATCAGCCACGTTCTTCCGTGCACGTGCAATCGTAGCGTCGACTTCCTGGCTCTTTTCATAACGTCCCCCGCGTTGCACATTGTGCTTAATAAGGTGCTGATTCACCGCGTCCAGCACTACCTGAGGCACTTGAGCGCCAGCGGCATTGTCGAAGAAGGTGAATTCACTGGAAACCTGCAATGCCGGGAAAAGAGAGCGAATTTCGCGCACTGGAAAGTCAGAAGCATTCACCGCGATTTCGCGATTCTGGGACACTTTCATTTTTTTTGCCCGCCTCCCAGTCACGCACGCTACACTGTGGCGATTTCGAGTGTCAAGATAATCCTGGTATACCAAACGCATGCATATCTTGCATCATCGCGCCGTCAAGAATCGCGAGGCAATGAAGCTCGTGTCGATTTCTTGCACTTTGCTCGAATCTCATTTACTCTCTTTATCTCAGTAGAGGAGGAAAGTTTTGGGAAGAGGGAAAGGATTTGAGGCAAGCAAAACCCGTTCGAAAAAGCCCCGCCGAACCGCAATGCCCTCAGCTTTTGGAGACTCCCTGGCGTTCAGCCAGAATGGCCGCAGCACGCTGAGCGAGCGCCTCTACCAAGGGCTCAAACGAGACATTATTCGCGGCGTTTTCCCTCCGGGCGAGGCCCTTGGCGAGAATGTTTTGGCAAAACGCTATAAAAGCAGCCGCACTCCTGTGCGAGAAGCGGCCGTCCGCTTGCAGCAAGAGAATCTACTGCGCATTGTTCCGAATCGCGGGTACTTCGCCAGTTCGATGACGATTAACTGGCTCAACGAAATTTATGAATTTCGTGCGGCGGTCGAGGGCGCCTGTGCGGAACTTGCCGCGCGCAAAGCGAAAGATGAAAAGCTGCTTGATGAGTTGGGCCGCCTGGCGCAAACGGAATACGAAACTAACGATCGCACAAGCTATGAACAATTCATCAAAGCAGATACGGCGTTCCATATCGGCATGGCGCGTCTGACGCGCAACCCCATGCTTGTGCGCGCGGTCTCGGACATGCGATGCCACATGGAGCGCGTTATGTATGCGGCCATTGGTATCAGCTATTACGGTGAGGCGCCAGTGAAAGAACATTCCGAGATCGTCGACGCCATCCGCGGCCACCATGCCGACCTTGCCCGGCGGCTGATGTATGAGCACATCATGCAATCGCGTGCGAAGGT
>JBAQYT010000239.1:0-9727 GCA_049787175.1 Candidatus Acidiferrales bacterium | reverse complement strand
CAAGCAGGCGCGCGGCGTCAATTTCCGTGGCCATGTCCGCGAGCATGAATTGAATGGCCTGAAAATCGGCGATGGGATGGCCAAAGGCTTGGCGCTGTTGCGCATAGGAAAGCGCCGCGTCAAAAGCTCCTTGCGCGATGCCGGTGGCCTGCGCGGCAATGCCGATACGCCCGCCATCAAGCGTGGAAAGGGCGACTTTGTACCCCTCGCCTTCCGCGCCGATGCGATTCGCGACCGGCACTTCGCAGTCGGTGAAAGAAAGTTCGCAGCAAGCGGTAGCGTTGATGCCGAGTTTTTTTTCCTCTTTGCCAACAGCGAAGCCCGGAGTGCCCTTTTCAACGACCAGAGCGGTGATTCCCTTCTCGCCTTTTTCGGGGTGCGTATTCGTGTAGACAATTGCCGCGTCGGCAGCGCCGCCATTCGTGATCCATGCCTTGGCGCCGTTGATGACGTACTTGTCGCCTTTGAGGACCGCCTTGGTGCGCAATGCTGCGGCGTTGGAGCCGGCTTGAGGCTCGGTGAGCGCGTAGCAGCCGATTTTTTCGCCGCGAGCGAAGGGGACGAGGAATTTCTGCTTTTGCTCTTCGGTTCCAAAACGAAAAATGGGATCACAATAGAGCGAATTCTGGACGGAAAGAATCACGCCCGTGGATGCGCAGGCGCGCGAAATCTCCTCAATGACGATGGCGTAGCTGATATGGTCCATGCCAGCGCCGCCGTACTGCTCGGGCACCGCTACGCCCGTCAGACCAAGCTCCGCCGCTTTGTGGAACGTGTCGCGCGGGAAATGGCCGGTCTCGTCCAGCTCCTTCGCGAGCGGCTTCACTTCGGATTCGGCGAATTCACGAACGGTGCGCTGCAGCAGCAACTGCTCTTCGGTGAGTCCCAGGTCCAAGTTTCCGCTCCGTGTGATTCCAAGATATCAAACTGCCAAGGCGCGTTTCAGTTTTTCATAGGTTGTCGAAAGCTCTTCCGGTTCCATGCGCGTCTCCGCGACGGTGGTCATGAAATTCGCGTCACCAATCCAGCGCGGCAGCACGTGCAAGTGAAGATGACCTGTCACTCCAGCGCCCGCGCAACGGCCTAAGTTCATCCCCAGGTTGAAGCCCTGAGGATGGTAGATATTTGAGAGCGCGGTTTGCATTCTCTGCGCCAGGCGCATGATTTCGGCCAGCGCTTCCGGGTCGCATTGGGGAAGATCGGCAACGTGCGCATAAGGAACGATCATGACGTGGCCGGTCGTGTACGGAAAGCGGTTCAGGATGATGAAGGAGAGCTTGCCGCGAAAAACAATATGAGACTTGGCGTCGTCGTTCAGCGCCAACGCATCGCAGAAGATGCATTTGTCCTCACTACCGGCCTCGGCCAGGTAGCGATACCGCCAGGGAGTCCAGAGAAAATCCATTTGCTGCCGTTTATCCCTGGGACGGACGGTCGGAGGAAAGCGGCGAAGCCGCCGAAGTGCGGTGGCTATTGACGAAATCCTTCAGTTCTTTGCTCGGCTTGAAAAACGGTATGCGCTTGGGCGGGACTTCAACTTTCGCGCCGGTCTTCGGATTGCGGCCAATTCTGCCGCGCCGCTGGCGCGTGCGAAAGCTCCCGAAACCACGAATTTCGATCTTGTCGTTCTTCTGAAGAGCTTCGATGATACTTTCGAAAACCGTCTCGACCACAGTTTCCGATTCCTTGCGCGGGAGTTCGGTAATGCGAATAACCTCTTCAATCAACTCGGCCTTGGTAACTGTATGATCACCGGCTTCTGGCTTACCCGGAATGCTTGCCATGGGGCTAATCGCCCTCCTGTCGGAACTGAGTTCGGTTTGAGAACCGGGCTGAACTGCCCTTCCACCGGCGGCGCCGTCCACCACAAATGACAAGGCGCTTAGCCGCTCTTGATATCACCAATCAGGCTGAAACGTAAATCTTTTTCTACTGGAGAGCTCCGGCCGAAATCTGGCCGGAACTACGTGGCCTGGCGCTTGGCCAGAATTGCGTCGCCAATCGTCGCCGTCGGGGAAGACTTCGACGAGCGAAACGCGGCGATTTCCTGGCGCTCGACTTGCTTCCGGGCCGCGCGAAAGCTCAGGCTGATCTTGCGCTGCACGGGATCAAGCCGAATGACTTTGAAATCATACTCACTGCCCTCCGCCAATGCCGGCTTCGCCGCTTGTGGTTTTGACTTGTTGCGATCGCCGGATTCACCTTTGGGGCGGCGTTCCTCGATCTCAGAGATGTGGCAAAGACCCTCAATGCCATCCGCCAACTCGACAAAAGCGCCGAAGGAAGTGTTGCGAGCCACCTTGCCGCGCAGGATTTCGTTTAGCTTGTGGGCCGCGAACCAGTTCGCCCAAATATCGTTGAGCTGCTTCAGGCCCAAAGACAAGCGGCGATGCTCGCCGTCGATCTTGAGCACCTTGGCTTGCACTTCCTCGCCCTTTTTCAGTTTTTCGCTCGGATGCTTGACGCGCTCTTTCCAACTGAAGTCGCTAACGTGAATGAGGCCTTCGATTCCCTCTTCAATCTCGATGAATGCGCCAAATTCCGCGAGATTGCGCACGCGCCCGGTGACAACGGAGCCCACCGGATACTTTTCCGGAATGCCGGCCCAAGGATCGGGCTGCGTTTGCTTCAGTCCCAGCGAAATGCGGCGCTGCTCGGAATTCAGATCAAGCACCACCACTTCGACGTCGTCGCCGGGATTCACGAGTTTTGATGGATGTTTTGCGCGCTTCGACCAGCTCATTTCACTGACGTGGACCAAACCCTCGACTCCCGGCTCAATTTGGACAAAGGCGCCGTAATCGGTGACGCCCATGATTTTGCCGTGCACGCGCGAGCCCACCGGAAAACGCTCCGGCACGGCAGCCCAGGGATCCGGAAGAAGCTGTTTTCTCCCCAGGGAGATGCGCATTTTTTCTTTGTCGAATTTGAGGATTTGAACCTGAATTTCCTGGCCTTGTGACACGGCTTCAGAAGGATGAGTAATACGGCCCCAGACCAAATCGCTGATGTGAAGCAGGCCGTCGAGTCCGCCCAGATCCACGAAAGCGCCGTAGTCGGTTATGTTTTTCACCTTGCCGGTGACAACGGAGCCTTCGCTAAGCGAATCCGCGAGGGCGCTGCGCTGCTTCTTTTGCTCTTCTTCCAAAATGGCGCGCCGGCTTACAACCACGTTGCCGCGCTTGCGATTAAGCTTTAGCACGCGGCATTCAATCTCACGATCCTTCCACGCTTCAAGGTCGTGGGTTGGCCTGAGGTCGAGCTGCGAAGCGGGTAGGAAGGCGCGGACTCCGATATCCACGACCAATCCGCCTTTGATACGGTCTACGATTTTTCCTGTGAGCGTACGCCCTTCCTTGTGTGAGCTTTCAATGCGCTCCCAGACTAGGCGGCGATGAGCGCGTATATGAGAGAGAAGGACGTAGCCGTCTTTGTGCTCCGCAAGGCGCTCGACTTCAATCAGGTCACCAGGGGCGAAGTGTATGCCGCCTGTTTCGACAAATTCTTGAGCCGGAACCAGGCCCTCGAACTTCCCGCCGACGTCAATCACCAAGCCGAGGTCGTTCACGGCGATGACGCGGCCTTCAAAGACTTCGCTGCCTGTGGCAGCAGGTTCTGGAACAGCGTACTGTTCGATCAGTTGCTCCATCGGTTCCTGCGCTTCTTGCGATGATTCTTCGGCAGTTGCGGCTCCGGATTGACCCTCCGCTACACCACTGGTGGCCTCCGGGCCACCAACACCATCTGCGCCTGGAGTTTCATCGTACGAGCCGCCATCAACCACGGGATCGATTCCAGACTCGGTGGCAGCCCCGTTTAGGACCTGCGTCGAAGTTTCTTGGGCCGGTACAGCCGATACGGCAGACGCAGACTCCATCGCCGAAACCCGCGATTCCGGATTGGCGTACTCCGACGACATGCAAGCGACCTCCCTGAGGGACTTAGCCTGTTTGCCGAGGAAAAAATCCTCGAAGATTCCTCCCCACGATGAAAACCGAAAGAAGGGGACGCAGCCACGTTAACGCGCTGTATCGAAAGGATGATACGCGCGCGGAGTCGAGGTTGTCAACCTTGCGCGCGGTGCCGCACTTTCCGGTGGTTGCCTTTCCGGCTACGCCTTTGCATCTCTCCCGTGTGGACGGGATTGCCTCCGCGCAGGGGTTACAGTAGGCTGGAGCCGCTTTGATTCCGAAGGAAGCGCTTGTTTTTGTGGGGAAGGAAGCTAGACCGATCTGGCTGACCCCGAATTCTGAGTTGGAATTAAAAAGTATGGCAGGATGTGCATGCGGGGGCGGGCGTTGCGTTAACCAATGGGACTGCTCAGTTGCGGCGCGGGAGCTGCTTGTAGCGATTACGCTCCGCATGCTTGAGGCTGTGCGAGCAAGATGGCAGCGCAATTCCAAGTTGGGACCGGATATCTACTTTTGAACACGATCGCTACGAGGCCTTCGGCTCGGAAAACGCGGACCTACACCTGGCTAGGCTACGCTGTCTCGGTTGCATGCCTCGTTTGGGTTCTGTACGATTTTCACGTTAAGGAGGCCCTGGAAGAACTTGCCGCCGTCAGTTGGCGCTGGGTTGCGCTGGGCATTGCACTCGATATTCTCAGTTACATTGTACAAGGTCTTCGCTGGAAGTTTCTTCTTTCTCCATTCGGGCGCGTGAAAACAAAGAATGCGATTCGCGCTGTGTTGATCGGACTGTTTGCCAACGTGCTTTTCCCCCTGCGGCCCGGCGAACCGCTTCGCGCGTATTTGATCGCAAATTCCGAAGACCTCGGCTTTGTTACCGTGCTCGGGTCGGTCTTGGTCGAGCGGCTCATTGATTTGGTCGTGACCGTAGCAGGGATTGGGGTGATGTCGGTCTTGGTGCCCATGCCGGAGCGCTTTCGCCATGCCGCCGACGTTCTCGGAATTGCCACGCTGGCGTTGCTCGGCATTTTCGTCGCGATGATTGTTTATATTGAGCTACGGTTTGCGGGCGACCCACGCCGCATGTATGGAGGCAAACGCGTCCCGGGCAAACTGATGTCCACGCTCATTGGTTTGCATGTCATGGGTACCTCGCCAAGCTTTTATCCCGCGGTGCTTACCTCGCTTCTTATGCCGTTCTGCCAGGCGCTCGCGCTCTGGACGATGGTGAAAGCCTACGGCATTGGACTGCCGTTTATCGCTGCCATAGTTCTGTTGCTGATCATCAATTTGGGCGTGTCGCTGCCGAACGCGCCGGCGAACGTGGGGTCCTACCAATTCTTTTGCGTTCTGGGATTGGAGTTTTTCCTAGTAGAGAAAAACACAGCGAAGAGCTTTTCGTTCTTCGCCTGGTGGTGGCTGACCCTGCCGGTTGCACTCCTCGGACTTTACATGGCGGTGCGCAGCGGGCTCTCCATCCGCTCACTCCGCGAACAGGTCGTCCGCCTGCCGAATGAAGCGAACGCGCCGCGCGCCTAGAGCGCCCTCGGCGGCTTTCCTCCCCATTTAGCATAGTTCTGTCGCGAAGGCCGTCGTCGCGTTGAGTTGCTTGCTATATTGGCGAATCTCGAAGCAAAGCCGGTCGTTGCGAGAGTGGCGAACCACAATGCAACGCGCCGCACTGACTTGGAAAGCGTGTGCTTCATTTTGCTGTCGCGGAACATGCCTGATATACCTCGTCGATGGCATCGTGCAAGGTATTCGCAAGAAAACGAATCTCATCCGTGGAAATGATGAACGGCGGCGCAAGCAGAATATGGTCGCCGCGCGTGCCGTCGGCGCATCCTTGGATCGGATACGTCAGCACGCCGCGCCGCAGAGCGGCATCATAAACGCGCGAAGCAATGTTTGCCTCCGCGGGGAAAGGCTCACGCGTCGGAGCATCCCTGACAAATTCAATACCGAGCAATAGGCCCATCCCGCGAATGTCGCCGACCATTGGCGAATCCCGCAGCGGACTGAGCGAGCGGCGAAGCTCTTCGCCCTTTGCTGCGACGCGCGCGAAAAGATCATGTTCCGCAATGTAATCAAGCACGGCAAACCCTGCAGCAGCACAAACTGGGTGGGCGCTGTAAGTGAAGCCGTGCAAGAAACTGCCGGAGCCTTTTTCGATCGCCGCGGCCACGCGCCCCGTGACGATGACTGCTCCGAGTGGCGCGTAGCCGCTGGCCACTCCCTTCCCGACAAGGATAATGTCGGGTTCAACGCCCCAGTGCTCCACGGCAAAGTTTTTCCCCGTGCGGCCCATGCCGGTCATCACTTCGTCGGCGACCACCAAGATGCCGTGACTTCTGCAAATCTCCGCGATGCGCGGCAAATATTCCGCCGGCGGAGCTACCGCGCCAAGCGTGGCGCCGGAAACAGGTTCAACGAAGAATCCGGCAATATTCTTACCGCCAATGGCCTCGATCTGTTCCGCGAGATCTTCCGCGCACGCGACACCGCATTGCGGATAATGCAAATCGAGCGGGCAGCGGTAGCAGTAGCATGGAACGATGTGCTTCCAATCCGGCAAGAGCGGCAAAAATGGAGTCCTGCGTTTTACATTTCCCGAGAGCGCAAGCGCGCCCAGAGTCGCGCCGTGATAGCTTTGGCTCCGCGAAACAAACTGTGTGCGCGCCGGTTCGCCGCCCTCGAGAAAATACTGCCGGCAAATCTTGAGCGCCGTTTCCGCCGCCTCCGAGCCGCCGCACGTGAAAAAAACGCGGCCCGGGCCATCCGCTGAATCACGGAAGTTGGATGGCGCCATAGCGAGCAAGCGATGCGCGAGCTGCGTCGCCGCATGCGTTACGAATTGCGAAGAGTGGGCGTAAGCGAGCGTGCCTGCCTGCTCAGCCATCGCTTGCGCCACAGATGCAACGCCGTGACCGATGGAGACGACCGCCGCGCCGCCGGAGGCATCGAGGATTTTGCGGTTGTCGGCAGTGAAGAGAAAGCAGCCCTCGCCGCGCACGGCTTCGGGATAGGCCTTGCGGAAGCTACGCGGGAACAGAGCTTCCGGCGCTTTCTGACCTTGCGCTTTCTCGAACAAATGCAAGCTCCAGCAAATTTTGTGCTGCTCGCGAAAAACGTGCGTCGATTCTAGCAGAAATGCTTACGCGGCATTCGGACACATGCGATTCGCTGTCGATTAAGCTTGCGCATCCCATGCAACTCTTGCTTCAATCTATTCATCGTTCATATCATCTCATTTGGCGGCACGGAGGAAATGGATGAGGAAGCGAATTCTGGTTTGCGCACTCTTGGCCAGCGGACTGGCGTTACCGGCCTTTGCTGGCTCAACGCGCAATGACGACATCAGCCGCATTGAGGATTCCACTCAGATATTCAAGGACATCGTTGACGCTCCCGACAGTGCGTTTCCGCTGGACTTGATCCAGTCGGCCGCCTGCCTTGCCATTATTCCTGGAGAGAAGAAGTTCGCCTTCGTTGTGGGTGGAAAGTACGGCAAGGGCCTCGTAGTGTGCCGCACCGGGCCCAAAACTTGGAGTGCGCCTGCGTTTGTGATGATCAGCGGGGGAAGCTTTGGATTTCAGATTGGCGGATCATCCACCGACCTGATCCTTGTTTTTCGTAATCGCGACGGCCTGACAAGGCTTCTCAGTGATAAGTTCAAGATCGGCGGCGAGGCCACCGCCGCAGCAGGCCCGCTTGGCCGGAACGCCGAAGCAAGTACCGACTTACAGTTGCACGCCGAGATCTTGAGTTACTCGCGCAGCCGGGGTCTCTTCGCTGGCGTTAGCCTCAACGGAGCGGTCTTCCAGCCTGACGAGGACGGCGATCTCTCGCTCTACGGCACCGGCACCACGCCGGAGAAAATCCTTAACGGTAAAGTGCCGCCGCCAAGCGAGGCCGTTCCCTTGTTAAGCGATATCAGCAAGTACGCCCTCAGTGACTATCGGCAGCCAGGGGCCTGATCAGCGCTTCGGTGCTTGACTGGCAGTTTGCGCGAACGATTTCGCTGCGGCTGAGCCATTGTCGCGGGGGCGGGGCGCATAACCCCTTCCGTTGATATCATCCAACGGAATTCGCGTACGATGTTGCCATCCCACCAGCCGCGCTTCACTTCTTCTTGCAGAATCCCCCACGCTTCCTGCTGCGTCAGAGCTCCTCGATACGGGCGTTTTGTCGTCAACGCGTCGTAGACGTCGGCGATCTGCAATACGCGCGCGAGCAGGGGAATTTCGTCGCCGGAGAGGCCATCCGGGTAACCCGACCCATCCCAGCGCTCATGGTGGTGCCGAATAATGGGAAGAACCGTGCGGAACGATTTCAGTGGAGAACAGATATGCTCGCCAGCCGCGGCATGCTGCTTGATCACATTCCGCTCTTCCAATGCCAGAGGGCCCGGTTTCAGCAGCACCGCATCCGGCACAATCACTTTGCCGACGTCATGAACGACTCCCGCGCGCCGCAAGGCGACGATCTCATCCGCTGGAAGACCCATCCTTTCACCCAGTCGTGCGGAGAATTCCGCAAGGCGCGTGCAATGTCCGTGCGTATAGGGGTCACGGGACTCGATGCTGAGTGCCAGAGTGAACAGCACCGATTCCGCATTTTCCAGCTCATCGGTGAATGCTTTGAGACGCAGCAGCGAACGAACGCGCGCATCCAGCTCGCTGACGTCGATTGGCTTGCTGAGAAAGTCGTCGGCTCCCGCCTCGATCCCGCGAATGCGGTCGCTGCGGTCTGAAAGCCCGGTTATCAAAACAACGGGAATTAGCCGCGTGTCCACATTGGATTTTAATTCCTGGCACACGTCGAAGCCGTCGCGGCCCGGCATCATTACGTCCAGCAATATCAAATCGGGACGAAAGGAAGCGCACTCTCTCAGTGCGCTTGTTCCATCCGGTGCGGTGCGCACGACATATCCCTGCCGCTCAAGCAGGAGCTGAAGCCCGTTGCGAATTGGGGCTTCGTCGTCCACAACTAGTATGCGTTCGTTCATCTCGTTGACGCTTTACAAACTGTCAGACCAATCCCTTCCTGCGGCGTAGCGTCGCTGAAGCCACTCCTCGAGGTTCCTCCAGCGGCGCGAACACCTCGTTCTCGTTCTCCATGCCAAATGGTTTGAGATTCACAGGCGGACAATAGTTGTCCGGCATCCATAGACGGATTTCACCGATCGCTTCAAAATTGTCGAGCACTGCCTGTCCAATTGCATAAAGCGTATGCTGCAGCGATTTGCCTTCATGAGCCGCGAAAGTTTCGAGAAGAGTTTTTCGTGCTCCGTGCCACATGGTAGAAAATGGCATACCCGGTTCGGGAAACTCGTAGCTCCAGGTCGCGTTTAGAGCGGTGGAAAGAATACGTTGCTGATTTTCTTCGAGCGTTGTGTACGGGTCGCGAAGGAAATTGTCAAACGTTGAGCCGGAAGTCTTCATGACAAATAAGTCCTCCAGTCCGGATTCCAAGGTAATTTTCTCTCTCGCGGCCCGGAGGTGGGCGGTACGCTTCTCGCTCGCGCTGGTAAAAAATGCCGAGGCATGGCCCTTGTCCCCGATGGTGATGCGCGACCACGGACGCTCGCTGAGATGAACATCCACGAGCGCCACTTGAGGGTTGTAAGTAAGGAAGTGCTCCGTGATGTGAAATGCAAATTCTTCGATTGCTTCGGCCGGATATTGGCGGGCCAGCACGTAGACCGTGTTCTTTACGGTATCGGCGGGCAGAATGGCGCGATTCTCGCCCTTGGTATGCGCAGCTTCAAAAGCGCCTTCGAACCGCACGGAGACAGTAAGATCTTTCACTTCATG
>JBAQYT010000232.1:0-4937 GCA_049787175.1 Candidatus Acidiferrales bacterium | reverse complement strand
ACGTGATTCCCTTCACCGTCCCGCCGCTGCGCGACCGCATCGAGGATATTCCTGTTCTCGCGCGCCACTTCCTCGGCGAGTTCAATCGCGCGTACGGGAAAAAAACGAAAGAGCTTTCGCCCGCCGCGATTGAAGTTCTGATGCGCTATCCTTGGCCGGGCAACGTGCGCGAATTGAAAAATCTGATCGAGCGCCTGGTGATCATTTGTCCCGCGCAGCACATCGAGCCGCAACATCTTCCGCCGGAAATTTTCCGCGGCGTTCCGCGCGGCCCGCAACCCGCTTACTCCACACTCCACGAAGCGCGCTCCGCCTACGAACGCGAATTTATTTTGCGCAAGCTCGAAGAAAATCAGTGGAACATGACCAAGACCGCCACCGCCATCGGCCTCGAACGTACCCACCTCTACCGCAAAATGAAGTCCCTCGGCATCGCCTCCGCCCAAAACTGACCCGCCGCGGCGTCAAAAACAAAACCGCATTCCCACATTCGGCATGCGCTTGCGGTGCAAAGCTCGCGGCGGTAGACTTGCGAGTATGATTCGCGCTCGAGTAATGGGCATGTGTCTCGTGGCTTTGTTGCTCACGGTCGGACTGCCCGATTGCTTGGCACAGGGGAAGAGTGACATGGCGGCGATGGCGTGCTGCCGTTCAATGCCTTGCAATCCCTCAAACCAGGAACAGAATTGCTGTAAGAAAATGGCGCAGAATCCGAACGCGTTTGTAACATCGCCATCGCGCGCTAGTGGACCCGGCCGGTTATTTGAAGTTGCGGCGACTTGGACAACTAGAACAAACTTGACGCCGCCTTCCCGCGCATCAAAGCACAATATGCAAATAGAGGAAAATTCACCCCCTGGCCAGTGCTTCGCCGCTCGACAGCCCCTTCGAATTTAGTTCCGCTCAGAACCATCCGGCTCCTTGCCATCCATGTATTTGTCACCCCGTTTGCAAACTGAGGTCAGGCGATTTTTCGGAGTCGTCGTTCGAATGTCACGAGAAGGGATCGAGGTTCCATTGTGATTTTGTCATTTCACTATCCGCTGCGGTGGACGCGTTTCTTCCGTTCCGTACCAGCGCTACTTCTGGGAGTCGCGATGCTGTCGTTCCCGGCGTTCGGGCAGGGCCCGAGCCCAGAGTCGGCCCCGACGCAATTCCCCGGCGGCGCTTACATCTCATACAACTCGGTTTTCGAATCGCGGAATGTTGTGCCCGGAGCTATCGCCGATGCGACATCGCCGACAGCCAGAGCAACGTTCACGCACCTGGGTGTGTTTCGGTTCGCGTGGAGCCCAAAGACGAACTGGGAATTAATGGCCGAACTGCCCATCGTGACGCAACGTCTGGATGCGCCCGGAACAACCGCCGGTGGCACCGGCCTGGGAGATATTGCGCTCCTGATGAAGTACCGGTTCTTCCGTCGCGATTCAGAGCGCGGGACGACGCAAGTGTCGTTCACGGCAGGCCCGAAGCTGCCGACAGGCCAAACAAGCTTGCGCGAGAGTTCCGGGACGCTGTTGCCAATTCCATTGCAGCCGGGCTCGGGATCGACGGACATTTTCTTCGAAATGGACGGAACATATACCGGCTTGTTTAATCTCAAACGGCTGGTTGCCGACGAATCCGCGAGCTACTGGGTGCGCACGCAGGGCTCGCAGGATTTTCGCTTGGGCCCGGAGTTTGAGTCGCATTTTTGGCTGTCCTACCGGCCTTATCAGACGAAATTCGTCAGCAAAGAGTGGTTCATCGGCCCGACTCTTGACTATCAGAGATACGCGCGCGATGAAGTTGGCGGCGCGCCGCAGGTGGCGAGTGGAGGCTATGTGCTGGCGCCGGGCGTGACGACCTATTTCAGCCCGATGCCCGGCATGCATCTGTGGTTCGGTTTCGAAATGCCGGTCGATCAGGATCGGGCTGGAGCGTCGACGCGCTTCGCGCGAGAATTCAGCATCGGAATCACACGGCAATTTCTTTTGGGAAAACTGAAATAGGAGGAATGACATGAGGCATAAGTGCATCTGGCTGCTGTTTTTTTCGTTCTTGCTTCTCGCTCCGCAAGTCCACGCAGGGATCGAGCAGGTGAACCTCAAAGTGGAAGGCATGACTTGAAACTATTGAGCCTATGGGGTGCAGCAAACCCTCCGGCGCCTGGATGGCGTCGCTAACGTGAAAGTGGAATTGCTCAACGGAAAAGTAACGATTACACCGAAGCCGGATGGCGGATTTGATCCTGCTTCGGTGCTGAAATTGACGTATGACAGCGGTGTTTCCGTGGTCGAAGTGAGCGTCACCGCGACGGGACGCGTGATCCGAGATACGGCGGGCACGATGACTTTCGCAATTGCGCCGAAAATCAGCTATCCCATCGTACCGGGCGCTTTTGCGGGTAACTTGCAGGCGCTGGCCGCGTCAGGAGCGACGGTGCGCATGCGCGGAATTATCTACACTAAGCCGCCAGGCAAACCAAAAAAAACAAAAGAATCACCGCCGCTGAAGTTCGAGATTCAGGAGGTAATGTAAATTGAAGACGAAGTTGATGATTGGGCTGATCGTTCTCGCCGTAGCTTTGTTTTGCGCCGCGCAAACGGGCGTGGCCCGTGCGCGCCCTTTGCAAGAAGATATTTCCATTGCGACGGCAGGGCGCACCGGTACGCGGATGCCGAATTTTTGCCTGAATGACCTTGAGGGACGCCCGGTATGCTCGAGCCAATTTCACGGGAAGACTCTGCTGATTGACTTTTGGGCTTCATGGTGCGGGCCGTGCAAAACAGAGATGCCGGCTTATGAAAAGTTCCAGGAACGCTACGGCTCGCAGGGATTCGTGGTTATCGGCATTGGCCTTTCAATGGATACCCCCGTGAACCTCAAGAAATTCGCACAAAGGCTTGGCATACACTACATTCTGCTGATGGGAACCATGGAAGTGCAGAACAAGTTTGGCCTGAAAGGCATCCCGACAACGATTCTCGTGGATAAGAACGGAATGATTCGCAGACGTGTGGTGGGTTTCGATTATCCTAGCAAGTTCGTTAGGCCCATACAGCGCGTTCTCTAACGCTATGCACCTGTTGTCGCCCTCCGCGGAGCAAAGTTGTCTGGTGGGCCGGGCACACAGAGAGACGAGATGGGCGAGTCCACGACCAAAATAGTCGATTCCCGTTGACAATCTGGTTAACTCATGCTATATAGGTAGTCTATGGTTAACGCCGCCAGCATCCCGTCTCCCGCGCCTCGAAAGGCCCCACGGCGGAGTCGCCTTTCCGCCTTCGCACTCCTTACAACTGCTCGCTCGAGGGCAACCACGACGCTCCTCTTTTCCTCCGCCTATGATGGACATTTTTAGCCGCTCGCCTGTACCTAACCATCACAAAAGAAGTCACATACGCCGTTCTAATTCCTTAAGAATTCTAATCGGTACACAAAACACCAATCCAAAACACGCAACTCATTGAAAACACACACGATAAGTTTTTCTAATCGGGACTGAAATCGCGTTTTTCGCACCTTACGTTTAGGACGAGGAACCACTCTTGTCTTACGCCGGCACCGAGGAGGAATCACTAGCCACTAGCCACTAGCCACTAGCCACCAGCCACCAGCCACTAGCCACTAGCCACTAGCCACTAGCCACTGCCTCTAGTTGATGCCGTGGATGCGCATGTTGACGAGCTGATCGATGGTGAGGTTTTGCATCCCGCGCGAACGCAGATCGGAGATGTATTCGGGCGTGACTCCGTGGATGCGCATGTCGACGAGCTGGTCCGGGTCAGGATGATGGTAGCCGAGTTTGTCGAGCGCGGCGACGAATTCGGGCGAGACCCCGTGAATGCGGAAAGTGACGAGTTGGTCGGGGTCCAGATGCGAATAGCCGAAATGATCGAGTTGCGCGACAAAATCCGGCGACACGTCGTGAATGCGGAAGGCAATCAGCTCGTCGGGATCGAGATGCGCATAGCCGAAGTGGTTGAGCTGCGCGACGAATTCGGGCGAAACATCGTGAATGCGAAACGCGATGAGTTTCTCGAGGTCGGCATGGGGATAGCCGGCCTGGCTCATTTGCGCGATCCACTCGGGAGTCGCTCCGTGGATGCGCAGTGCGATCAGCGTATCTTCGTCGGGCGTGTAGCCGGCCTGATGCAGGCTGCGGACGAACTCGGGCGTGACCCCGTGAATGCGAAAAGCGACCAGCTTGTCGCTGTCGGTGACGTTGAGGCCGGAGGAGCGCAGGTCGTCGATGAATTTCTTGTCCACGCCGAAGATGCGGAAGGCGATGAGCTTGTCGGTGTCAAGACCGGTGACGTGCTCACTCTTCATTTCCTTGGCGAAGGCCAAGCTGACGTCATGAATGGCCATGGCGAATTGTTTTTCGGCGTCGATGCCGTCGAAGCCGAGCGCGGACATTTGTTGCGGATATTTTGCGTCGGCGAAAAAGTGGAACACGCCCGCGCCTTCGCCGTTTTCCAGGAAGCCGTCGCCGTCGAGGCGGCCGGCGTCTCGGGTGACGGTGAATTTGACGTCGTGGCGCGCGGTGTTGGAGGTGTCGAGACCTTGGAATGAGCTGAGGCTCCAATCGGAGTCCTCCTGCATATGATGGCCGAGGCGCGAAACAGTGAGCGACAATTCCACGTAGCCGGGGCGGTCGGAACTGGTCATGGCCCAAGTACCATTAGGCGATTGCGCGCGGAGAGTTTTCGCGCCGACAAAAAACACGGAGACAAGAAGAGCGCAGGCGGCGAACGCCGTGACGATTGAGCCGAGTGAGCGTGCGTTGCGAATTTTCATGACGGGCTCTCCTTTTTTCCTCGCGGCCGGCTGCAAATTCAGAACACTCCGGCGTTCTTGAGATCGATGAGCTTCTCGATCGTCAAATCTTTGAAGCCGTGGCTGCGCACATTGGCGATGAACTCGGGCGTGATGCCCGCGACGCGCGCGCGAAC
>JBAQYT010000213.1:0-4980 GCA_049787175.1 Candidatus Acidiferrales bacterium | reverse complement strand
AGAGTCTTATGCGAATGCTTGGACCGCACGGCAATCCTCAAGCACGGAATCTATTTGAGATCGTCAAGTTCTTGCAGGAAACTGAGGGCGTGCAATTTGAAGTCCGGCCTAGGCGCGCCGCCTCGCGAGTGAAGCGGAGGCAACAGCTGGATAAACGTGACTTTATTAAAGTAAATGCTGCCCGTTAGTTTTGGCTCGGTGAGAAACTCAGATGGAAGCTACATTCACTCGCCGGCTTTCGCGGGTCCTGTGTTGATTCCTGGAGACGCTGCGTACAAATCAAATGAATCAAGACTTACGGTAGTAGCAAACCTCCACTCGATGACCTTTTTTTTCGAATCTCTCCCTCAGAGGCTCCACGTGACAATGTCCACAAATAACTAAGATACTCTGAGCTGTCTCGGCCTCTTTCTTTATCTTCTGAACGAAAAAGCACTCACGGGTCTCGTCTTCTGGAATCCGAAGGTACTTCCGCACCAATGTGCCGTGATCGTCGTAGTCAGTTTCGAACGGACGAGCTTGAAGTGCGTCGAAGATCCCTGCCGTTCGTTCCTGATCATCTGTCATGTCGATGCATGCCCACTTGATTTTCGGAGTGTGCTGATCGGCTAACCGCTTGGCGATAGTTTCCACTCCGTGCTTAGATTCTTCGCCGATGAATTCGACTTGGTGCGATTTGATTGTCTGACGAAGCAGATTCTCAAGCCCATTCTTCGCTAGCCGTAGTTCAGCAGAATCGGCACTGCTCTCTTTTGTTTGCTGATTATGAAGAACTCCTACGATCAGCACCTTCATCGTCGCCATCTGCTAATTGACGGTCAACGTCAATGAGACGGAATGGCTCACGCCGTTGGAGGTTCCAGTAACGGTCACGGTGCCCGACGGTGTGCCGGGGTTCCCACCACTGCCACCATTGTTACCACCACTTCCGCCACAGCCGCCAAGCAAAACGAAACCGAGCAGGAGCAGCGCTAAAGAAGGTACAAAGAGGCCCTTCCATCGCTTAGATTCGGTACTCGAACTGACCAGAAACAACGCGAGAATCACAATGACGAGTGAAAGCAACACGATCTGGGCCGGTGGGCGGACGCTTGGCGCGTTCGTCTGCGGGCCAAGTAGCGAGGCCGCAGTGGTGGTCACCGTCACGGCAAACGCAGATGCCGTGCCATTCACACTCACCGAACTCGGAGAAACTGAACAAGTGGATTCGGCCAGTGCGTCATCACAACCTAGAGTGACCGTCGCATTGAATCCGTTGATTGGCGCAATTTGAAGATCGTAGGTCGCTGATTGTCCGGCGGTCACAGACGCGGTCGTAGAACAGTTTCCACCCGTTGGGCAGTTACTGCTTGTGGCGGCAGCTAATGAAAAGTCTGTTCCCGTACCGGTCAACGCCACGCTCTGCGGACTATTCGATGCATTATCGTTGATGACCAGGGAGGCCGATGCCGCCCCCGTTGCCGTCGGATTAAATGTCACTGTAATTGTGCAGTTCGCGGATGCTGCAACGCTTGTTCCGCAAGTGTTACTCTGAGAAAACTCGCCGCTGTTTGTGCCCGTGACAGCGATGCTGGTGATGGTGAGCGCCACATTACCGGTATTGGTCAGGGTAATGTTCTGGGTTGGGCTGTTCGTCGTGATTAGTTGACCCGTGAAGCTAAGATTTGTAGGCGACAGTGCTGCGGTCGGCGCGCCACCTGTACCGGAGAGCGAAACGGTCTGCGGGCTGCCGGCGGCGCTGTCTGTGATGTTCAACGTTCCTGTCCGACTTCCTGCACCTGTCGGAGTGAAGCTTACGCTGATTGAGCAGCTTGAAGTGGCGGACACGCTTCCAACGCAATTATCGGTTTCCGCAAAATCTGACGCGTTCGCGCCACTGATACTCAAGCCGGAGATGGCCAGACCCCCGGTACCGAAGTTGGTTAACGTCACGGTCTGCGCTGGGCTGGTCGTTCCTATCACTTGGCCCGCAAATGTAAGGGTGCTGGGCAGAAAATTCACGGTTCCGACTTTTGCCACGAAGGCGTCTAGTCCCCCGGCAGGGCTCGGTTGGAGGGCGTTGACGGTGGCGATAGCGGCACCCTGAGTCTTCCCTGTCACATAGGCGTTGCCTGCCGAATCGACTGCTATGGCGGTGCCCTGACTAAGATTAACGCCGCCGCTTGTTGTGCCGATGCATGTTGAGGTAGCTACATTCGGGAGTTCGTTCGCGTTGAATCGTGCAACGAACGCACCGGGGCAGGTCATCGGTTGGTTGTTCAGCGCGGGCAGGGTTTGCCCACCCGCTCCCGTGATATAGACATCACCTGCTGAATCCAATGCGATTCCACCAGGGGTAAAACCGAAATCACCACCGTTCGAACTGTATGTATTGAAAGAAAGCAGTTGCGAGCCGTCGGGGCTGATTTTGGCCAGTAAGCCCGAGACGGAACCCGCCGACCCAATTACATATGCATCGCCCGTCGAGTCCACCGCGATGCCTGTGCCGTTAGCTGGGCCATTACCGCCGAGATAGCTTGAGTAGACTAATTGCGAGCCATCGGCGCTGACCTTGGTCACGAAGGCGAGTTCATTTCCTAAGTCATCGTAGCTCGTTTGAAAGGCGTTGGGGGTCGTAGGGAAATTCGGTGAAGTAGTGAACCCGGTGGCATAAGCATTGCCTGCCGAATCCACTGCGATAGCTTGGCCCACGACTTCAACGTCGCCCGCTCCGCCAGCATTGAGCACGGTCGAGTAAACCAGTTGCGAACCGTCGGCGCTGATTTTGGCCACGAAGGCGTTTAGGGTGCCCCAGCCTCCCACCACATACGCGTCGCCCGATGAATCCACCGCGATGCTTTCGCCTAGATCACCATTGAAATTAGTGCCACCGAGGTAGGTCGAGTAAAGCAATTGCGAACCATCGGCGCTGATTTCCGCCACGAAAGCTTGACTCCCACTCTGGGTTGGTTGAAGGGCGTTAGGCGTTGTGGGGAAATCAGCCGAAGTCGCCTCCCCGGTGACGTATGCGTCGCCCGACGAATCCACGGCGATCCCGTTGCCTGAATCTTTAAGACTACCGCCAAGATAGGTTGAGTAAACCAGTTGTGAACCGTCAGCGCTGATCTTGGTGACGAACGCATCTCCACTGCCGCCATTGGTCGGTTGGAAGGCGTTTTCCGTAGGGAAATTGGTTGAAGCCGTTGACCCCGTGATGTAGGCGTTGCCTGACGAATCTACTGCGATGCCGTTTCCGACATCATCCCCGCCGCCACCCAGGTAGGTCGCATAAATTAGCACAGGGTCTATGAAGAGCGGCTTCGTTCGGTCGTAATTCCCAACCGCAAATTCGAGAGTCCTCTCCTTCTGCAACGAATAATGCCCCTCGACCGTCCGTCTTGATCCTTTCACCTCTTGGTACAATTTCGGTGCTTCAAACCTCGCTTCTCCACTTCTTGTTTCCAACACCAATGCTCCTTCCTTGTCGATTCTCAAGTTTTCTGCCTCGGCAAAGCGAAGCCGAATCAAGTTCGCATGCGCCCCCGGTGCCACGATAAAATCATATTCGAGTTTCTGCTCGTTGCCGTAGTAAACGAGATCAATCCCAGGATAGATTCCGTCGTACTTCACCTTGGCGTAAGTCGGGACATTGGTGCGCCACTTCTTCGGATCGTTGCCAACGAAGTAGTCGCTTTTACCGGGCAGTTCATCAACTCCCTTCACCGTGGCATGCGTCTTCGCACCGACGAGTTTCATTCGTAGAGTTGGGTTCTTCGCGTGCTGCTCTGATTCGTTGCCGGTCGATTGACTGCCAACTAGCATGTGGCGACGCTCATTCTCTTGATTTGCCTCTGGGCCTCTTCCATTCACATTGCTTGCGGACAAGGATAGGACTGCCTCGTTGGCGGTCAGAAACAGCATGTAGGCAGCGCCACGTGACAGGAACTTCACGCGCGAGTCGGTTTGGCCCTGATTTTTCTCGAAGGCAAGCGGGACCTTGCCATAGTCTCTAAGAATTCTGCGCTGAGCTAATGGATCGGGCTTCGAAAGCCCGCTGGCCCTAGCGTTTGCTCGGTTGGGCGCCACATGCACTGTGGCATCCGCTGATCCGTACCGCCAGTCGTGCAAGACGAGTTGGCACGTCGCTATCAGAACAGCTACGCTCAAAATGATTCCAAAACCCCTCTTCATGGACGCCCCTCTCAAACCGGAAATTGTTAGTGTGCCCGTTTTCAGTGTGACGGCCACCGGACGCATTGTCATTCACTTGTACCCATCTGGTTAGTTACGGTTTGGGCATCCCGTATTTCGAAGAAAAGCTGGAGCGAAATCTCTGGAGCTATCGCTTGCTGAGCCAACCATAGGCGTTCTGACGCTGACTTTACTATCTGAGACGGACGAATAATGTCCGTTCAAACATTTGACCCTATGACTTTGCGCTACGAGCGTTTTATGCACGTAGTATCTTCTGTCGAGGGAGAGTACGATACAGACGAAGACATTTTAGATATGGATTCCGGCGCGTGCGAAGCAATTCCAGCTAAGCGGTGAAGGAAATTGCTCGGAATTTCTTTCTTGCGTACGTAACGTGGGAGGAAAGTTATGACCTACATGTGGCCAACAAAAGATGGAAGGGCGTGGATCGTGGCTACAAGATTCGAGGGTACGGAAATGGAACCCGTCCTAAGGGAAGTCGAGGCTGCAAGATGGCCGAGGCCAGTGCTCACCGGAGGCGTACCGTCGGGATGGGAAGGTGTTTCAGACCCAACAAGCAAAGGACGAAATGTTGGAGGAGCAGAGTGACCCCGGCTCAATCTTGGTTTTTGTGCCCGGATTGCCGAAGGCACTGGCAGCTTTTGCCGCAAGGATGTGACTACCTTCCAGCAGGGAAAGGGCAGCATTATGTCGGCGCACAGTACAAGGAGTGCCCGCATTGTAGAGAAAAGGCGGAATCTAAGCACGCACCATCGACAGACATTTCAGCCAAGGACGCTGCCGAAG
>JBAQYT010000207.1:0-4481 GCA_049787175.1 Candidatus Acidiferrales bacterium | reverse complement strand
CCTGGAACAGCCCCTATCTTCGTTGGCGCATGGAGACGTTCTTTGGTCCTGCCGCCGCTGACCTGAACGCCCGCAAATTCCTTCGCCTCATGTGGGCTGAACGCGCGCGCATGCGCCGCTTCCTTGCTTGGGTCGTCGAGCGCCGCCGTGAACAGCGCTAGTTCCATCGCAGGTGAATCGCCGGGAGCAACGGTCTGTCGCATGAAATTCGTGCGCAATTCCCCGCATGGCGGAGGGATGTTCGCCCAAGCAGGCTAGGCGCTTTTCGACGGTTGCGAAGCGCTCTGCGTTGCCGGCATGGGCCGAGGCGCTGGAGACGGAGTCGCCGCCGGCAAACTCGAGTTCGGGGTGCTCGCTTTCGGCTTCAGCGGGAATCGTATGCCGCGCTTCGCGTTTTCATCGACCGTCCGCTGTAAATCGATTTGATCCACATCGACACTGCTCTCGCGGCCTTGCGTGGTCACGTAATGCAGCGTGTTGCCGGAAGACCAATAGCTGGTCAACTCGTAGGCCGTACCATCCTTCAGGTAGAGCGCCGCCGGCGCGGACTCGGGATCATTCGCGGTAGCCGTACTCTCCTGAGAATCTTGCGAGCTTTGTGCTATATCGCTCGATTGCGATGAGGGCTCGTCAGCGCTGCCTGAATAGAGCGAGCTATCATAATCGTTGCCGGTGTAGTCGCTGTAATTCCCGAAATTGTTGTTATCCCATACCCACGCATCATCGTACCCGTAAGCATTCCAGCTCCAACCGGGATAAGTCCATGCGGGGTAGTCCCACCCAAGCCCCCAATAAGGCCAGCCCCATCCAAAATCAAATCCCCAATAGGGCCAGCCCCAACCGAACCCCAAGCCCCAACCGCAGCCCCAGCATCCGCCCCAGCCATAACCTCCGCGCCATCCGCGGCCAAGTCCTCCATAGCCCGCGAAGCCGCGATTGCCGAATCGGTTGCCCTCGAAAAGTGTGCCGCGTCCAAATCCCGAGTTTGCAAATGCAGGGCCGCCGATCCGAGACGCTCCAAAACTCGACGTCCCTAGGCCCGCGCGCGCCGTGCGCGTGTTTCCCGCGGCGCTGTTGTGCGCTGCTCCAAAGGAGTGCCATCTGCCGTCAGCAATCGCCGCGTTTCCAGAGCCCCTCACGCCAGAGGCATTCCTTGCGCCGCCGCTTCCAAAGGAGTGCCACCTGCCGTCGGCAATAGCCTCACGAGCACTGGAAGCCCGCCCCGCTCCTGATCTGCCGCCAAAGCCGCGTCCTCCCGCCTCCGCTCTGCCTCCGAATCCCGAGCCCCTGTATCCGCCGTAACCGCGCGACTCGTATCCGCCGCGATACATTCCGCTCCCATATCCGCGCGACGAGTATCCCCCTCCGCCACGGTACATACCGCCGCCAGAGGGCCTGCCGCCTCCAAACCCCCCGCCATAAGAACGGCCACCGCCGAACCCGCCGCCTCGGCCAAATCCCCCTCCGCCGCCTCGGCCAAATCCCCCTCCGCCCCCGTGAGATCCGCCCCCGCCCCCATGTCCTCCGCCGCGTTGCGCGAACGCAGGATTCGGCAAAAAGACCAGGAAAAGCGCGGCAATCGAGGCAAGTAATAGCTTTACAAGGTTGGAACGTGTCATGGCGGCTTCCTCCACCCAGATGGCCCGTGGCGCGGCAGCCCAGCAGTACAGGCAGGCCACTCTTACTCTACTCTCTTTTAGATTCCGCGGCGGCCTTCTTGGGTTGCAAAGTCGCTATGTGCTACCGCTGCGAATAATCGCGCCTCGGTGAACGTGTCTTGCTCTTCGGACGACTCATCGCCGTGCTCGCGCTCTTGCAACTGAAAACACGAAAGGTTTGGTTCTGCATCCTGACTACATCGTCAGCACCACGCGGAATTGCGCATTCCCGCTCATCATTCGCGCATACGCTTCCGCCACTTTGTCGAGCGGATATTTTTCTATCATGGCGCGCACGCCTGTCAATTCCGCGAACCGCAGCGTGTCCTTGGAGTCCGCGGCCGTGCCGGGTGGCCCAAGTGTTCACTCCTCAGCAGTCAAGGGGCCGCACGGGGCATATCACAGCACCGCGACACATGCTGAGACGCTTTTGCGGGTGCCCCATGCTCAGTTTTTGAGCGTGGGGCTTCTCGTCCGATCCGCTTCCGGAAGGGAACCCCTATCCCTTCGCCGCCTCGCTCTTTGCCTCTCCCGCCGCAAACGGATTCTCGTCCGCGGACGGCCCGTAAATCGACGGCACCGGCACGTTGTTCAGCCGCAAATAAACGCCAAGCTGCGCGCGATGATGAATCATGTGATTCATCACGAATCCCCGCAGCACCGCGATCTTCGGCAGCGTGAAGATCGTTTTGCCTCCTGCGATCAGCGACCACGGCTTCATGAAGTCTTCGTCGCTCGCGCCGGCGATCGCCGCGCGTCCCGCCGCGGTTCTCTTGTCGAATTCCTCCAGCAGTTGTTTACGCGATGTCATTTTCAACGGCCCAGCCTGTCCAGCGGCAGCCTGTCCGCCCACTTCAATCGAATCCTGCAAAATTGTCTCCTTCGCCCATCCCGGCAATTCCGCCAGATGTCCCGCCAGCCGGTCCATCGCCATCGATTTCTCGTGCGGTTTGTAATCCGGCTTTCCCTCCGGCACGCGCTCCAGCACCTTGCGCGTGTTCGCTACTTCATGATCGAATTCCGGCAAAATCCCATCTCGTATCGCCATCGTCTCCTCCTCGCAATCATGCCAATGAAGCATGTAAATCGAATTCTTCTTTCGTCTTGGCTGGACTCCGTATAGGATGCGCGCCAAAATCTTTCGATGCAATCCGGTAGTGGGTCAGTTTGAATTTTCTTGATCGTGACATAAGGAGTGAAATTCAAACTGACCCATTACCTGCAATCCGTCTGCATTGACTTCTCTCGTCCGGCCCTTCTAGAATGCTCCGCGAATGCCCGATTCCCCCTCGTTTATCGGCAGCACCGTCGGCCATTATCGCATCGTCGAGAAACTCGGTGGCGGTGGAATGGGCGTCGTTTACAAAGCCGAGGACCTCGAACTCGGCCGCTTCGTCGCCATCAAATTCCTTCCCGACAACGTCGCCGCCGATTCCCAGGCCCTCGAACGCTTCCGCCGCGAGGCCCGCGCCGCTTCCGCGTTGAACCATCCCAACATCTGCACCATCCACGAAATCGGCCGCGCCCCGCTGCAAGCCGGCGACAAATCCGACGCCCATCCATTCATCGTCATGGAATATCTCGAAGGCGAAACCCTCAAACACCTCATCACCGGCCGTCCAATGGAACTCGATGTCCTCCTCGATGTGGCCATCGAAGTGACCGACGCCCTCGACGCCGCTCACGCCCAGGGCATTGTGCACCGCGACATCAAGCCCGCCAATATCTTCGTCACCAAGCGCGGCCATGCCAAAGTCCTCGATTTCGGCCTCGCGAAAGTCCAGTCCGTCGAGGGCGCTTCCGATGCCAATTCCGTCACCAGGGCCGAAATCGCGGAAGTGCATCTCACCAGTCCGGGGACAACCGTCGGCACCGTCGCCTACATGTCTCCCGAGCAAGTCCGCGCCAAACCCCTCGATTCGCGCACCGACATTTTTTCTTTCGGCGTCGTCCTCTACGAAATGGCCACCGGCGTTCTCCCGTTTCGCGGCGAAAGCTCCGGACTCATCACCGAAGCCATCCTCAATCGCGCGCCGGTTTCTCCCATTCGCATCAATCCCGATCTGCCGCCGCAGCTCGAAGAAATCATTCAGAAGGCTCTCGAAAAAGACCCCGGCCTGCGCTATCAGCACGCCGCCGATTTGCGCGCCGACCTTCGCCGCCTCAAGAGAGACACCGACTCCAGCCGCCGCGCCGTCCCCTCCGCCGAAATCACGGCAGGAGCCGACTTCAGCGCCGGACCCTCCAGCTCGGTCGTAGGGGCGGGGCTTGCCCCGCCCGCGCCTGCAACAGCAGGCGAGTCTGATCGCTCGTCGCTCGCCGCCGCCCATCCTTCCGGCTCTTCCACCGTCGTCGCGGTTGCCCGCGAACACAAATTCGGCCTCGCCGCCTTCACTGTCATCGCTCTCGTACTTCTCGGCGCCGCATCCTACGGCGTGTACGCTTTTCTCCATCGCGCGCCCACGCTCACCTCCAAAGACACCATCGTCCTCGCCGATTTCACCAACACCACCGGCGACTCCGTCTTCGACGGCGCGCTGCGCCAGGGCCTCGCCGTCCAGCTCGATCAATCGCCTTTTCTAAATCTCCTCTCCGAAGATCGCATCCAGCAAACTCTCAAAATGATGGGCCAGCCTTCTGATGCGCGGCTCACTCCAGACACAGCAAAGGACATCTGCGTGCGCACCTCCAGCTCCGCCGTCCTCGACGGCTCCATTGCCCAAATCGGCAGCCAATATCTCCTCACGCTCAAGGCGCTCGGTTGCGCCAATGGTCAGCTGCTCGCCAGCACCGAAGCCCAGGCAAGCGACAAAAATGACGTCC
>JBAQYT010000192.1:0-2717 GCA_049787175.1 Candidatus Acidiferrales bacterium | reverse complement strand
CCAGAGGGACGTCTTCAACAGCTTGGCGTTGGGTTAGCCACCGCAGAGCTTCCTGCAGGTACGCATCGCCGTGCAATCCGGTTGATGCCAATGTGCGCGGGCCGCCGATGCGGTCAGCTGGCAGGTGATTTTTGCCGAGAGGAATCGTGACCGTAAAGACCGTGCCCTGATCCACCTTGGTCTCAACGCTAACGCTACCCCCGTGCAACTTGACGAGTTCCTGCACGAGAGCGAGTCCAATGCCGCTGCCCTCATAGGAGCGTCCGCGCGCGCCCTTGACGCGATGGAAACGCTCGAAGAGTTTGGGAATTTCCTCCGGCGGAATGCCCGTTCCGGTGTCGCGCACGCTCAATTCCACAGTGGAATTGACGGCCCGCAGCGAAACGGCGATTTCGCCTTCGAAAGTAAACTTGAAGGCGTTGGACAGGAGATTGAGAACGATCTTTTCCCACATTTCGCGGTCGACGTAGACTTGCTCGGGAAGAGCGGGACAGTCGATAACGAGTTTCATGCGCGCGCGTTCGATCGCCGAACGGAAGACGCTGGCAAGTTCCGCCGTTAGAACAGCCAGGTCGGTGGGTTCATAGGAGGCCTGGATGCGGCCAGCCTCGATCCGCGAAAAGTCGAGCAGCGTGTTGACGAGCTTGAGCAAGCGCAAAGAATTGCGATGGGCCAACTCCAAACGTTCGCGGTTTGACCCGGATAATCCCTCCGATTCGGCGATGGCATCTTCGAGCGGTCCCATCATCAAGGTGAGCGGAGTGCGAAACTCGTGGCTCACGTTGCTGAAAAATGCGGTCTTGGCGCGATCGATTTCGGCTAGCGCCTCAGCTCGTTTCCTTTCCTCTTCGTATGCGCGGGCATTGGCAACCATGGTGGAGATTTGCGTGGAGAGTAATTCCAGAAAATTGCGGTAGCTCTCATCGAATTGAAGGCGCGCGCTGACGCCCGCGACGATGAAGCCTACCAACTGATGAGCAATATTCGAACGAACGGGTACGACGGCCGCCGTGGTTGGCGGGGCTGACCACGGGCCCTGGGGCACGCAACGGAATTTGTCTCCCAGGGCCGAAACGAACTGAATTTCCTCGGTCTTCAATGCCGCGGAGAACGGCCAACTCGGAGACGAATCCTGCGAAGCCAGTTCGATCGTTCGAAGAACACCTGCTTCGTTGGGATCAACTCCCGCGCAGGAAACCAGTTGAGCCATTTGTAGTTTGTCGTCGAGGAGATAGAAAAGGACAAACGGAAGATCCTTGGGATGGCGGGCAAGAATCTCGGCGGCGAGGGTCAGCCCTTCTTGCACTGTTTTTGGTTCGCCGGAGCGGGCGCCCAAGTCCCGCAGCGTAACGACGCGGCGGTCGCCAATGACCCTGGCGGTGATTTCGTGCACCGTGGCGAGCACCCCACCGATGCCTCCCGCTGCGGTTTCGTCGGGGACCGGACTGTAAGCGATGGTGAAGTGCGTCTCCTCAACGAACCCCTTCCGGTTAATCTCCACAGGAAGGTCTTCCATCCATGTGGCTGGCCCTCCCCGGAACGGCGTCTCGATGAGCGGCCTCAGGACGTGCCAGATTTCATGCCAAACTTCCTCGGTCGGCCGCCCGAGCGCCCATGGGTGCTTCTCGCCTAGAACCGGTACGTATGCGTCGTTATACAAACAGCAGAAGCGGGGTCCCCACCACAACAATTGGGGAAATCGATTGGCGAGCAAGAATGGAACCATCATTCGCAGCGCAGGCGACCATGACTCGACAGGCCCCAGCGGCGTCTTGGACCAGTCCGTGGAGCGCATAATGGCACCCATTTCGCCGCCGCCGACAGGCCATTGCCGGGCTTTACTGGGCGCGGTAGAAATGCGGTCAATGGTTGGCAAGAGATCGCGCGGAAGATCCGATTTGGTGATGAAGGATTGCACGCCGGCTGACGCCGCTTGTTCGCGCACCAGGGCGGGATCGTTTTGGCTGACGACTATGAACTCGCATTGAGGGAGTTCGGGACGGATGATGCGAATGGCTTCGAGGCCGCCCATGCGCGGCATGGACATGTCCATGAGAATCAGATCGGGCCGGAGCTGGCGCGCCATTTCAGTGGCTTCGAGTCCATCGGCGGCTTCGCCGCAGAGCGAAAGGTCAGGGCGGCCGGCGAGGAGCGACCGGAGCTCACGTCTTATCGGTTCGTGGTCATCAACAATGAGTATGCGCACCGGCGTGACGGGAGAGAGCTCCTTTTAGCAAGCTGAACTATGCATAATTCCGTGCAAGTATCAATTAAAGGCAACTCCCTATAAATACAAAGTTTACTGTATGAAATGGATCGCGCGAAAAGTGGCCAGCGGGGACCGGGCAAGTGCGCGACGCGGCGCTGCTTGGTCAGTCCGTTTGGCGCATGCCGCGAAGCGCGCTAGAATTCCAATCTCAACAGGATGCCCGGTAAACCTTCAGACGCTTTTGCCGAATTGAATGCGGAACAGGCCGCGGTGGTGGAGCACGGCGAAGGGCCGCTGCTGGTGGTGGCGGGCGCCGGCACGGGCAAAACGCGAGTCATCACGCGGCGCATCTCGCGGCTGCTGGAAGCGAATCCTGAAATTTCCGGCGAAAACATTCTGGGGCTGACGTTCACGGACAAAGCCGCGGACGAGATGAAGTCGCGCGTGGTGAAGTTCGCGGGATCGCGCGCCGATGGCGTGTGGCTGAGCACGTTTCATAAATTCTGCC
>JBAQYT010000191.1:0-5033 GCA_049787175.1 Candidatus Acidiferrales bacterium | reverse complement strand
CCCTCCCTCAAAGCCTCTTTATAAGAGAGGGGAGTTCTCGCCGGATTCTTCCCGCGGACAAGGCGACGCCGAAAACCTTCGGCCACCCGCCCTGTCACGCGTACGACCTGGAATTAGGGCGGACGCGAGAGTGGGTTAGCTGTACACGGAGCTCGTGCTCCAAGTGTCTCCTGACGAAAGTCGGGAATCCTCGCGCTACTATGACGATCTCATCTTCCTATCTCGATGCTTTGCAGGCTCTTGGCTACACCGAACCCGAAGCGCGATTCCTTTATCTCGTTGCCACCCACTCCGGCTACTTCGTGGCGCGCCAGTTCCTCGGCTTTACCGGCTCTCATTGGGGCAAACGGACTACAACGTTTTGGGCCAAGCTCCATGCTCAGAAACATGCCCGCACGGAGTGCTTTCCGAAGAGCGGCGTGATCTATCATCTCTTCTCACGCCGCCTCTATCGCCAGATCGGGCGGGAGAACCTTCGCAATCGCCGTGAACATGAAATTGAGTTCATCCGGCAACGGATTGCCATCCTCGATTTTGTACTCGCCAATCCCGAACGAACGTACCTTGAAACCGAACCGGAAAAGGTCCCCTTTTTCTGCGAGCAACTGAAGGTGCCCAGCCACTTTCTGCCCGCCAGGACCTATCACGGACAGCGCGATGCCCAGCCCACGACTCGCTACTTCGTGGACAAGTTCCCGATGTTTGTTGGCGCTGAGCCTCTCTCTTCTCCTGTGGTGACGTTCACTTTCATTCAGGGCAGCGAAGCGAACATGACCGAATTCGTTCATCACCTCGAAGCCTACCTGCCCCTGTTCCGTCAGCTTCCCGAGTTCCGTTTCCTGTATCTGGCGCGGGCGGATTCGCATTTCCAGGTCGCAAAGGAATTGTTCAACTCACTGGTCACGATTCCGCTTCAGTCCGATGCCGCTGGCGACATCGTCCGGTACTTCGAGATTCGCAAGGCTTGGGACCTCAGACTGTACAGCAGCCTGAGCGAAGCGGACCTGATCTTCCGGAATCACGCAAAGGCCCGTTTCATGGGAGACCGCTTCGAACATTTGTATCGCGGCTGGAAAGCTGGACGAGTGACCGAGCGAAACATCCGTCAGGAATTCGGCTCAGACGGTCGTCGTCACTCCGTCGATTTCGCCGCGCAAATCCTTCCGCGGATAGCTCCGGCAGACGCTGAATCCATCGAGAGGAGGGTGCAGAGCGCCGAAATCGGGTCTACAACGTCGTCTTCACAAGTTTCCGCACCGCCCGACACGCCGAAGTCCTTTACTCAGGCACGGATCGAAAGACCATGACAAGGAAAGTCACCGTGGCAAAAACACTAAATCGGGCGGGAGCGACCCATTATGAAAAGGGTCGCTCCCGCCCTCGCCCCGAGCCGGTCGAGGCCGTGTTTTGTCCGCGTGCAGAGATCGGAGCAAACAGCTTGTAATGCAAGTCGTACTACACCGCGAGAGAGCAAGGAGGGAAACAGTTGTCACTACTGAAAGCACCATCGAAACAACCAAAGACTACAACCCTTCAGGTTCGCTTGGAGGAACAAGTCAGACACAACCTGGACAGATACGCCGAGTTCATCGGTGCCAATGCGTCCTACGTCGTCAGCGAAGCGCTCAAACTCCTGTTCAAGCGGGACGACGAGTTCAAACGCCGGCTGGGCGAACATCCGACCAACATTAACCAGGAGCAAATCAGAGGAGACGTTCTTACGAAGACCGCATAACAAACATGAAGCCTCGTCCAGCCAAATTCGACGTGCGCGAGAATACAGCGTCGTCAAGACAGCATGCCCCGCGCCTTGCATTGAGTTCGTCGCCCCCAGAGAGGGAAAGACTGTCAGTAAATGCGCGTGAAGAAACGCAATCATCTGCGCAGATTTCTCCAACGGCACAGATTTTCAACCTGTCCCTTACCACACCGGAACACGGAGCCACAGGAGGAACGCGGGAAGATAGCAGCGATCTTGCAACTGAGTTGAACGCGGACGGCAAGCGATCGGCGACGGAACGGCCGCTGACTTGCGAAGAAGCGGCGGAACTCGTACGTGTTCATCCGAAGACAGTCAAGCGCATGGCAGGAAGAGGAGAACTTCCAGGCCATTTTCGCTTTGGTCGCTGGTTTTTCTATGCATCAGAGCTGGACTGCTGGATGCGAACAGAGTTACATTCATCGCGTCACTCGTGCCGCTAGAACTGACAAAGGAGAAATCGTCATGTTCAAGCGAGCGCGTTATCAGTTCGGGTATCTACGGAGAAAACCTCGCAAGAGGGAGCCTGACGTTTGGGTTTGGGAACGTAACTCTACCGGCCCGGATGGACGGCGTAAGAGAGACTCGGTGATTATCGGCAGCATCGAACGATATCCTACCGAAGCACAAGCGTGGCGAGGCGCGGAATCTTTCCGCATTGCGGTCAATTCTCCAGACCCAAACGAAGGCGTTTTGTTTGGCGCCTTGGTTGACCGCTATGTGCGGGAAAAACTGCCAAAGCGGCATTCGACCGCAAGCAAATACCGCTCTTGGCTCACACACCACGTTAAGCCGAAGTGGGGAGATGTTCCGATCTCGAAGGTCAAGCCGCTGCTAGTTGAGGAGTGGCTCACGAGCCTCGATCTTGCTCCGAAAAGCAAGGGACACCTTCGCAGCATCATGCACATTTTATTCAACTGGGCGATGAAATGGGAACTGATCGACCTGGACAAGATGAATCCAATGGATCTAGTGCGGGTAGAAGGCTCATCCAAAAGGCTGCGGCAGCCGAAAGTTTTGACGATCAAAGAATTTCGGCTGCTCTTGGATCAACTGGGAGAGCCAATTCGTACAATGTGTATTGTTGCGGCATGTCTCGGACTCCGCGCAAGCGAACTCGTCGCCCTTCAATGGGGCGACTTCGATTGGGAGAGTCTTCAGGTTCACATTCAGCGAGGATTTGTTGTCGGCCACATCGATGATGTAAAGACGACGAACTCTAACAAAAGTCTGCCAGTGCATGCCGAGCTTGCAAGGCTTTTGTTGGATTACAAGAAACAAACAGCGCCTGACGCGAAAAACACTGATTGGCTTTTCCCCACTCCATACGGGACAGGAAGACCCAGGTGGCCGTGGACGATTCAGAGCAGGATCTTGCTCCCGATGGGAATCCAAGTCGGTCTCGGCAGGATCGGCTGGCACACGTTCCGGCATTCGTACTCGACGTTATTGCGGAGCCTTGAGGTTGATGTGAAGGTTCAGCAGGAACTACTGCGTCACGCGGACATCCGCACAACAATGAACATCTACACGCAAGCGGTGCCGGATGCTTTGCGGGACGCGAATAGCAAAGTCGTCGAGATGGTGTTGCCGAAGAGAAAAGTGGGATGAGAAGACGAGGCGGCAAAAAGGCGGCAATAAGAGGGCCGGAGGATGCTAAGTCCTTCCGAACCGTTCCGAGGGCCACCTCGTAAGTACGCAAAGAATCAGCAAAACGTAAATTCGACTCCCACACGCTTCCGCCATAACTTTCTATTTCAATCTGTTGCAGAAAACTTGGCACCATTTCAGCGGGTTGGCACCAATTCAGCCGCCTAATATACGTTCTGCGAGCGAATTGACCGCTGTTCGCTGTGCATCGCCGATAATATGCGAGTAACGTTGGAGGGTGATTCTCGCGTCGCTGTGCCTCATCTGGCGTTGCACCACCGACGGAGACGCGCCCTCTTCGAGCAACTCACTCGCCGCCATGTGCCGGAAGGCATGTAAAGCCGCTTTCTCGATTCCCAACTCTCTGAGCGTTGCTTGCAGCCTGTAAGCAATCTTGTCCCGCTGCATTGGCTTGCCCTTCGAGTTGCAGAAAAGCCAGCCGTCGCTGTTCTCCCTCCAACCCCCGGCGAGATAAGCGAGAAGCCTTGTCGCCAATCCTTCCGGCATCGGTAAATCAGCCGACGAAGACTTGGACTTGGGCGCGTGCGTCAATCGTGTTGCATGGTCTAGCGTTCGCCGAATGCGAACGATGCGACGGTCGAAATCCAGGTCGCTGACCTTCAACGCCAGAATTTCTCCGATACGACAGCCCGTAACACCGAGCAGAGCGTATAGAATTGAGTACGGCTCCTCACTCGCAGCAATAATTTGCTTCACTTCGCTGGCCGTGAAGAATCGCTCCTCATGCTTTTCTTTGTCGCGTGGCAGAGACAGAGCGGAGCGGTCGAACACTTCGGGAATATATCTCCAAGCCCTCGCCGTCTTAACGAGACTCGCAAGCGTCTGCAAAACATTCTCACAGGTCTTTCGAGTCAGTCCCTTAGCTGCCAGTTGAGAGATAAACGCCTGCACGTTTCGCGTGGTGATTGCCATCAACGGTAGGTCACCCAACATCGGGAGAATGTGAGTCCGCAAATGGCTCTCGGCTGCTCTCGCCGTACCGGGCTTGAGTGTCGAAGCCACGTTCGATCTCCATTCATTCACGAAATTATTGAGCGACCGTCCCGCTTTTGGCCTCGGCGAAGAAGCGATATTCACCGCGTCAAGATAGGGCTGGAACGCCTTGATTGCTTCGGCTTTGCTCATGTGCTTCACGGTGCCCAACACAACCTTGCGTTGCATACGGCGAATCGTCCCATCCGGCTGCGGCCTGTCGTCTCGAAATTTCCCAATCCAAACTCTACGTCTTTTTCCTCTTGCTGTGATTGCTCCCCGTTGATACCTGCGTCTTGGCATGGAATCGATCTCCGTGCCCGCGTGTGTCAACGGCGCTGAGGGAATTGTACCTTTGGAGTCAAGACGAAGGCCGAGTCTTTCGAGAACGGCCAATCTTTCAGGACGGATGAACAGTTCCGTCGCCGGGGTGCCCCACGGCTTCGGACTCGGATCAACGAACAGCCAGGATGATGGATTCCATTGCATGTGTTGCCCTCACTTGTGTAGTGCTCCCCTCTAAAACTGGACACCTCAATTAGGTAGAATCAGGGCCTCCAAACAGGAGGCAACATGGGCAGGAAACCACGCGTAGATCGATCCCCGGAAGAGAAGTGGCAAATCGTGCAGG
>JBAQYT010000002.1:0-12845 GCA_049787175.1 Candidatus Acidiferrales bacterium | reverse complement strand
GCTGCTTTCATACCGCACCTCCTGCAAAGAACATGCCACGAAGTAGGAGAGAGTGCTGTGACCAACGTCACAAGTGAGTGTGAGTCAGGTCACAAAAAACGGTTTCATAAGCGTGGTATGAATCGTGGCGGGGGAAATATTCATGACCTTTCGGCATTCGCCCATCGTCGTGGTCTTAACGACCAGCTTGAGCCTGCTTGCGGGGGTTGCGATGCACAATCCCTACCGTTCTGGCCGAAACTCGGGGATAGCCAGCGTTCGGGCATTTGCTAAGACAAATGAGAGCGAGGCTCGCACACGGGTCGCAGCCGGCGAGTATCTGATCAAGCGGGAACCGGGCGAGGCAGGGATCGGAACCTACGCTCCAGGCTTGTACAACTTCAGTGAGTCGTGGACCGTTTGGCGATTGAGCGATGGCAGTTTTGAAGTCCGCGGCCAAAGAGAATACGAATCGCCGAAAGACGAGTTCCACAGCAACTCTTTCTCGGTTGGTTTGGGAGCTGATTTCTGCATACGAAACCTGACTGAATTTAGAAAATTGCGCTGGAGGCCGGATTCTGGGCCGCTCAGTTGCGAATTTCAACCTACGAAGATGGCATGTTCGTCCGGCACAAAGGATCCCGGTCAAGCCATCAATCTCAGTATGCCCATGAAGGACGCATACGGTTTTCTCTGGCCGATTTCGGCATTTTCCTTGAGCAACATCACGCGGCATGCTGAGAGGATCGTGGGGAAATTGACGCCCGTGCAGCTAGTGACGGTGGAAGAAGAGAGCGAGCAGAATCCGGTATTTATCTCGGTACTGGATGGAGAGTTGCGATATCTCGGTCGAGATGAAGTCATCTTGGCGGGAGCGGAATGGCGCGCGGACGAATTCGAGTTGAAAGTGCCTCTTCATCCGGCGTTCGTCATCTGGACCTCGCCAGAAGGTTTGTTGCTGCGATTCGCCCCGGAAAGTAGTGCGAAAACACAGTCCGACACTGGAATGACCCTAGTCCATTTTCTGAAATGGGCGAGCTTCTGATATTCGTGTAACTCTAGGGGGCGCAATAGCCTTAGATTGGTCACGGTGCTATGTTGCAGGGACGCGCGGCGATATTTATGGTTGGCCGGCGCTTGAGGTGACTCCAAACTTAGCCGCCGTGATCTTCCAACATTCTTTGGCAATGGCCCATTCTTCCCGCGCATGGATGACGAAGACACGAACCGCAGAATCGCGGGCGGAGATTTCGTGGTCTTCGGAAGCCTGCATATTCCTTTGGACGTCTAGCTTCAGACCGATATAGTCGAAGTTTTCGGAGGCAGCTGTGCGCACTTCCGCAGCGTTTTCTCCGATGCCTGCGGTGAAAACCAAGACATCCATCCTGCCGAGGGCTGCAATCATTGCTCCGATCCCACTGCGCACGCGATGTGTGAAGATTTCAAATGCAAGCCGGGCTCGCTGGTGCCCCTTTTTCATAGCGCCCAGAATGTCTCGCATGTCGCCGGATATGCCTGATATGCCCAGCAAACCCGATTTCAAATTCAGCAGCGTGTCGAGATCGGCCGCAGTGAGGCTGCCTTGGCGCATCAAGTAAGTGAGGATACCGGGGTCTACGGAGCCGGACCCTGTTCCCATCATCAGCCCTTCCAGCGGCGTGAAGCCCATCGTGGTGTCGATACTGTGACCGTTTTGAATGGCTGCGAGCGAGCAGCCGTTGCCTAAATGGCATGTCACGAGCTGGAGCGAACGCAAGTCTTTGGCGAGGAGTTGCGCTGCTCGTTCCGCGCAGTACTGGTGATTGATTCCATGAAAGCCGTAGCGGCGAATGCCTTGCGCGAGCCATTCGTAAGGCCCAGGGTAGACGAACGCGGCCTCAGGCATGTCGGCATGGAATGCTGTGTCGAAAACCCCAATCTGCGCGACTGAACCAAAACGCTCCTCAACAATCTGGATTCCTTCTAGTTCAGCACGGTTGTGAAGCGGAGCGAAAATGGACAGCCGGCTCAGCGTCTCCCGCACGGCAGGAGTTATAAGGGTTGGCCGCTGATATTCGCGACCGCCGTGCACGATCCGATGGCCTACAGCGTCAATTTCACAGAGCGAAGAAATCGCACGGCTTTCCCCAGCACATAACGAGTCGAAGAGCTGGTCGATGGCTTGTTTTCGGGAGCCAATTTGGGTCTGAGTTTTCTGAATGGCACCGCGCGAGTTGCGGGAATGAATTTCGCCGTGCTCGCCATTCCATTCTACTTTTCCTTCCCAGAGCGGTTGTAAAGGATGCTCAGGAATTGCGCTACCAATTTCGTACAAAGCACTTTTCTGGCTGCTGGAACCAGAATTGAGGACAAGTATCTTCATCGTCTAGTAGGGCCATTTCCAGTTTCGGATTTCCGGCAGATCGTCCCCATGCTCGCAAATGTAGCGTTTGTGCTCGACAAGCTTGTCGCGCAAGAACTGCTTGAAATGACTGTCGATGCTTGCAAGCCGGGGTACACGGTCCACGACATCACCCGCGAGGTGAAAGCGGTCGATTTCGTTAAGGACCGTCATGTCGAAGGGCGTGGTTGTGGTGCCCTCTTCCTTGTACCCTCGCACATGGAGGTTATCGTGGTTGGTGCGCCGGTAGGTCAATCGGTGAATCAGCCAAGGGTAGCCGTGATAGGCAAACACTACCGGCTTATTGGTCGTGAAGATCGAGTCGAAATCGCGATCAGATAGCCCGTGGGGGTGTTCTGTAGAGGGTTGGAGGGTCATCAAATCCACCACATTCACCACGCGGATTCTAATATCGGGAAAATGCTGACGCAGCAAATCGGTTGCGGCGAGAGTTTCCAGTGTCGGCACGTCCCCAGCGCACGCCATGACAACGTCAGGTTCAGTATCATGGTCTGTGCACGCCCATTCCCAAATCCCAATTCCATAGGTGCAATGCTTGATTGCTGACTCCATGTCGAGCCACTGGAGTTCAGGCTGCTTGCCGGCAACGATGACATTGATGTAGTTGCGGCTGCGCAAACAGTGATCGGCCACAGAAAGCAGAGTATTCGCATCTGGAGGCAAATAAACGCGGACGATATCGGCTTTCTTATTCACCACGTGATCGATAAACCCTGGGTCTTGGTGCGTAAAGCCGTTGTGATCCTGCCGCCAGACGTGGGAACTGAGCAGATAGTTGAGCGAAGCGATGGGCCGCCGCCACGGAATCTTTCGGGTCACCTTGAGCCACTTCGCGTGCTGATTGAACATTGAGTCCACAATGTGAATGAAAGCTTCGTAGCAGGAGAAAAATCCGTGGCGGCCGGTCAACAGATAGCCTTCGAGCCATCCCTGGCAGAGATGTTCGCTGAGAACTTCCATGACTCGACCATTCGTGGAAAGGTGTTCGTCGGTAGGGAGTAGCGGTTCCATTAGGATTTTATCGGTCGCCTCGTACACGGCATCGAGACGGTTCGACGCTGTTTCATCTGGACCGAATATACGGAAGTTCGTTGATTGCCCGTTGAGCTTGACCACGTCTCGGAGAAACTTCCCAAGCACGCGGGTGCCTTCGGCTGCACTTGTGCCCGGCTTCGCTACACCAACGGCGTAAGCGCGAAAATCAGGCATGGTCAAATCTTTAAGCAACAGTCCACCATTCGCGTGCGGATTGGCGCCCATTCTCCGATTGCTCTTCGGAGCGAGCGCTGCCAGTTCGGGTTTCAGCGTCCCGGCGGAATCAAACAGTTCCTCCGGCCGGTAGCTCTTCATCCACTCTTCGAGAATTTTGAGGTGCTCAGGCTGGCTGTCGAAATTCGCGACGGGCACCTGATGTGCGCGCCACGTGTTCTCGACGGGTTCTCCATCGACAAACTTCGGTCCGGTCCATCCCTTCGGCGTTCGCAGGACGATCATGGGCCAGCGAGGAACACCAGACGAATGGCCCTGCCTGGCTTCGGTTTGAATGGCACGAATTTCCCCGATGATCGTTTCGAGCGTTTTCGCCATGAGCTGGTGCATGGCTTCGGGCTCGTGACCTTCGATGAAATGCGGCTCATAGCCATATCCGCTGAAGAGTTGAGTCAATTGGGAATCGTCCATGCGGCCCAAAATCGTAGGGTTGGCGATTTTGTAGCCATTGAGATGCAGGATCGGAAGCACCGCACCGTCACGCATGGGATTCAGGAATTTGTTCGAGTGCCAACTGGCAGCAAGAGCGCCGGTCTCTGCCTCGCCATCACCGACAACGCAACATACAAGGAGGTCGGGATTATCGAACGCGGCACCAAAAGCGTGAGCAATGGAATAGCCCAGTTCGCCGCCTTCGTTAATTGAGCCGGGGGTTTCCGGAGCCACGTGACTCGGGATTCCACCGGGAAACGAGAATTGCTTGAATAACTTCTTCAGACCCTCTTCATTCTGTGCGATGTGAGGATAGAGTTCGCTGTAAGTTCCTTCAAGGAACGTGTTCGCCACTAAACCTGGTCCGCCATGCCCAGGGCCAGTGACAAAGATGACGTTCAGATCATGTTTTTTAATGAGGCGGTTAAAGTGAACATAGATGAAATTTAGACCGGGCGTCGTACCCCAGTGGCCGAGCAAACGGGGCTTGATGTGCTCCAGTTTCAGCGGCTCGCGGAGCAGGGGATTCTTATAAAGATAGATTTGACCTACGGAGAGGTAATTCGCTGCACGCCAGTACGCGTGCATCTTGCGCAACTCTTCGGCTGACAGCGGACCGGAAGCTTCGGGAAGCTTTACTGATCCTGATGCAGTTGCTGAAGCCATATGCAACCCCCTTTTTTCAGGACGAACTCCGTGCTAGGGCTGCGACACAATCATACTCCGACTACCCACAACGGGAGCACTCCCTGAGACCACAAGTGCGTCTTGCCCCTTCGAGCCTTCCAGTCGCCGCCCGCAAATCGCGGTTGGTTCCCGCTAAGCAGCAACGGTTTTCTGGCGCACAAGCTGGGGTAGTTCGGGCCGGTAGAGCTCTTTCAGTGTTTCTACAACTTCGTCGTGCGAGAGGTCGGAAGGTCTGCCCGGAAGCTTGGTCTGAGAGTGAAGCACGACGTCGTCCATCGACAATATCCCTTCGAGCCAGCCCTCGGTATTGACTACGGGCAGCCGTCGTACCTTGGCCTGGGCCATTGTTGCGAGGGCAGTACGGACATCGTCATTCGGTTTGCAGGCAAAAACTTTATTGGTTGTGACGTCGTCGACCGTGATTTCGCCCGGCAACCGATTGCGCGTCCCCAGCGCGATGCACAGATCGCGATCGGTCACAACGCCGATGACTTTCTGCTGGGCATTCACGATGGGAAGAATTCCGCAGTTCCGATTCCAGAGGATTTCTGCGGCAGCTCCCAAGTTTGTTTCCGCAGTGCAACAAGCCGGTGTTGCTACCATAACGTCTTTCACTTTCATTGTCGGTCTCCTTTCTCCAACTATGCATTTAGAGAATCCATTCGAGCGCGGTCCACACAGGTCAGTTATGTGTCGTGAGTGCCTTGTCAGCTTTACCTGTTGCAAGGTCCGCCATGAGCAACCTGAGTTCGACGCCAAACTGTTCCTCGTAAAGAAGGGTAAAGACATGCGAGCAGCGTTCGCATAGCCAGAAGTGCCTCACTCCGTGAACACCAACCGGCGGTCTGCTAACACTGTTCTCAGCCGCCTGCTCAAGTTTTTCCCGGAAGCGGAAAAACTTGCCACCTCTGTGCCAGTCAAAGGTTACCGGGCACGCCGGGTTTGCGCATTTTGCGCTATCGTGCAGCGCGGTCCCTTTCTGTCCACTGCCCAGCGAAGACTGTTCGTGGTCACCCAAGACCGAAATTCGCTTTTGCTCTTCGAGGGTGGCGATCGTTGTTTGAAGCCACTTTCGTACAGCATCTTCGATCTCGTGATCGTCCGCGTATCGATATAGAGAGTCGAGTGTTTCTCCTGCACTGTTGAGGGGGATGTATCGACAGGGAGATTTCGCCGAGCGGAATTCCGGCGGCACAAGTTGGAGCAACACACAATCACCGCACGATCCCGGATTAACTTCGTAATCGTGGTTCATGCACGCCGGCGAATCTTCAAAGATGAATGCCGGTCTCCAGGACGATCCCGGCGCTCGGGCATAACCACCGCTGTTTAGGAATTCAAGCTCGGCCTTTAACACTTCCAAGAGATCTCTTTCGTCTTTTTGCATGTCGATTACTCCCACACTTCACTGTGGACTCTGCTTTGAGAGGTTGCTGTGACTTCTGTCACGAAATGAGGTGACCCCCGTCACTTGCAGGCCCGCAGGTACAGAGCACACTGGCACTGCAAAATGGCAGAGAGTCCCACGAGCGGGTTCAGAATCGTTGCGCGAGGGAAGGGGTGTACAATGTGGCGTGGTACCCGTATGCGCTCCCCTTACGGACTCGAAATCATCGAGAATTGCATTGCTTGCCCGCTCTTGCGAGACAGGGTATTTTGCAATCTCTCGCCCGCCGGGTTGCAGCGCCTTTCTACAATCACCTCGGCTTCGTCCTATCCGAAGGGTGCAACGCTCTTCGTGGAAGGGCAGGCGGCACGGGGCGTTTTCATCTTGTGCAATGGCCGGGTGAAGCTCTCTACTTCCTCTACGGACGGGAAGACCCTAATCGTAAGGATTGCGGACCCGGGGGAAGTTCTCGGCTTGCCCGCCAGTGTAACCGGAAAACCTTACGAACTGACGGCAGACGTGATCGAGCCCACACAAGCCAACTTCATCTCCCGAACGGATTTCTTGAGCTTTCTTCGCGAGAATGGTGAGGCTGCACTTCGAGTAGCCCAGCAACTCGGTGAAACCTATCACGCAGCGATTGCGGAGATGCGGTCTATTGGACTTTCACACTCGGCTGCAGAAAAACTCGCTCGCTTTCTTCTGGACTGGTGCGCCAGCCGCGGTAACGGCAAAGCAGAGATTCGTGCAAAGTTGGCTCTCACGCATGAGGAGATCGCGCAGATGATAGGAGCCTCTCGGGAGACAGTGACTAGACTATTCACTGAATTCAAAAAAAAACAGCTATTGGAGATCAAAGGCTCGACACTTATCATCCGTAGTAAAACGGGACTCGAAAACTTGGCAGGGAATTGAACTCAGCCTATCGGTACGGAAGTGAAATCCACAGACGTGTGATCATCGTCACAGCAGTCAGTGACCAGAATCACTGACAAGTAAATCCTTTCGCGTAGTATACCCCGAGTAGGAACGTCGTTCCTGATGGCGGTCGGGGAAATTCCGTGCCACATTCCATGGCTTCCGTAGTGCTGGGGTCGCACTCGGGTTTGATGCAGCAATCGGCCGAGGGTTCGCGCGCTGGGAGAATCCGAATCGGTAAGTAGGACATTTACAATGGCTCTTTCCCTCACTGATTTCGGCAAGTGTGCAATATTGAACAGCCGTGCATTGTCAGTCCCTCTACGATTACTGCCTTTTGACGAAAGACCGACGACCATCGGTGAAACCCAACCTCACGACTGCGAGTGCCGCTACTCTAAGTATTACAAGCCGCTGCCGAGAGAATCGCTTCTCTTGAAAACGGCTGGAGGAGGTCGATGATACGCGTCGGGGTCTCGAAAGGCCTGGGACTGCTCATTTTATCCGGTCTGTTATCGGCCCTCGCTTTGGCACAGGCCCAGCAAGCGCCGCGAAAGACCGATTCCCACGCATCGGCCAGCCAAGAAAAAACCTCCGTCGCTAAACCCGCGGTGCCTTCCGACTACGTTGGCTCGGACGCGTGCCAAGCCTGCCATGCCGACGAATATAAATCGTGGAACAACTCCCCTCACTGGAAGACGACGCTGGACGTAAAGCAAGGCCCCTCGCACCAAGGCTGCGAAGCGTGCCACGGCGCAGCCGCGAGCCACGTTGGGGACCCGACGGATACTTCGAAGTTGTTTCTGTTCACCAAGGCCTCCGCGAAAGACATCAACGCGCGCTGCCTAGTCTGCCACGCTGGCGGGACCCAGCATATGAATGCGCTCAACTCAGTCCACGCGAAGAACGGAGTAAGCTGTACCTCCTGCCATTCGATTCACCATTCTGAAACCAAGGAGTTCCTACTGGCCAAGTCGCAGCCCGAGCTTTGCTATTCCTGCCATCTGGCAAAGAAGGCCGAATTTGAAATGCCTTTTCACCACCGCGTAAACGAAGGCCTAATCCAGTGCACGGATTGCCATAATCCGCATGGCACTGAAGGCCCACATCAAGTGAGGATGGCTTCGACGCAGGATGCAGTGTGCTTCAAGTGCCACACGGACAAGCAAGGTCCGTTCGTCTATGAGCATGCGCCGGTGAAAGTGGACGGCTGCACTTCCTGTCATGTCGTCCATGGCGGACCCAATGCGCACATGCTGAAGCTAAGCAACGTCAATCTGCTCTGCCTGCAGTGCCACACAACGTCGAGCTTCAGCAGCGCGCCGGGTGCCCCCTCCTTCCACAACCAAGCGAGCTTATTCCAGGCATGCACGTTGTGCCACGTGGCCATCCACGGCTCGAATTTCAGCTCCACGTTCTTCAAATGAGGAACGCCATGAGCAGCTTGCGAAAATCATCGTGCGGTGAGGAGGCAGTCAGGGCCAAGGCTATGAACGACTGCCGGATCGTCTTCGTGCTGACGCTACTGGCAGTTATGTGGCTGCCATTGCGATCAAGCGCTCAGGAAAGCGCCGGTGAAACGCAGGGCGTTAATTCCGGCGGTTACAACATTCAACAAAACATCGAATTTGGGTACCGGCTAAACGAGATCGGCGGGAACTACGACACCTACGACACGTTTGTCAATCTCGGATCCGGCATGCGCCTGTTTGATTACACGCTGGACATGCGCTCCCTGAACCATCAGGGGATGTTCTTTGATGACCTCGATTTCAGCAACTTTGGCTACGGTGGCGATCCCAACGATGTTTCGCGGCTGCACATCGACATGAACAAAGTGTACGACTTCAGTGCGCTGTTCCGCCGCGACGAGAATTTCTGGGACTACAATCTCTTTGCCAACCCGCTCAACCCTGCCGCGCTGAACCCGTTAGGATCGGCGACTGCTGGTTGCATCGTCAGTCCGCCTTCCTCCACGAACCCAGGCCTTCCAGGCTACTGCTCGAACCCGGCCATCGGTGTGGCGAATTCGCCGCATGCGCTCGACCTGGTGCGACGGATGCAAGACTACGATCTGACGCTCTTGCCACAATCCAAGATTCGTTTTCGCCTGGGCTTTTCACATGACAGCGATAATGGGCCGGGCTTCTTCACCACCGACGGAGGGACGCTGAGCGATTTTCCTGAAAACTACAGCTACACGACCAACGCGTACCGCGTCGGAGTGGATTTTCGCGTGCTACCGCGCACGACGATCTCCTACGACCAGTTCCTCAGCTATTTCAAGCAGGACAACACCGTTACGGAAAATCCCACGGCCACGCCGCAGCAATACGGCTATCAAGCAAACGGCGTTCCGGTCGATCTCGGCTTCATTTGGAGTACGCAAACCGCTGCGGAAGCGTTGCCCTGCGCCGCGCCCATCGCAAACGCCACAACTACCCCCCCCACAGCCAATGCCAACTGCAACGGATTCGTGAGTTATAGCCAAGTGGGCCAGCCGCGGGATTTCATGCCGACCGAGAGGCTGCGTTTCCAGTCTGATTACTTCAATAGACTCGAAATGACCGGTTCGTTCGGCTACAGCAGCTCGGACAACACGATTCCCAACTTCAACGAAACGGTGATCGGCTGGACCACGCGCACCGCTTCTCCCGGTGGCACCACGGCAGGCCCTGCGGAAGCCAAGCGCGATTCGGTAGACGGCGATTGGTCCGGAGTTTATGCAGTGACCAACAACTTCCGCATCGAGGACTTCTTCCACTACAACAACTGGCGCAGTCCGGGAATGTGGGACAGTGAGCTCGGTTCTCTGTTCAATACTGTCGCAGGAACAGACTTGGGTTTGGGTGCTCCGGTCGGGTATTTTGTGGCCGCCAATTGCAATGCCTCTAACAATTTTAGCGGTTCCACGTGTCCTGACCACACTGTCACGTCTGCCGCGGATCTGGTAGATGCGTATAATGCGAATTTCCTGAAGCAGGACATGAAGTCCAATTCCCTGGAGTTCGATTACGACTTCAGCAAGCGGATCAGCGGATACATCGGATACTTGTACACGCATCGCGACATCGTAATGTCATCTCTCAGCTACACCACAGCGGATATTTATTATCCGGGAGGCGCGACCGCCTCTGCGGCGAATGACTTCCTTGCCGCGCGCGGAAGTTGCGCTCTGGTGTCGGGCGCGCTTCCGGCTGGTTGCGTGCTGAATGCGGACGGATCAATCACTTTCACGCCTACGACCCCGGTGAGCCCTCCGACGATGGATGTGGTCGACATCAGCGAGGATTCCGTAGAGTTGGGTTTCAAGGCTCGTCCCGTCGACACTTTTCTTCTCAATGGAGATTTTTCTTTTGGCTACAACAATGCTGCTTTCACGCGCATCGATCCCCGGCAAGTGCAGAGCTATAAATTGCATGCCACGTATACGCCGAAGCCGTGGGCAACCGTGGATGGAGAGGTCGAAATCCACGAGAATCGCGATAACGTCTACACAGTCGACAATTTGGAACATGACCGCATGTACAGCTTCAGCACGATGCTCGTGCCCAACCCACGCTTGGCGGTCAGCTTCGGCTACAATTATTGGGATGTGTACACGCAGTCGGACATCTGCTTTAACTATTCCATCACCGCCACGAATCCAACGCCGCCCCTCGGAACTCTGCCCGTAAGTAGCTCGCCTCCCGGCGTAGCAACGACGGCATGCCCGATCGCCGGAGCATCGGTCGGCGCAGCGGGATTGGGCGCTCTTTCGACCTACGCCAGCAACGATCACTTCGCGCATGCTGATGTGATGTGGAAGCCTGTCAAGCGCGTTACGGCCAGCCTCGGGTATGGAGGCAGCTTCGTGCGCGGCAACACCATCTTTCTCAATCCGCTCACGCCTTCCGGCACGCTCGATTACAACTACCAGATGCCGTACGGTTCAATTGTTATTGATACCGGCAAAGGCTTCAGCTACAAACTCGGCTGGAATTATTACGGGTTCAACGAGACCGGAGACACGAACCCGTTCGGATTGGCGGCGATACCGTTGCAGGATTTTAACGGCAGCAACATTACCTTTTCTTTTCGGTATTCGTTCTAGGCAAAATATCGAAGGAGTGCAGTGGCAGTGACTTTTTTCATGTCGAGGGGGCGTCAGATGAAGTGTTTATTGTGTCGAATCAACTGGGTGTTGCTTTTGGCAGTTGCGTTTATGTTTATGTTCGTCTTGAATATTTCCACGCGAGCCGACGATTCGGCTGCTCTCTATAAAACGAAATGCGCCGTTTGCCACGCGCCGGATGGCACCGGCAACTGCGTCATGGGCAAGAAATTGGGAGCCAAGGACTTGCACTCGGACGAAGTGCAGAACAAGTCGGACGCGGAGCTGACTGGCTTCATAACCAACGGCCTGGGCAAGACCATGCCAGCATACAAAGGCAAGTTGACCGACGATCAGATCAAGGGGCTCGTTGGCTTTATTCGGGATCTCGCGAAGAAAAAGTAAAATCCTGGCGATTCTTGAGGCCGGAATGGTTCTGTCTCCATTCCTGGCGGTGGCATGAGGAGGCTTCGTGACGCCATTGATGTGGTTGCTGCTCGTTCAAATTGGGGTGACCATTCTGCTGGCCTTGGTCTTCTTGATTCGTCCTTCGATCACCGTCGGTCCCGCCGGCAAAATCGTGGCTTTCATTGGATTAGCCATTCTCCCCGCGCTTTGTCTCGTGGGGGGCATGAACACCCACGTCCAGCGTTCGGAGACGACTCGATTCTGCACTTCTTGCCACGTCATGATTCCCTATGGCCGGAGTCTTTACGTCGACGATCCCAATTACATCCCCGCCGCGCATTTTCAGAATCACCGTGTCCCAGCCAACGAAGCCTGTTACACCTGTCACGCGGATTATTCGATCTATGGCCCGCTGAAGGACAAAATACGCGGCCTCACGCGGATTTATATGCAATACGTGAGCACACCGCCCAATCCCATTCGTATCCCCGGCGGGTGGGACAACCATCAATGCTTGCACTGCCATGCTGGCGCGCGAGACTTCGAAGAAAACGCCATCCACTCCGCGGTCATGGACTCGCTCACATCCAATCAAATGTCGTGCATATCGAGCGGCTGCCACGACACCATTCACAATATCGCAGGGCTCAACCACGTCAAATTCTGGAGGCCCGGCCAATGAAACTCGGAATCCGGCGGCTTCTGCAGATCTCAAGCGCTCTGATTATCCTGGGTCTCCTGGTGGAAATAGCCAGCCTCCTGTGGTTCCATCCGCTCTCTTTCGTTCTTTTTGCCTTCATCTCCGCTTCGCTCACCGGCTTGGGGATCTTGGTATTCTTGGCCTCGCTCGTTTTTCTGCCTCGCGTGCCGGAAGATGGTGAGAGGCGCAGATAAATTGATTAGATAATCGCCCGTCGGAGATAGCCTGCCACGTCGCTGACAAAGGAATGGACGGATACTTCGGCGATGCGATGGCCAACTAGAGCATCCACGGTTTTTCCAACAGCGCCAAACGGCGGTTTGTAAACGCCCAGGAAATCCAATTGTGTTTCCGTCGGTGTCAACGGGTAGATCGAAAGCTCGGCCTTCATGAGCGGGAACAGACGCGGCAGGGTCGAAGACTCCCATTCGAGCAACAGCTGGGTAGTGGGACCGGCAACGGCCCGGTCGCGATCCGTCTCGACCTTCTTCACTGTAATTTTGATGTCAGCCTTGACGCCGACACCGGCTATACCCACGTGCAATTCGGCTGCCACTGACCGTGCTCGGTA
>JBAQYT010000165.1:0-35090 GCA_049787175.1 Candidatus Acidiferrales bacterium | reverse complement strand
TATCGCTTCTCTGGCTTCGCGTTTGTCTTCTTTTTCGCGCTCGGCGCGGCGGCGATCCCAGAATTTCTTGCCGCGCGCGAGCGCGAGTTCACACTTGGCCATACCATCACGAAAATAAATTTTCAGCGGTATGAGGGTAAGGCCTTTCTGCTGAACTTGACCGCTCAACTTATTGATCTCACGGCGATTGAGTAAAAGCTTGCGTGCACGCAGAGGACCGTGATTCCACGGACCCCCCGGGCGGTATTCAGGGATATGGCAATTCATCAGCCAGACTTCCCCGCCCTTGACTTCGGCGTAGGCATCACGCAGCGCGCCCTTCCCTTCCCGCAGAGTTTTCACTTCCGTGCCCACGAGGACCATACCGGCCTCGAAGCGATCCAGCAATTCGTAATTGTACGAGGCGGCGCGATTCTGAGCGGCGATTTTGACGGCGGGACTGTCTTTCTTTTTTGCCGAAGGCTTCGTTGTGGGCTTCACCGTTCGTATGATATCCGGCGAAGCAAAAGCGGGCAAGCGAGGCAGGCGCGCTGGTGTTTGACGATAGGCCGCGGTGTCCGATTAGGCAGTCACACAATTGTAACGACAACGCGCGGTTTCCTTGTTGCATCCTAGTGTGAATGTTAGACTACGCCGTAAATTCAATTTTAGCGGAGGGGGCAGTGCGCCGTCTCTTAGTCGCGTGTTTTGTGGCGTTTGCTGTCGTTGCGATGGCCGGCTGCGCCCAAAGAAATCAACAATACAGTGCCGCTCGCAAAGCGGAAGCTGCCGGTGATTACGACTCCGCGGTGGTTGCCTATGATAGAGCGCTGAAACGCGACCCACTAAATACAGAATACAAGCTGCGCGACTTGCGCGTGCACTTCGAAGCTGGACAGTTCCACGTCGAGCAAGGCGAAAAAGCGCTGAATAAGGGCCACTTGGAAATGGCGCTTGCGGAATTCCAAAAGGCAGAAGCACTGGATCCGTCAAGCACCGTCGCTTCGCAGGAAGCGCAAAAGACGCTGGAGCTCCTCGCCAAAGTAAAACAAGCGGAGCAGCCAAAGCCGGTGGGCGTTGCGCCACCGGAAGACACTGGCTTGATGTCCGCGCCGCCAGAACTGAAGCCGCTTTCGCGCGAACCGCTCAACTTGAGATTTCCGAACTCGGATCCGCGCCAAATTTTCGATGCGATCGGGCAAATGGCGGGAATCAGCGTGATCTTCGACCCATCCTTTACTTCGCGCCCGGTGACCGCAGACTTTAACAACGTGACACTGGAGCAGGCGCTGGATGCGGTATCGCTGGAAAGCGGAGCGTTTTGGAAGCCGGTGACGAGCAATATCATCATGGTCGCGCAAGATAATCCGGAAAAGCGCCGCGCTCTGGAAGATGAAGATGTCCAGACGTTTTACCTGCGCAACACGACGACGCCACAGGAACTCACGGAAGTGGTGAACCTAATCCGGCAACTGCTGGAGATTCCGCGAATCCTGCAGGTGGCTGATGACAACGCCATCGTGATGCGCGCCACGCCGGACAAGCTGATGCTCGCGAGCAAGATAATCGATAGCATCGATAAGCTGAAACCCGAGGTGGTGATCCAGGTAGACGTGCTGGAGACGAACGTAGCCCATGAACAGACGTTGGGAATTCAACCGGGGCAGAGCGCCTCGCTAACCTTCACAGGACCGCCCACTTCTACTACTTCGACGAGCACCACTCCATCGAGCACGACAAGCACGACACCTTCGATTCCGCTCAACATGCACCTTTCAACCGCGGATTACAGCCTGACGCTGCCGGGAGCAACCTTGAATGCGCTGCTGACCGATAGCACGACACATCTTCTTCAGGATCCGACGGTACGCATCGAGGATGGAGCAACGGCGAAGCTGAACATCGGCGACAAGGTGCCGATCGCGACAGGAAGTTTTCAGGCAGGCGTTGGCGTAACAGGAACCGCAGGCGTAAGTCCATTGGTGAACACGCAATTTCAATATCAGGACGTCGGCGTGAATCTCGAGGTCACTCCGCGAATCCATCCGGATGGCCAAGTCAGCCTGAAGCTTACGGTGGATGTATCTTCGGTCGCGAGCGAAACGAACATCGGTGGAATCGAGCAGCCAATTATCAGCCAGGACAAAAGTGAAGCTGAGTTGACGCTGAGGGATGGTGAAGTCAGCATTCTCGGCGGCCTCATCACGCGCACTCAAGCAAAGAACATAAGCGGCTGGCCTGGGTTAGCAAAGATACCGTTTTTCCGTTACTTTTTCTCAAGCCAAGACGTGACGACCGAGGATGACGACATCGTGATTGCGATTACACCGCACGTGGTGAGGATGCCGAGCATTTCGGAAGACGACCTGAGGACGCTCGCGTCTGGCACGGAAACAAACGTCCGCGTGTATCCAACTGGCATGGATGGATTTTCCGCGCAACCGCAGGATACGGCAGCTCCCGGAAACAGTCCGAATAAGCCTCAGGGCGATACGCAAGCGGCAGCGCCGCCCGCAACGCTGCAGTTCCAGCCGTCGACGCTTTCGTTGAAGCCAGGCGACACGATGACGATCGGCCTGTCTGTCGATAACGCGCAGGATCTTTACTCGATCCCCCTGCTGTTGCAATACAACCCGGCGGTCATCCAAGTAGAAGATATTCGCAATGGCGGTTTCCTTTCCGGCGGCACGCAGGAAATTGCCATTGTTCATCAAGAGGACCAGCAGAAAGGGCAGGTGGTTGTTTCCGCAACGCGACGCCCCAATACGCCAGGGATCAGCGGCACGGGAACGCTCATCGGCATTGTGATCAAGGCTATAGCGCCCGGAACGTCGCCGCTTCAAGTGTTACAGGTGAACGCACGCGATTCACGGCAAAAACCGATTGCGATGACCAGCGGAACCGCGAGCATTCAGGTGCAGTGATGGCGAAGAGGGCCATGAAAAGTACAACAGCGAAAACTCGCTGGGCCGCGCGCTCCATGGCTGGCATGACGCTGATCGAGTTGATCGTGGCATGCGGCATTTTGGTGGTGCTTTCCGGCATGGCCGTGCCCATGGCGCGGGTGCAGATCAAACGCCAAAAGGAAACGGAACTGCGGCACGACTTGCAGGAGATGCGCGATGCGATCGACCGCTACAAAGACGCAGCCGATCAAAATCTGATCAAGGTCGAGGTTGGAACGGAGGGGTATCCTCCGGATCTACAAACGCTGGTGGATCCAGTGCAACTGGCAGGCGCTTCGGATCGCCGCATGCGCTTCCTCCGCAAGATTCCCGTCGACCCCATGACCGGCACAACTGATTGGGGCCTGCGCTCAGTGCAAGACGACGCGGACTCAGACAGTTGGGGCAGCCAAGATGTATTCGACGTATATACGAAATCGCAGGGAACGGCGCTTGACGGCACGAAATACTCGGATTGGTAGAGAACGTGACTCTGCACAACAAACACGGCAAACCAATACAGAGGGAGGCCGACAGTGCGGGCAAGGTACGGCGCTTCCCCGCCGCGGGCTTCACGCTGCTTGAACTGATGGTCGTGGTGACCATCATGCTGATTCTCTTGGGGCTCGCCGCGATGCGTTACGACATGTCGGTCAAGAGCGCGCACGAGGCGGCCTTGCATCACGATCTTTCCGTGATGCGCGACGCCATCGAGCAATACACCCTGGACAAACAACAGGCGCCGCAATCGCTCGATGACTTGGTGAGCGCTGGTTATCTCCGCGAAATTCCGAAGGATCCGGTCACTGGCGCAAACGACTGGGTCACGGAGTCTTCTGACGTTCTGCTTAGCCCTGACGAAGCTTCGGGCGGCGGCATCACTGACGTTCATTCGCCGTCAGACCAAAAATCGCCGTTTGAGAACACCCCGTATAGTTCATGGTAAGCGGCAACTGATTGCGCTTAGCCCTGACCTTTCTGCTTCCTCTCGATGACTCGAGATTCCGCTCATGCGACTCAAAGAAGTGAGCGATCTTGTGAGCTGCTGCTTCTGAACAGTCGATAACGACATAGCTCGATTTTTTAACGGCATCCATGAACATGCACGTCTTCGCTGAGCAGATGGTGCGGTTTGAGCGTTAGCGTGTTCGAATTCTGGGCACTCATCGGACGCGTGATGCGGGCGCGGTTGCAGGAGAGCGGCAAGTCGCGTACTATCTATGGCGCGGGGTGGAGCAGCCTGGTAGCTCGTCGGGCTCATAACCCGGAGGTCGTTGGTTCAAATCCAACCCCCGCAACCAACTCCATTTGACGATTTGGCGGGAATCCTTCGCTGTAGCCTTCGCCGAGTAAACTCCACTCGCCCTCTGCCTCATAGTGCCGCTCACCTGCATCCATCTGCGGCACCATTCGAATCTCTCGCACGTGTTTTAGCAGTTGCACGCGCGCCAGTGCAACATCCTTCGAGAGAACGCTTTTCAAATCGGTAATACGTGACGTCACGAACCTGCGAATTTGCGCAAGCTGCGCCTCGATAGAATCGGGCTGCGCCGAAAGCAGTTTCTCGGTAATCGCGTCGAGCTCGGCTTGGCGCGTCTTCATCGCGGCGACGATCGCTGGAACACCTATGCCTGAGGCGATCGCTTCGGCGTAATTGCGCAATTCCCCGTCGAGCTCCAGCTTGCGGTCCCGCAGTTTGGCGATGCCGCCTGAAATCTTCGCGAGTTCACTCTTCAACTGCCGACCAAATTCCTCGATCGCGAAATCGATCGCTTCCGGCCTGAGCACCTGCTCCTGGAGCTCGCGCAAGAGTTTTTCTTCGATCCACTCCTGCCGCTCGGTCACGCGATTCGCGCAAGCGCCTCGGTTGTAATGCTGCGAACACCCGTAACGGCGCCGGCGACGATTACTGCCGGTGACGATCACCAGGTTTCCGCCGCACAGACCGCACTTCAGCAGGCCGCTGAAGAGATACGGGCTGCTCGCCGATCGCGGTAGCAAGCCGCCGCCATTTCCATGGCCGGCGTAGGCGGCTTTGATTTTCTCGCGACGGTCCGCTGCGGCGTGCCATAGGGCATCGCTCACGATGCGAAGGCTCGGCATTTCGAACGTCGTCCACTCCGCTTGCGGCCGTGCGCGTCGCACCCGCCGGTTCGTCCCAGGCCTCTTGAGAAACCGCGAGCGGTTCCAAACGATGCGGCCCACGTAGAGTTCGCGGCCGAGCATCTCGCGGATGCCAGTCTGACACCACGTGGCGAAGCGTTTGCCTTTGCGCGGCCGCGGCGGTCGAATTCCCTCTGCGTTGAGGAATGCGGCGATTTTCTTGAGCGACAGTCCCTGCACGTAGCTTTCGAAGATCCGCCTGACAATTGCCGCTTCATTTTCGTTCACTATGAGCTTTTTCGAAGTTCCAACGCCGACTGCGATCGCATCGTACCCAAAGCAGCGACCGCCGGCGCTCAAGCCTCGAAGCACGCACCCCTCGAGCCCGCGATGGGTTTTCTTGGCGAGTTCCTTCACGTAGAGTGAATCCACCAAGCCATGCACCGTCACGAGCACCTGCGCCTGGTCGTCATGGGAATCAATCCCCTGACTGACTGCGACAAGTTGGACGGCGGCAAAATTTAACCGCTCGAAGATCGTGAGAGCGTCTTTCGTGTTCCGGCTCAAGCGCGAGGTGTCATCAACAAGAATCGCTTCAAACGGCCGCGAGGCGGACACGGCCGCGTCCATCATGGCGCCAAGCGCGGTGCGGTCGATTCCCACGCCGCTCGTAGCTTCGTCAACGTAGACATGCTCGTCCCGCACAATGAGATCGCGCGTGGCGGCGTACTCGCAGCATTTTCGAATCTGGTCTGTCGTGGAAAGCTGGCTCTGCTTGTCTGTGGAAACCCTCGCGTAGATGGCGGCGCAGCGGGGCGGTTGGCTCACTGACCAATCCTTTCGGCTGAAGCCGTGCTGGCGTCAGTTTCTATCACCCTCTCGCGTCCGGGAGCAAGCGAAAGAGTGCCTTCATGTTCGACCAGATACTCCTTCACGAGAATCGGCACGATCACGTTTCGAATCCACTCCTTCAGCTCGGGAGAGATTGCGGGCCGCGAGGCCTTCGTTCGGCCTTGGACCACCGCGAATTGTGCCGCGCTCGCCATCACTCCGGAACGAGCTGCTCGGCGTCGGTGGGTGTTGAACTCCCGCATCGTGCCGATTCCCACTCTTTGAGGCGCTCTCTCTGATCGCGCTTGCGGCGTTCGAGTTCTTCTTCCGTCATCACGGTCGAAGCCGAGGGCTGAGGCGACGGCGGTGACAGCCGTTGAGTTCCCGGAATGACCACTGCCACGATTCGTTTCTGTTCGGCGTGCAGTGGGCCAGCCTTCAGTATCCTCAAGGCACGCTTGGCTTCTCCGTCGCCGAGTAACTGCGCCGTTTCTCCGGCTTTGTTTTGGCGCGAAAGTGCCTCGACAAAGCGCTTTTTTGCCCACTGCAGCTCTGACTCTGAACAGGTTTCCAGCCAGCGGAATCCACCAGCGGCGCGCGCGGCGAATTCGATCGCAGGATCGAGTTGTGGCGCGCTGCACGTTACGCCGAGATCTGGGTGGAAGAAACGCTTCACCCAGGCGAGGAGCTCGTGCCATGCGCGCTCGGCGTCAAGCTCAAATGCCGTGGCGGCCGCCTGGTCGAGCTGAGCCCGGACGTCGGCCACGGTCGGAAAGAATTTGCAGGTTCTTGCAGTGCGGTCGCACGCTTGGTCGAGAAGCCTCGGCTCGATGTCGCCCAGCAACATGCACCATGCACTGACGAGTTCGGGGGTGATTTCGCGCGCGAATAGTTCGCCGAAAACCACGATCCACTTCCGCGCAAGGAGATTACTGGGCGAAGCCGGCGGCTTCGAGGTTGTGGCGAGTGCGTTTTGTGGCACCGCTGCCTCCTTTCCCGTTCACACCTGTTGGTGCAAATAGACCCTGGTACGAATTAAAAATCGAGTGCTCAAGAACGGCCTGTGGGTCGTGTCCCTCAGCTCTCAGCTTGGCGAGTTCCCGAATTGCGAGAAAGACAGCATGGTCAGTCAGTGGGCGCCTGATTTTCTTTCGCATCTCGATGTACCCGCGCCACGGTTCGAGTGGAATCCAGTGTGGAAGGGGTTCGGTAGCAGGAATCGCAGTGGGTTGTGCTGCGCCTTCTTTACTCACGGGTCTTTCTAACGGGTCTACTAACGGGTTGGGTGACACAGCTGTGTCACCCCGTCGCGTCACAGGTGTCACCCCGTCGCCGTTTGACGTCACGCCGTCAGTGTCACCCGTCGCCGACGCCACGTCGCCAGTGTCACCCCGTCGCGCCTCTGCCCAAGGCTTCCGATATGGCAGCTTTGAAACATCCATGGAGTACACGGGCAGAAAAATGCGCCCGAATTTCTTCTTACTCATCTCGCAAATCACACCGATCTCGCGCAGCCCGCGCATGCCGCGTTGAACGCTACGCTCTGAGGTTCCGAGCTTCCAAGCGAGGTACGCGATCGAAGGATAGATGCCCTCACCCTGATCGTTCCCTTCGTCGGCCAGGCAAGCAGCGAGGGGCTTGAACAGGCTGGGCAATCCTGAATGCCACACTTTGCCGGCGAGAAGACCGCTCATGAATTACTTCCCGCGAAAAGCGGCAGCGCCTCGCGCTCGATCTCGCGCGTGCGCTGGGTATAGGCGGATGAAGAGGGCGGCGTCGCGGGTTCACGTACCAGGAAATACCGGAGGCAGTCGGTCGGCTCGCGGTTCGAGGAAATCTGCCAACCGCAGCCGCGCAATTCTGAAATCCTATTTGGCAGTCGAAGGATTCCAAGTGAGATTGCTTCGCGCACGGAGCGAGTACACAATACGAGGAACTGAAAGTCACGGGACGGACCGGTTTCGAGCAAAATGTCTTTTTTTGGTTAAGAATTCCTCGGTTTTATGCTGGTTTTCTTTGAGTGGTGGTTTTTACGGCCACAATTGCACGGGACTCGTGGTCGCTCAGGCTAAGTTTGGTGAGTTTAATGCGCCTTCGATGCCGGATGAACAACTTAAAAGTGCTCTGGAGCGCTGACTCTTCTTGGCTGTCGTCGCCGACCCCGAAGAGATACCGAGCCATCGTCGTCTGCGTGTAGCCACAGCGCAAGAACGCGGCGGCGCACCGGATGCGGTGCCGCGTATCTGAATCCAGACCGACTCGACCACCACGTCTTGGGAGGTGTTCGAGAGCTGAGTGCGCGGCGAGCCGTAAGGCCAACTGGGGGATAGCCTGCGACCTGTTGGCAAGCGCTTCGCGTATCGTCGATTCACTTGTCTCGTAGTCGAACGCCAGAAATGCGGTTGCCAACTCGTGGGGTGCGGCCCACTTCGTGCGCCAGTCAGGAAACTGCTTGGTGAATCGGATGAAGCTCGGGAAGGAACACAGAAACCCGCGGCGGTTCCACGGAGCAGAGCTCAACGCAGCCTCTCTCCTACTGTCGTCCACAAGCTGCGGCAGCCATTCTATTGGGTCTCCAGTTGGGACGACCTCACGCGCAACCTCGGCGATGTAAGCGCACCTCTCTGGTATTTTGGGACAAACTGTCCTGAGGACATCTGCATCGAGAAACTTGCGGACGGCCATTAGACTCTTAAGCAGCTCGCGCTCGGCGGCTGCAAGCACGGTGGCTTTGGAGTGATGGAGCGGATTGGGCTGCCTCGCATCGCTGGTGGCCTGCGTGTACCATCCCGAGCTGAATCCGTATGCGCTTTCCAGATCGGTCGCGCGCAAGCAAAACCGCTCCGCGAATTCAGTAAGCCACCGGCCCGTCAGGGGCTCGCCGCGTGAAAAAACACATTTACCACGGACGCGGAATCCGAACACCCTCTTTAACGCAATCGCCACGGTGTTGAGCTCCGTCCCGGACTTTCGGGCGATTTTTTCGGCCGCGGTGCCATCGAATAGAAATTGACTAACGTAGCTTTCGTGCGGAACGGTTTGCCGCTCCGGAAACGCGATTCCACGCTGACGGTCGGACTTGTTGAGGCTCGCTTCGCGGGAGTGTGCGACGCCCGTGTTGTTGGGGCGGATCCTGCTGAGATGCTTGAGATGCTTTTCCCGGTTCGCGCCGGACGCGTGGGATTTGCTTAAGTCGTGGGCGTTGGCGACTTGGCGGCGCTGACTGCCGTAACTCTCGCACGCGAGCGACGTCCCGCTATTCAGGCCAAACTCGCGGCGGTATTTTTTGGTGAGGCTTGCTGCCTCGCACCACTCTGGTGGCAACCTCTCGCAGTGTGGCAAATGATGGCCGAGCTCCTGATACCGATTCCAACAGAGCATGCAGAACACGAAGCTGGCGTCAACGATTCCGAATTTGCCTTGAAGCGATCTGCGTGGGTCGCCGATGCGTGGGTCGCACGCCTTCTGTTGTTCGGGTGTCGCCGGTGGTCCGTAGCTGGCTGTGCGACGTCTGCGGTGATAGGCCTTCGATTCCTCGGTGTGGGCCATTCGCCATCGCTGCGCGTCCTTGGGGTTCTTGTACATCTCGCGAGGCATAATAAATCAGCTTGACAATACTGTCAAGTCGCGCTAAAAACGCTCTCGATGGCGGACAAGCTCTACACCACCGAACAAGCCGCGGATGCGATTGGCGTCTCGCGGCAAACTCTTCAAACGTGGCTCGCTAAGGGGAAGATCAAGCCACCGAAGCTGATCGGAAAAACTCGCGTTTGGAGTCAATCTCAGGTGGGTGAACTGAAGCGCCGGCGCAAGAAGTCGAAGCGGTAGAAAAAGCGGGCCACGCTGGTGCGATCAACACCCGCGCAGCCCTAACCACCAAAGGAGGAATGGTCCAATGGCAGCTGCAACGAAGATTATTTCTTTTGTTTCACCCCCGCAAGTCCTCACTGAAGCTGAAACTGTCACACAGGCTGAACTCGACGAGCTGATCGAATTCCGGAATCTCCGCGCGCAACTCGAAACGAGAATCACCGGCATCGAGGACAGCCTGAAAACTCGGCTCGAAACCGGCGCTGCTGTCGAGAGCGGCGTTCACGTCGCCAGCCTTAAGAACAGTTCTCGTCGCAACGTGGCATGGAAAGATGTCGTGTTGCGTTTGGCTGAGAGACTCGGATACGAACCCGAGGGCTACGTCTCGAATATCCTGGCGCACACGATGCCGACTTGCACGGTTTCTCTCGAAGTCCACTAATCCGAAACGCCACGGTTGTGCTCGCGCATGGCCGTGGCGTCCGCCACACGTGTCAGTGTGCGCGGCGGGAGTGGCGCCGACGAGGAATGCAGGGTGCGGATGTAAGGCCAAATCACGATTGCCTTGCAATCCATTGCAAGGGGATTGACGGCTACCGAGCGCCAGCGATAAGGCGTGGGGCGCAGAAAGGCCGATAAGACGCGCCAGGAGGCCGGGAATCGCGTTTTCGGTGTCGAGGTTTCCGGTCGCAGGGGGGTAGGGATGGTTTCTGAGAAAGTGACTGGTCTACTGAGCCGCTCGCATCGCGAGAAGAACCAGAAGCTTGCGCTGGGGTTTGAGCGTTGGCTTGCTGTGCGGAATTATTCCCCGAGCACCCAGCAGTCGTACCGAAATGCCGTCGGTCACTATCTCGATTTCCTGGGATCGGACGATGCCTGCGCGGTGACTCATTCCCGTCTTCGTATGTTTCTCATCGAGCTGGCGGACAAAGGCCGCACAGCGAGATCGGTGCAAGAGCATTTGCTGGCCGTGAGGCAGTTTTATCGTTTCGCGGTCCTCGCCGGCGCGACGTTCTTCTCCGCTGCCGATTTCATCCGTCCGGCAAAGGCACTCCCCCGCTGTCTGCCGAACGTGCTCTCCGAAGCAGACGTTGCCCGACTGATCGAAGCTGCGGTGCTGCCGCGAGATCGCGCCCTGCTCGAACTGTTCTACGCCACGGGCTGCAGAGTTGCGGAAATCGCGCGGATGAGGGTCGAACACCTCGATTTTCGCCAGCGCCAGGTCATCGTCCTCGGAAAAGGCAACAAAGAACGGGTCGTCTTTTTCGGCGAGAAGGCGGCGAAGGCTCTCAAGGTTCATCTCGCCGGACGAACAACCGGGCCAGTTTTCCGCAATCGGAGTAGGAAGCATTTCAGTCATTGGATGCTGAGAAAAATCGTGCGTAACGCCGGCGAGCGGGCTGATCTTTCGGGTGTTCATCCGCACTTACTGCGGCACAGTTTCGCCACGCATCTGCTCGACTGCGGTGCGGACCTTCGATATATCCAGGTGCTACTCGGTCACGTGAGCATTCAAACCACGGCCATATACACGCACCTGGCCGTTTCGAGCCTCAAGAGAATTTACGAGAAGTGCCATCCACACGCGAAAGGAGAAACAATCCATGAGTAAAAACAGAAACGCCCCGATCGCCACTACGGAACTGCTGCCACCTGAGCCGCAAGGTCCGCAGTCCGAACTCTCGCAGCTCGAACGGCTCGTACAGCAAAAAGTCGCTGAGATTCTCGCCAGCCGTGAGGATCTGCTGCTCCGGCCATTTTTCGACACGCGTCGCATCGCCGAAGAGCTTCGCCGCCTTCAAACGATGCCCGCACGGAGAAAATGGAGTGTGTACTACGCGACGTTCGGGTGCTTAATCTGCCGACGGAAACGCGAGAGCCATCACGGAGGCTGCGGAATGTGCTGGAATTGTTATCAGCGAACCTCAACCCGACTCCGAACCATCGTCGACGAAGCCACGCGGCCGCGAGCTCGGCAGCGATTCAATGGTGACCTGGAATCGATCGCGCGAAAAGCGCTACGCGGCACAATCAATGCTTTGCCGCCGGCGAAGGAAGGGGGAGAGTGATGCGCGCCGCCATCTATGCCCGCGTAAGCACCAACGATTGCAAATGCTCGGCGTGCGCCCACAAATGGACGCCACGAACGAGCAACGAAACGGCGCAGTGTCCGAAGTGCGGCTCGACATCTCAAATCAAACGCCAGAGCGTCGATATGCAGGTGCGCGAGCTACGTCAGTTCGCCGAAGCACGCGGCTGGCAAATCGCCGCGGAATATCTGGATGAAGGTGTCTCCGGCGCGAAGGATTCTCGGCCAGAACTGGACCGGCTGATGGCCGACGCCCACCGCAGGCGCTTCGACGTGGTAATTGTGTGGAAGTTTGACCGATTCGCACGGAGTGTGTCGCATCTGCTCCGTGCGCTTGAAACCTTCAGCGCCCTGGGCGTCGGTTTTGTCAGTCTGAGTGAATCGCTCGACACGTCGACGCCGGCGGGCAAGATGGTGTTTACGGTGCTCGGCGCCGTCGCGGAGCTGGAGCGTAGCCTAATTGCCGAGAGAGTCCGGGCCGGGCTGCGCAATGCTCGCGCGAAAGGAAAGACGCTGGGCAGGCCGCGAGTCGTCGTTGATGCTCGTCAGATTGCCGCGCTGCGAGCAGAGAGGCTTTCGTGGGCCGCGATCGCGGAGCGGCTGGGCATTGGCGAGGGGACGGTGTACCGAGCTGCTCAGGCATCCGCCAAAAACCTGTCACGCCAGGTCGCTGCAAGTGCTTCAAAACTCGCGGCCGATTGAAGCGATCCGCTGCCGCCAGAATCAGATGTTTTTGGAGACCTGGCGATCAAGGCTCGGGCTTGTCCGGAGAAGGCTTATCAGTCGTTATGGACCGCTTTTAGAACGCCCACTCAAGGTGCAGACCAAATGACCTCGCCATCTTTGCCAAATAAAACCAAAGAGGCGGCGGAAGTAGTACGTTTCTCGCCGATGGTTGGCGTAATGATATCTGTGACCCCAAGCGTTGTGCGGTATCCTTGCGAGTCCGTCACATCGAGCGACGGTCCTGATGTCCCCGGGGCCGATAGAATGACTGAGCCGATACTCCTACCGGACATAAGCAAGCCACCGTCAGAGAGTGTCAGCGATTCATCATTGGCGCGTGAGCCAGCTAGCACGTACTGCCCCCTGTCGTGACCGAGCTGAAGCCACCCGTGGCCGTGACCGGTAGTGTCTTCCCCCGCCTGAAGAACCAAGTCCTGTTGCCCGCTTTCACCCAGGAACTTCATGGCAGCGAAATGAGAACCGACCAGTTCCAGTAAGGCACGCTCGTGGCCCGAAGCGTCCTCAAGGATGAATTTTTGTGCGATCACAGTTCGCGGCTCAGGCCTCACCTGCGCCGTAAGGAGAACAACGGATAAAACGAGCAACATACTTATTCCAGCTTGCTTCATCCGTCGGTTCTGCCGCTCTAAACGGTCAAGACGGCGATACACGCCTTCTGCTAGAACATTTTCCATCGGAAGCTCCTCAAGAACCAGAGTTCAGTCGGCTCGGGACGTTTTGGAGGTGCCACCCATGAAGAATTTCCAATCCTCAGGGCTTCTCCAGCGTTTCGGTGATCTGCACCCAGTCACTCATGTCCGCTGCCACTCGATCAACCTTGTTGATTGCGAGGATGATACTCCTGCCGTTGTCAAATCGAAATGTAACGGTCCTGATGGTCAAGTTGCTGCCCTCGGTGGTATCGATTTGTGTGACCGTCGTCTCACTTCTCGACCGCGAAACCTCTGAAACTAATCGGAAAAGTGACTGCGCCAAGGCGACAGCCTCGTCCTGCTTAAACTGTCCGCGCTCTTGTTCCACCTTGGACACTCTGCCTTTCGCGAACCATATGAAGCCCAGTATCTCGAAAGGTGGCCTTTTGGTCTCCACGGTCCAGGAATCGGGCTCAGGGGCCGCGGCGGCGAGCGTGCAACACGCGCTCAGCTCCGCTAGAGCCTTTTCCTTAGGCATACCTATCTCAAACGGTTGCCCCTCGAGTGTCATCATCTCCGGAGAGTGTTGTGGATTCAAATTCTGGATAGGCCTAGCTGTGACCATGAAAAGACCGAGGGCCACGAGGTATTTCATAGCGCCTCCGCTTGAAGTCGGTGTCAGCGTCAGCCGGCTCTGGATCCGCTGCGCTCTGCCGCCGCGCGCATGCTATCACGCGGCTTGTGCTATGCTCTGCGCCAATGTCCGCTTCCCTCGACGCGGTTCAACGAGCGAGACGCAAGGCCGTCCCTCTGGCTTCCCTCGACTGGCAACACGCATCCATGGCATTTGCTTCACTGGGGCGCGACGCTCGGGAAGTCGCCGACGAAATGGACGCGATCATCGAGCGCATCGACCACTCTGGCGCGCTGGCCAAGATTCGTGAACACGCGGCCGCGAATCGAATTCCACTCCCTCAGGTTAGCGTCACCGAGGCTGCGCGAGCGCTGCGCGTGTACGCGGGCCTCCTGTTTCAGATTTCGGGCAAGCTTGCTCGACGGTAATCAGCGGCCCTCCCGGAAACCTGGAGCGCCAACCCAGCAGCTCAGTTGGGACGGCCACCCGAGAGCTTCAGGAGTTTTGTCACATCAGGCATGGGACGCTTGGGGTCGAACAGAAACAGGGTAGGCCGCCGGCTTGCCTCCTGGTGGAATAACGCCACAGCACGATCATCACGCCCTGGGATTTTGAGCGACGCGCAGCGGTCGAGCGAAATTCCCATCCGAAAAGAAGTCTGCGATCCGAAGAAATGCAAAACATCCGGCTTGCCAGGCGCTTCCTTCAAGTGGCCCTCCATGCCGGCGTAGTAAAACGGCCCCACAAAAACCAAGGAGACCTCTGATTTGGCAGCGACCCACTCAGCAATCTGCTCGCGAACAGCCGCTTTTTCGGCTTTCCGTTGCTCCCGTTCTTTTTTGGTGGGGCGTTTCACGTGAGTACCTCCTCATTCAGCGCTTCTTGGCTGCGCGGCTATTAGTAGGCAGCCGAATGCTCTGCGAGGAGCGCGCGGCAGTCTCAATCTCAGCCTGTGAGCTTGTGCCGCAAACTGCGCGGTGTCAGCATGTTCGGAGTCTACCTGCACGAAAGACTCACATCCACAAGAGGCGAGAATCCCGCTTTTTCCCGCTTTCAGGGCGCAACGTCTATTCCCCGCCGATCTTTGGTTCCGGCATCATCGAACGCAGGTCCTGCGGAAAAACGATTGTGATTGGCCGATTGTCCTGGACCTTTTCCTTCGGGGCTGGATAGCCGCCCTGAATCCGATTGATTTCCTGCGTCGCACGAAGCTGCACATCCGCGTCCTCGAATTCGTCCCAGTCTTCTTTTTTCTGGTTCCAGCGGACTGTCTTCGCTTCCCGCAAATCGAGAAGTTTGGTGGCCTGGCTAAATCCGTCGCACCCAAGCGCTTCAAGAGCCGCCCCCACCTTGACATTGGCCCGACGCGTGAGGATGTGGCAGTTCGATTTCGCTGTGTTCGGCGAGTAGCCTGCTGCGATCGCTGACTTGTAGGCATTGCCGGACCGGAAGCCTTGTCCGCCGCTCAGATAGAACGCGTCGAAGGCCGCCTGCCGTGGATTCATGCCTTTCGGGTCGGTCGAATCCGTTATTTTCTGGGAGCGCGGACCGCTTGGTGTTTTTGGTTTCTTCATCCCTGCTGCCTCTTCAGCCGTCCCCTTGGACTTCGCCGGGTTAACGACTCATGGAAGTTTTCGATGCTCTTCTAATCGCGCCGAAGCGTCTGCCAGCGGCGACCGCCTCCTCGCGGAGTGACTTCGATTCGCGGGTGCCGTCGTTCCCAGTTGACCCAGCGGCAACTTGGCCGCTTACTCGTACAGAAGCGCTGCTTGCGCCGCACTGGCCGGAACCAGCAGCCGCATTCCTCACACTTTTTCCGTCGCGGGAAAGGTACGGGACCGGGCTTTTTTCGGTCTTTTTCGAGAAGCGTTGCGCGACTTTTTGCGGCGGCATCCTGATTTTTAAGCCTCATACCATCACCCTTCGCTTTCCGGCCCGCTCACAGCACATAGAAAAGCGTTGCAACGGGTACTGTAGGCCCGGCGATTCCTGGCCTGCAAGGTATTGGTGGAAATTGGTGCGAGGGGCGGAAATCTGAACCTCCTACCGTGGGCGGTCATGCGCGATGAGCTCCTGGTATTTCTGCCGAAGCGGGAGAAGCCTCTGCTGCTTTTCGCCGTCTGAAAGCGTCGAGTCTTCTGCGATCGCAGCCGCCTGCCGTTCAAGGGCGCGAATGTCGTCCTGAACGTTGTACACGTCCTGTTGCCTTTCCGTGGGCGGCTTCTCGTGCGGCTGATCCGCGCGTCGCTGCAGGCCCAAGTTCGAGAGCACCATCTCGCCGATGTTTTGCTTCCCTTCCTCGATGCGCTGCCCTTGCGGGAAAAAGGAAACGAGCGCGTGGCGCCCTTCGTCTTCGATCCCTTTGTTCGGCAACACTGCTCCACGTCGCGTCCAGTCGCCTTGCGGGACGATGTCGCGGCCGAACTCATCTTTGCCGAGGGCGATTTCAACCGGCAATCTCACGTTCGGAAGCGTCATGCCGAATGGCGCGCCGGCTGCGTAGGGAATTTCCCGTGCGCCCGCTGTCACCACTTCTCTGCGCGTTCCACCACCGAGTTCTTTCTGCACTGCTGCGCCCACTGGCGCGGCAAGCCGGCGAGCGAGCGATTCGTTCAGGATGCCGAGGCCGTAGGAGTGGTGTCCGGCGTGGATGGCGAACGGGTCGAAGCGGTCCTCGTCGCGGTTCCCGCCGTAGTGGTGGATCACGTTGTTCGCAAGCATCATCAGAATCGCCGACGGCACGGCCGTGCGAATCGGGTGGCGCAGCACCCAGTTGATGCTCGAGAAGTCCCAGCCTGGGAACAAAAGAAATTTTCCGACGCGCTTCTGCATCTCGGTCCACGTCGCGCGATTGTAGCGGCCGAGCTGGTCATTCACGAGCTGTGCGGCTTTCTCTGCGGTCAAGTCGGGCCGCTGTTTTCTCACCAGGTCTGCGACGTAGAGGCGCGCGCGGCGATCGAGGCCGCTTGGGCCGAAGAGGTAATCGTGGCCCACTTTGGCGAAGAGCCGCAGCCAATTAGCGGGGTTGAAATTCCCGCCCTGGTATTCCTTGTACGCTTGCACTTCGTGCGGCGACATTCCGCCCCATCGCAACAGGGAGTCGTACGTCGGATCATTCGTACGCGAGAGCGCCCGCTGCTTAAGCGCGTTATCGGTGAGCACGCGCGCGGCACGTACCCAATTCACGGGATTGCCTGAGCCAGCCGGGAAGCTGTGAGAGATCCGCCGCATGATGTTCATGACGTGCGGAACGCCGAAGCCGACACCGATGATCTGCTCGCGTAGGAATCGCGAAACCGGACCGCCGCCTTCGGGCTGCGATTTGTCCAGGCCGTGAAGAGTGTCCACGATGGCGCGTGGGCCAAGATACTTCGGCTTCCCTGGACCGCTTCCGTGCGGCGCAGATGGGTCGTAGACTTCATAGGCCTGGGCGTTCTTCGGTTTGGGAAGCTCGCGGATGCCGAGGTCCTGCCCGATACGGCGCGACTCTTCGCCGGGGCGCGCTTCGTGAATCGCCTTGACGACGTCGGGCCGGTAAAAGCGCTCGCCGTTGTACCGGATGAATGGCGGCAATTCGTCGCCCGCTTCAAGCTTGGTCGCTTTCGAGAGGAAGTCCATTGCGGTCGCGTGCTCCGCGAGTTTGTTCATGGTGCCAACAAACTTCGTCGCAAAGGCTGGCCCGAATTCGTGCAGCCCGTGCTGGTAGTGATACTCGGCCGTCGCCGTGCGGCTTGAGCCGCCTTCTCGCTGCGGGGTGATGACGCGGTCGAAGTTCGCCCGCGGCGTTCCTTGCCCCTTCGCTGTTTTTTGTCCGATGCCGGCGGTGTGCTCGGCATAGACCCTGCGAAGGTAATCCCGATCAAGCGTCGAGCCGCCCAGGATGGTCCGGGCCTTGGTGAGCTGCTCTTCCCACGGCCGGTAACGTGCGAGAGCGTCCTGAACGTCTTTGTCCGTCGACGCCTCGGCGTATTCCTTCGGGTGATTCGTCCGGAGATTCTCGCGTGAGTCGGCATCGGCCATGAGCGTAAATAGCCGCTCTTTCCCGGGCGTGAGATTGCCTACGATTTGCTTGACCAGGTCTTCGGCCTTCGTGCGGAAATAGAGTGGCGCGTTCTCGTAGCGCCGGATCCGCGACGCGAGCTTTGGATCAATCTCTTCGATGTCCTTGTGGCTTCGGCCGAGCCCAAACTTCTCGATCGCTGGCGACGCGACGTGCTCGTCATAGGCACGATTGATTTTGCCGAAGAGGTCGCTCACCATCGTCGGATCGACGCCGGAGTGCATCGAGCTACCCTTGCCGAGCAACGACTCTCTGTCGGTTGGCTTCTCATCCGATGGCGAGAAGATTTCCCTTTGCGGGCTGGCCTCGGTGCCGCGAAACAGCGGAGATTTCGTTTCCATCTCGCCGGCTTGGCTCTCGATACTTGAAAGCGGCCGCGCAAATTCTTGGGTGAGTTCTTCACCTGCGCGCTGCTCGGCTGAGGCGTGTTGCTCGCGAACAGCCGTTTCCATTCCCGGCAATGTGGCGGGTGTCTCGCGTGCTGCTATGCGGTCCCAGTCGGACATCGGCTCTTCGGGATTGCGCAACGGCGTCGCGGCTGGCCTGTTCCTGAGCGCGTCAAGGAGATCGGTCGCTTTCGTTGCTGCGCCTTCCTGGGCCTCGATGGGTATGCCAGCCTGCTTCGCAAGCAGCCGCGCAAACTGCTCCTTCATCGGAGTTCCCTTCTCCGAGAGTGCCTTGAGTTCGTCCTCCTGGGCTTCGCGCAACGATTGCGGCAAGTGCTCGTGACCCGCCCGGACGGAATCGACGGCTTCACGCATTTCCTCCGGGAGTTTGTCGTAGGTTGGCGTCTTGGAAAGCTTCGGCTCGGCCGCCTTGGTCGCCGTCGTCTGCGGGCGCCTGGTCAGTTCTGCTCCCGTGCGCGTGCCGCCTCCGATGCGTGGGCCGATTCCTTCTTCTGCCGGCCGGCTGAGCGGCTTAGCCACGGGTCGCGGTTCGATTTGTTCGAGCTGCGCGCGGAGGTCCGAGCGCTGCGCGGAGATCTGCCGAAGTTTCTGAATGCGCTTCACGTTCGTGTCGGTGCCGGGGCGCGAGCCGGTCATTGCCTGCGTGAGGTCGCGCTCCTGGTCAGTGAGCTGCTTGATTCTGATTTTCAGTTCTGTCGCGTCCGGCGCTTTCTCGGGCGTGGCCGAATTCGATTCAGCCTTTGGGTTGCCGTTCGACTTCGAGAGTTCGCGCGGATCGATGGTCGTCGGCCCGGCGGCGATTGGCTCTGCACTCGGGGGGATCCGCGTCGGACTCTGCGCGGGTAACGCAATCGGTTTCTTTCGCGGCCCGATGCGCGTTTGGATGTCCTCGTCTTGTAGCCCTGGCTTTGGTGGAAGCGCAGCACGTGCCGTTGCAGCTGGAAGCGCGCGTTGCGGCTCACCTGGCGCTTCGATTGCTTCGCCTGACGGTGGAATGACTGTCGGCGTTTGCTTCGGCATCGGGCGACCTGGTTCACGTGGCTCCCCAGCTGGCAAGCCTGGGAGTTCCTGCGTGGCCGGTAGGCCCGGTGCCTGTGCGGCTTGCGGTGGCGCACCTTTGGCCGCTTCGCGTCCCTGATGCGCGGCGAACGCCAGCCCCAGAGCCATCTCCGTCGCGACCTGCTCGGCGGTCTTGTAGTCACCGTTCTTGATCGCGTCGACGAGCTCGGGCGACTGGCGTGCGGCGCCGATGAGCATCGACGCGGAAAACCCTGCCTGGATGAGCCGATTAACTATCGCGACGCCAGCCTCGCCGACAATCGGCGTGAGCATCTTCACGGCCGGTCCGCCAGCCATGAGCAACATGTTCGGCGCGGTCGTCATTCCGCCGGCGAATTCCGCGACGCCTTTCCCTATGCCAGGGCCTTGCACGCTTGCGCCGATTGGCAGCACTTCACTCGCGTGCTGCTGTTCCTCGGGGTTCGATGCCGTCTCAGTCGGTTCGAACAGTGAAGGGAAAGCCTCTGCGATTCTCGGCATTGTTTCCTGGACGGAGTGGCCGATTGCGCCTTCCCTGACCGGAGCGAGAAATCTCTCAAGAAAAGAGGGCTGCCGCGGCCCCATGGTCGAAACGTGCTGCTGCGGCGGTGGTGCTGACGATTGCTGTGGCGACGTGTTTGCAGTGAGGTCTTGCGGGTCAACTGTGATCGCGCCAGTCGGGTCGGCCGCTTGCGCAGCGGGTTTGCCGACAGGCGGTGGCCCGATTTGACTCGGGTCGACGATGATCGCTTGGCCGCTCACTTCTCTGGTTCGAGCTGCAACCTGCCGTCGGGAAGAATGCGCGTGATTTTCATGTTGTGTCCCTGGTACGGCACGATGTCGCCTTCCTTGTAGCCCTGCTCAAAGTTGTGGATCTGGCGGTCGTAGACCGCGAGCCGGTCCTGCGCCTCAGTTCGCAACTTAGCTGCGTCCGCCGGGCTCGTCGTGATCGCGGTGATCTTCGCGTTGTAGTCCTTCGCGACGCTCTCGCGCTCCTTCCGCAAATCGTCGAGGTTTTTGGCCTGCGTCGCGTCGTCTTTCGGCTGGTTTTTGAGTTTGAAGTAATCGGAAACAGGCGCGTTTTTGTTCTCTCTGCGCCAATCGGCGTACGTCATCCCTCCTTCGGAGGTTGGGGTTTTCGGCGCCGTCGGCTTCGTCGTAGCCTTCGTCATGTTCTGCAACCCCGCAAGTAGCTTCTCGGCTCGGCCGGTATCGCCAGAATCGACGGCATCGGCGTAGCGCTGCGCGAGTGTCTCGACGACCGGCCTGGTCTTCGCGCCGGATTCGTTCTTGATCGCAGCGAGCGCTTTGTCCGCGCCACCCTGGTCGCCTTTCTCGATCGCGTCGGCATACTGCTGGTCGAGGCTCGGAGCTTCCGGTTTCGCTCCCGCGGCAGCGCGCGCATTCGCGAGTTGCTGCTGCTCGTTTTGCACTTCGAGCGGCGCTTTCTGCCCTTCCATGTAACTCACGTACCGCTGATGCGCTGCGGCCGCATCCTGTGCTGGTTGCGTTTTGTTTTGCTGCTCGCCTTGGTAGATGCGGTTGAGGTACTCGTTCTCCATTTGCGTGCCCGAGCCGCGCTGTCCTTGGTTCATCATCGCAGCGAAAATCCCCTCGAGCATGCGTTGCTTGAGGCTTGGCTCGATATAAGGCGCTGTCGGCGTTCCTGGATTCTTCGCTGCGTACTCTTGCTCAGAAAGAAGCGGCGTTACGCCCGGCGTGTCGGATGTGCTTTCCGCACTCTGCGGTGTTTTCGCACCGCTGGGTAAAGGAAGGCCACCGGCCGTCGGGCCTTGCGGTTTGGTCATCCCGGCTGGAGACACTGCGGTGCCGTTCGCTGTTGCGGGAAATCCCGCTCCGGGTTGCGATCCTCCGGAAAGCCTCCCCAGCATTGCCTCGCGCAGGGCCTCCGCACCAAGCGGTAATGCGCCCACACTTCCTGCGTCGGCCGGAGCTTTTCCCGGTGACGCTGCTGTCGGAGAAGTCGGATTCGAAGGAGTGGAAGCGGCGGCGTTCGGCTGAGTCATGCCGCCGGGTGCAGCGCCATTTCCTGTCGCGGGAATTCCCGCATCGGGCTGCGGCTGCGGCGCGCCTTTGGTCATACCAGTCGGCGCAACGCCGTTGGGCGTCGGTGAGATTCCCGCCGGAACCGCCGCACCGGGGTTCGCGTTACCGGCGCCGAAGAGCGCCGCGAGGATTGCGAGCCTCGGGTCAACTTGCGCTGCCAATGTGGTTGGGTCCATTTCAGTTCACCTTTCCTGAAGAATCGGAGCCTTCGGGTTTGGCCAAATCTCTCACGCGCAAGAGCAGGTCCAATACGTTCGACCGCTGCTCCTCGGTGAGGCGTTCCGCAGAATCTGCGCTGAGGAACTTCTCCAGCGTCGGAGCGAGAAACTGACTGAGGTCGACGGCGATGGCGATAAATACTTCCGGAGTCGCGCCCCGCTCGATCGAACGCAGCAGTTCACTCGCTGCCCTTTTGCCGGCCGCAACGTCGTACAGAGCAAAAGCGTCTTCGAGTACGTCCCTCAGGATAGCCTCGTCGCGAATCCGGTAGCGCAGGCCATCGAAGACTGCGCTCAGCGTGTTCAACGCCGCGCCGCGCACAACCCAGTCGCGGTAGATCTCCTGGAAGCGCGGATCGTTGAAGTAGGGCAGCTTCGCATCGTCGTCTTCCGAAGTCTCGACTGCGAACGGTCCAGCCGGTTTCGATGCGTTCGGTGTTTCCGCTTCGTTCAGTGCCATATCCCTCACTCCAAACTGAAAATGCTGTCCGTCTCGTAACTATGAGAGCCGTCCACAGTGAGGCGGTAAACCGGGAGCGTGGCTAGGCCCTGGTTCTCGACTACCAGCGAATCGCCCCGCGAAGCCTTCACCACCTGGCCGAGACAGTCTTCCACACGGGTGTACCCGCCGCGGGCTCGCACAAGAGTGTGTGACGCGGACGCCTGCAGCCTGAATCCGTTTTGCGCCTTCGCGGGCGTGCCGAACAGCGCGCACAGCAAAATCAGAAACGCGAGTCTCGTTTTCATCGTAGTCATACTTGGCACCTCAGCCCCTCATTCCAGAATCAGGTGTTTTTGGATCGTGGGAATCAGTCGCGCGGCCCCGCGCAGATTCAGTGAGTTGCAAGGCAGCAGGTAGAAGGGTTTTTGGAACACTCACCGCGTTCCTTCGGTCCTCTTGCAGACAAAACATGAGATACACGCCTCCGCATCAGGCGGCGATATGTTGGAAGTTACAGCGGAAAGGCAACGTCAAGCTCAGTACAGTGCGGACCCCCGCAACCACTTCTGCCTCTTCCCTTCTTTTTGCCGTGGCGATGAGCCCCGTCGGGCTGACTTATTTTCTTGCGCCACTCCGTGGCGGGGGCCGGAGGTCGTTGGTTCAAATCCAACCCCCGCAACCACTTCTGCCTCTTCCCTTCTTTTTGCCGTGGCGATGAGCCCCGTCGGGCTGACTTATTTTCTTGCGCCACTCCGTGGCGGGGCCGGAGGTCGTTGGTTCCCTTCGCAGGCTCAGGGCAGGCAAATCCAACCCCTCGCAACCATCCCATCTTGCCGATTCACATAGCCTTGCGGCACAGAGAAGAGTGACGCAGTGTCCTCAGTTGGGTGAAAGTTCGGTGAGATTGCTTTTCCAACTCGTTCGCTGAATCAATTCGCTCGGCCGTTTGTATGAAAATATTTTCCAGGGGTCGTTCCCATAGCGTTCCTGAAGGATGAAATGAAAGCGCTGGGCGTGCTATAGCCGGCATCAACCGCTGCATTCGATATCTTTTCTTCGCTGGCGATGAGTTGAAGCGCGTACATCAGCCGCAATTGCTGCCTCCATTTTCCCAGACTGAGTCCGGTTTCCCGTTGAAAAAGACGCTCGATGGTCCGCTTGCTACCTCCCGCGGATTTGCAAATTTCATCCATTTTGCGATCGTCGCCCGGACTATTTATGAGAATTTCAGCCACACGGCGCGCGCGAGCGTCCGATGGATGACGCAATTGAAACGGAGCAGCTTGCGTTTGTTGCAATTGGTCCAAGATGACGCTGATGAGATGGGCCTGCACTTTCGCCCTCTTGTCCAACCCAGAAGACTCGCAGGTGAAAAGGATCAACTCTCTGAAAAAGGAAGAAACGTTTACCACGCAACAGCTTCGGGGAAGAGGACATTCAAGCCCCGGCTTTAGGTAAAGCGTCCGCAAAGACACGGCTCCGGACATGCGCACTTGATGAGGATTTCTGGCCGGAATCCAAACTGCGCGGAGCGAAGGCACGACCCAAATCCCTTGGTTTGTCGTTACAGTCAGTGCGCCGGTACTCGCATAAAGCAGTTGGTCCCATTCATGGAAATGTTCGGGGAACAAATAGCCGTCGGGATACTCACGTTTCAGCCCAACGACTTGTCCCCGCGAATGGACAACCGGATCTAGAACAGCCGTGGATACGCTTCCGACATAGTTCATGGCAGTTAGCTGGACAACCCCTGAAACAATTGTTTCACTATCCATAAAGCTAATCTGATAACTCTCCGCTGTCAAGTATGCGACTGATATGCCGCTTGGGAGGATGTCCTACCTGCCTTCTGATTTTCTCGGAAGTATTGCGGCCCAGAGAACTTTCCGGAGGACATTGGCGTGCGTCGTACAGGGATTTTGGCCAAGCGACAAGCTTGGCGCGTTTCCGACATAAGTTGGCGCGATTTTGAAAGAAAGTAGAGCGCCCCGAGGGACAGTATGCAGCGCCTGGCTGTGGAGGTTGCGGTTGAGGGTTCGAGGTGTTACAAACCGACAGCAGAAACATTCAATCGAATGAAAACGGATGGAATATTTTTGCGCGGGAAGGTTTGGCTGCTTCTGCCTTTGGCATTGGCCGCGGTTGCCATCCGGCTTACCGCACAAAACGCAACGATGCCTCGCGGAGTCGTGCATATCGGCGCGAGCGTTGATGTCAGCACGGCTTTGCCGGCCGACCCCCACTACGAAGTGGAGATCGATGCAAATCCGGGCGACGCCAGCGAACTCGTCGCGTGTTCCATGTTGTTCGCCAATGATTCTCCCACCAGCGAGGTGGTTACCTACGTCTCCACCGATGGCGGAAAGAGCTGGCAACTGGCGCTGCGGACGCAAGGGGAGGATGGGTATCAAAGCTGGGATCCCGATTGCCGGTACGGGCCAGGACACATCCTGTATTCCCTTTCCGAGGACTCGGGAGCTGGTTCTCCAAGCGATTACGACCGTGTCGACCGCTCACTCGATGCTGGCAAGACGTGGCAACCGTTTACTCGCGCGATTCACGCGGAGAGAAGTTTTATTACCGTGGATCAGCGACCAGGGCCGCATCAGGGCTGGGTGTATCTGTACGGGATGGGCGACGATTCTGGCAGTATCCGCGTGGGATATTCCACTGATAAGGGCCAAACGTTTTTCACCCAAGTTGTTCCCATGGAAGCGGGCACAGAGGATGTGAATGTCGGCCCGGGAGTGATGTTATCGGACGGCACGCTCGTGATTCCCATGCCTGTATTGACGCAGCCGCTTAAAGAATCTCAGCCGAGTTTCCGCGTCCAGTTGCCGGCGGAGATTCGAGTCGCTCGCGTGAAATTCGAGCGGCCAAACTGGCCGCTTGAAGTAACCACATCGACGGTCGCGCCCTGGCTGGCCGATTTCGAGCCGAATGGGAGCTACTATACGACTCTGGCAGTGGATTCCAGCGATGGACCTTTCAAAAATCGAATTTACGCCACCTGGGAAGACCGGTCCTCGGGACGGTCGCAGGTGAAGTTTGCTTTTTCTTCCGACGAGGGAAAAAGCTGGTCACATCCGCGTGTGATCGATGATGATGTTGCAAAACAAGTGGGAAACACCATCAATGGCCCGGACGATATCCACGGCGTCGTTGCCGTCAACCAGGAAGGGGTTGTTGGCGTTACATGGCTCGACCGGCGAGACTACGACGACAATCTTGGCTGGGCTCTGCGTTTTCGCGCTTCGTTAGACGGTGGAGAAACCTTTCTGCCCAGCGAAAAAATATCCAATGCGGATTACGAACCAAGTCGCGGTGATCGTGTTCCCCTGTTTGGCGGCGCCGACAGCATCAGCTCGACCAACGACCTTTCCATAGGCTGGTTCACGTTTCACGGCGGCCACACAATGGGACTCACAACCGACGCCAATGGCGGATTTCATCCACTGTGGGTGGCCAATCCCACGGGCACACCTCAGCTTTGGACTACAGATGTGACTGTGGACGGCAAAGCGGTCAAGAACGGCAGCCCGGAACTCTCGGAATTGAGCGACGCCAGCAAACTCGTGCATCTTGAATTTCTGAGCAGATACTACAACATCAAAACGCATTCGCTGGAATTCGATCTTCGTCTAAGAAATAAAAGTAAATCCACAATTGAAGGGCCATTGAAGGTAAGGGTGCTGGACGCAGGCTCGTATATAGGTAACGTGACCATTGGAACCGGAACTGTCCAGAGCAGCGTTGAGGGAGCCGTGTGGGATTTCACGCCGCTGCTGCCTGGGCAAGCGTTCCGACCTGGAGACGTCAGCAAGCCGATGCACATACGCCTAACGGTACAAGGGATTGATCCATTCACCCAGATTGGGCGCTTTACTTTCTTTCTGACCCCGGTGGCTATCCTGACCACAAAAGTGCTGGCCGGTTCGATCGGGCAGCCTTCGCAGGGATCAGTGGGTGAAACGCACTAGGAATCTCTCACGGCAATGCGGAACGAATTTGGCATTGTCCGACCATTCATGGAATAGTTTGGCCGATCGAATTTCTGAGCATCGTTGGCGTTTGAAGATCTAAAGATCGCCCTTTTATGGGAGGTTGAGCGTGCAACTCTGTCGAACTCTTCGCTGGGCTGTATTCGTTGTTTGTTTTGATCTGTTTGTTTGCGGTCTGATTCTGCCCGCACCGTTACATGCCGCACAAGACAGTTCGGTGGCCGAGAAAGGACTTCCTCTGACGCCGGAGCGCGAAGTGAAATTGACGACAGATGAGGGGACGTGGATCTCTCTGGACGCCTCTCCTGATGGCAAGATTATCGTATTTGAGCTGCTCGGGCATCTTTACACGCTGCCGATCGCGGGCGGCCACGCGATCCAAATTACGACAGGCATGGAATTTGACAGCCAGCCTCACTTTTCGCCGGACGGTTCGAAGATTGTTTTCGTGAGCGATCGCAGCGGGGCAGAAAATGTTTGGGTGGCAAACGCGGACGGCAAGGATCTGCTGCAGCTCACCGATGACAAACACAGCCAATTTGCCACACCAATCTGGTCGCACGATGGACGCGCGGTGATCGCGGCGCGGCAGACGCAGGAGCCATTTGGGGCGTATGAGCTTTGGATGTACTACCTAAAGGGCGGAACGGGCGTGCAGATCACCAAGGCGCAGCCTCGGCCCGGAGCGCCACCAGATCAATGGTCGCATACGATTGGACCAACTCTCACAGCAGATGGCAAGTATCTCTATTATACGAAGCGGCCACGTCTCTTTAATGTTTACGATGTGACATACCCGCTGTCCCAGATTGCGCGCCGCAATATGGTGACCGGCGAGGAAGACACGATTACCGATGCGATCGGCAGCGGCATTCGGCCTGCGATTTCGCCGGACGGAACGGAGCTGGTCTACGGCACGCATTATGAAGGCGAGACAGCCCTGCGCATTCACAATTTGACGACTGGGGAAGATCATTGGCTGAAATACCCCGTGCAACACGACGCTCAGGAAACAATGTTCAGTCGAGGAATGCTTCCCGGGTATGCGTTCATGCCAGATGGAGAGTCTATCGTCGTCTCCTACGGAGGGAAGATCCATCGCGTGAGCATTTCGGACGGAGCGGACAAGCTGATTCCCTTCTCTGCTGAAATTGATCGGAAAATAGGACCGAAACTGTATTTTCCTACTCGAGTGGATGAAGGGCCGGTGCGCGCGCGACTGATTCAAGCGCCGATGCAGTCGCCGGACGGAAAAAAAGTAGCCTTCTCGGTGCTTACGCACGTTTACGTGATGAATATACCAGGAGGGCGGCCGGTCCGGCTGACAAGCGCTAACGAACGCGAATTCGAGCCCGCGTGGTCTCCCGATGGGAATTGGATCGCGTACGTGACATGGTCTGAGAAGGGCGGGCAGATATGGAAAGTACGCGCGGACGGCCAGGGATTGCCTGAGCAGATCACTCGCGTGCCGGCCTACTACTTCGAGCCAAGCTGGTCGCCCGACGGATCGCGCATCGTCGCTCTGCGCGCGGCGCGTGAGACACGGGTGGACGAGGAAAGCGAATGGAGCGGAACTGTATTCGGATCGGACATCGTATGGGTCTCTGCGGACGGAGGCAACCTACACATCATCCGACCTGCGGACGGCGGCATCCATCCTCATTTCGGGCCGGAGAAGGACCGCGTCTACGCGTATTCACCGAGTGAAGGCTTGTATTCGATGCTCTATGACGGAACGGACCGGCGAACGATTCTAAAAGTGATGGGAAAACCAGAGTCGTTTGAAGACCCCGATCATCCGGGAGCCCCAGCCGCCGATGTACGTATCAGCCCAGATGGGCAATGGGCGCTCGCGCTGGTGGATTATCAGCTCTACGTCATCGCCGTGCCGCAGTTCGGTGATGCGCCAACGGTGAATGTCTATACGCCAGACCTGCCGGTCAAGAAGCTGACGGATATCGGTGCGGATTACCTGCGATGGGCAGATGGAGGGCAAACGATTACTTGGGCTGTCGGCTCGACCTTTTTTCGCAGGCCGCTCTCCAGCATATCGATCGAGCGCTCCGCAGCCGGCGCGGCAGCGCAAAAAGGCGATGAGGCACGGCCCTCAACGATGATCGAGGACGATCCCTCGGTTGCAAAGTTCGATGTCGATCTGGAGTTTCCGCGATACACGCCGTCGGGAACGATTGTATTGCGCGGCGCAAAAGTGATTACCATGCACAACAACGAAATCATCGAGAACGCAGACATCGTGATCCACAACAACCGCATCGGCGCCGTGGGCCGCCGCGGTTCCGTTTCCATTCCGGCAGGCGCCAAGATCATGGACGTGAAAGGTGAAACGATTACGCCTGGGTTTATTGATTTGCATCCTCATTGGAAGGAAATTCGCCGCGGCGTGTTGGATATGGACAACTGGGATTTCCTGATCAACCTGGCTTACGGGGTAACCGCCGGCCGCGACCCGCAAACCATGACCAACGATATGTTCGCCTATCAGGACCTCGTGGATACCGGCGAAATGATTGGACCGCGTGCGTACTCGACGGGACCGGGCGTTTTTGCAGACACGGATTTTCAGTCCTATGACGAGGCGTTCGACTACATTGCGAAATACAAGAAGTACTATCGAACGAATTTCATCAAATCGTACCTGGTGGGAAATCGCCAGCAGCGGCAATGGGTAATCGAAGCATGCAAACAACTGAATGTGGTGCCAACAACCGAGGGCGGCATTGACACGAAGCTGGACCTTACGCACATTATCGATGGTTTCAACAACGAACATAGCATGCCCGTTGTGCCGCTTTACAAAGATGTTATCCAGCTTCTCGCGCAAACCGGGGTCTTTTACACACCTACGTTGATCGTCGCCTATGGAGGGCCATGGGCGCAGAACTATTTCTTCGAGAATACGAACGTCCATGATGATCCAAAGGTGAACCGATTCATGCCCCATGACTTGGTGGATAGCGATACGAAGAGGCGAATGTGGTTCAGCAATGACGAGCAGATTTTTCCGAAACTGGCGGCAACGGATAAAAACATTGTAGACGCAGGCGGTTACGTTCTGGTCGGAAGCCATGGAGAATTTCAGGGGCTCGGCTATGACTGGGAGCTGTGGGCTCTATCCAGCGGCGGAATGTCGAATATGGACGTTCTTCGCGCTGCGACAATTCATGGAGCGATTGCGTTGGGACTAGCGCAGGATCTTGGCAGCATCGAACCGGGAAAACTGGCGGATTTGATCGTTTTTTCGAAGGATCCATTGGCGGATATTCACAACACCAATTCGATAAAATATGTCATGAAGAACGGGGAGATGTTCGAAGGCGCCACGATGAATGAAGTGTGGCCAGAGGAGAAACCGCTCGCGCCCCTCTGGTGGTGGAATGATAAACCCGCGAATTCCGGCGGAGCGATGAATCGCCCGTGAGGCGAGACGTGATCTTTAAATACTCGGCGCGGAGAGAAATTCCGCGAAAAACAGCGGCAACCGATTAACTGGACTGGCTGCTTTTGTGCTTAGCTTAGCTCTAACATGGGCAGCTCTTTCCCTGTAAGACATTTCATCCTCAGTTCAAGTGGCTGTCGTACCAGCGGAGCATGCGTTCCAGCGAATCTATTTGGTGGGCCTTTTCCGCAAAAATGTGGTGCTCGCGAGGGTAGCGCACCATCTCTGCCTCTCGGCCCAGGAAATGCAGGCCATTATAGAATTCCTCACTTTGCGAAACCGGAACCCGGGAATCGGCTTCGCCCACCATCACTAGCACAGGAGTGTGGCAATTTTCCAGAAAACGTACCGGAGAATGTTCATCATAAAGCTTGCGGTTCTCAGCCAATTCGCCGAAATATTCGGTGAAGTAGCTGGGCGCGATATCGGAAGTAGCTGCCATAGAGGTGACGTCTGAAATTCCGGACCCGTCGACCGCAACCTTAAAACGGTCTGTATGCGTAATCGCCCAACCCGTCATGAACCCTCCGTAACTCCAGCCTCCGATGCCCAAGTGGTCCGGATCCGCGATGCCCTTGGAAATCAGCAAGTCAACTCCGTCCATAATGTCTTGAAAATCTCCGTAGCCCCAGTCACGGTAATTTGCCGCGGTAAATGCAGGACCCTGTCCATCAGAACCACGCGGGTCCGGCAGAAGCACTACGTAGCCATGGGAAGCAAGGACAGTAAACCAGTCATACCACTCACCATGAAATCCCAAGACCCAAGCTTCCTCGGGTCCACCGTGAACCTGCACGATCGTTTTGTAGCGCGTTCCTTTTTGATATCCGGGCGGTAGAAGCAGCACTCCGTGAATCGTCATGCCATCCTTTGAGCTCTTCCAGGTTAATTCTTGCGAGGCCGGCAGGCTCCAAGTGGCCACCTGAGGATTGGTATTGGTGAGGCGCAATTCCTCATCGTGCGATCTGGCATAGACTTCATCGGGATGTTGAGGCGTCTGTTTTATGTAGGCTACCTTTTCACCATCAGCGCTGACCGTGAATCCTTCGCACGGACCGCTGACATTGCTGGGCTTGGAAATCAAACCTGTGTTTGCATCGACCTTCAGGAAGACGCAAGAGGTGTCCAAAATTGCCGACGCCAGCAAGCTTTTACTGTCGGGCGCCCATTGCATGTTATCTATTGTCGCCGGAAAAGAGGTACCGACCACCGTCTCTTTCCGAGTGTTGAGATTATAAAGAACTGGCACCGCAGCAATGCCATTCGGACCGTGCTTGGCAAAGCTGACGCTGTTGCCGTCGGACGACCAGTGGATGTTACTATAGGCAGCGTTTGCCAAAAGCGTCTGGTCGACAGCGCCCGTTGCAGCATCCAGAATGATAATTTTCGAAACATACCAGTGGTCGTTGTAAGTGGTGGTAGGAGACACACGCGCCAGGAAACGCTTGCCATCCGGCGACCAGTCAAAGTCGTCGACATTCATATCCGTCTGAGTAATCAGCCGCGCATGACCCGTCGCTAACTCATAGACCCACAGCCGATCGAATTTGTAATTCTGATTTACAAGAATCTGATCTTTCTTCTCCTGTTTCTCTTTCAACTCCTCTGCTGTATACGGATCCCGCCGAATAAAAGCCAGAAACTTGCCATCGGGCGACCACTTAAAGCTCTTAATTCCACCCGGTACGTCTGTCAACGGAATAGCCTCGCCGCCAGCCAGTGAAATAAGCCATATCTGCCGGCTGGGCATTGAGTTTCCCTCATTGACGGCGTCGGGTTCCTCCTCCTGCTGCGGAACGCTCTGCCCTTCATGTTTTCCGCCCGACATTGAGAAATGAAAGGCACCATTCTTGGCCAGTGGATTCGCCCGATCGGAGAGAAAGGCTAGAGACTCACTATTGGGAGACCAGCGAGGAGAAACATCCGATCCGCCACTGAGAATGAACGGTTTTGCGGACGCGCTTCCTTCCGTACGAACCAACCAGATGTGCGGACCGCTCACGTCGGAAGCGGTGGCAACGTAAGCGACATAGTTGCCATCAGGAGAGATTTGCGGATCACTTACATGTGCCAAACTGACGATGTCGGCAGGATCTACGACCTTCCGCTCTTGGGCCCAAAGTTGGACACCGCACAGAAAAAAACATGAAGTGACGAGCGAAATAAAGGTTTTCATTGCACCATTTCCCGTATTTGAAGATTTAAAACACTTACGGCGAAAGATATGATCGGCAACTGATCTGCCCGTATTGAAGTGCCCCGTTCGCTGTACCAACCTCGGTGTGGGTCTCCGAGTTGATTCTTTGGCTCCAACGGAGGAGCAGGTCTGGAGCGGGGTACGGGTGCTTGAGGTCCCTGCTCCGGCCTCCCTGGAGAAGCCCTCACTACTTGCATCTCTCTCAATTTTCACGGCGTCGAGATGTGAATCAAGCGAGCAAGGATGCGCCCCAGCGAATCGCCCTTTGAAGCTTTTCCGGAGTCTTGCTCCGAAGGGCGATCCGATAGGAAGGGCTAGAAACTGAACTTGAGCGCCATTTGGATCTGGCGGTTAACCCCGCCCCCGATCGTCGCTCCCAGCGTGTCAAACATCTCGCCAAAGTCCGTCGTTCCGTAATCGGTATTCATGGAAAGCACCGAAAAATTCGGATGGTTGAAGATGTTGAAGAACTCGGCACGGAATTCCAGGTTGCGACTCTCGCCGAGCTTGGTCTCCTTGAGAAGCGAGAAATCGATGTTCTTCATGCTCGGCCCGTAAAAGTCGCCATTCGGGCAGTTGCCGTACGTTCCCAATGCAGGCATGGAGAAAGCCGCGGAGTTGAGCCAGTCGTTTACCGATTTCTGGCTGGCATACACGCTCGCGCCGGGAACGCAGTTCGGCCGCTGGTTGATGAAATCATCGTTGCCATAAGTGTTGGCGGCAATATAGACCGTACTGGCAACTCCAGTTTGCAGGCTGCCCAGCGTGGCGACTTCCCAGCCTGAAAACATGCGACTAGGGATGCCGGTACCAAAGAGCTGATGGCCGTCCCCTATCGGGATCTTGTAGAGCAGGCTGTAATTGAAGCTGTGACGAACATCGCCGGAACCATTGCCGTATTCAGCGGGGATGTTATAGAGGTTCTGCGGATCCGAATCAAACAGGCCCTGATCCGGGACGTCTCCTAATGCATGCGCGTACGTGTAGTTGGCAGTGGCGAGCAGCCCTCGTCCCATGCGCCGTGTGAAGGATGCCTGCAGGCCGTTGTATCTGCTGAAACCGGTATTGGTTTGAAGGACGATGTTGCCGTAATTGGGGTTTGGCCGCAGACCGGTCGTCGGATCGATATAGTTGATGTTCTCTTCTCGCCACTCATTCACGCCGCGGTTACCAACGTAGGCGATCTGGAATGCATTATTCGTGCTCAACTGAGTGGCAACGCTCAGATTCCACTGCATTGAGTAGATGTCCGGCTTGTTCCATGGGAAACCGTTGACGTTGGGTGGAGGAAGGGCCGCGCCTTGGGAAACAAACGGTGCGTACGGATACGTTAGGGTCGGAATGTTGGATTGGAGAAGCGTGGTGTTGCCGGGGACGGTATTTGCGGGGACATAATAGGATCCAAAACCGACTGGGTAGTCCTGGAAATAGACTCCGAGGCCGCTTCTTACGACGAAGCGCTGAGCTGGCGACCAGGCGAGGCCGAGCCTTGGGCCAAAGTCGTGGTCGTTGAGTGCAAAATAGGGGTCGCCCACAGGTCCGAGCGCGTTCAGACGGGTGTCGAACGGTCGTGTCGCGTAATTGGAATCGTGCGGCACCGTTTCAATGTCGTAGCGCAGGCCATAGACCAGTGAGATGGTAGGCCTCAGCCGGTAGGTATCATTTACGAACGCGCCGACCTGGGTTGCGCGGGTTCCGTTCCCCGGCGTCGCGGGCACAAGCACCACCTGTGTGACTTGGTCGTTGATAAAATCCTGTATAGCTGCCGATTCGTTAGGTCCCTCGAACAGCATGGTGGACGTAGGGCTGCTGTTTGCATTGACCTGGACGCGCCAAGCCGTCGCGCCCCAGGTGAGCGCATGCGGACCTTTGACCAGGCTCATCGTGTCGCCATACTGAAAGCTGGTGCTGTTGCTGAGGTAGTTTCCTTGGGTTCCAGGAACGACTGTAAATCCCTCAATGGTGGTCTGAGGCCACGGTTCCTCGGAGTCGATCTGGCTGCCCCAGCGCTGCATACCCATCAGGAAGTCATTGATCATGCTGTTGCCGAAAATGTGTTTCTCGTCGATGGCGATATTCGTCGTGCGAATGGGAACGTCCTGGCGATCGAAAACGCCGAGCGAAGTGCCCTCAACTCCAAAAAGCGGCCCGTGTACGTGAGAATCGTTCACGTTCACACGCACGAATGCGCTGTCGGAGCTACTGAATTTCTGGTCGAGCCGGACTGAAGCGGTGTCTTCGCGAACGTCTGAAACTCCCGTAGTTGTGTAGTTTGCAACGTCTGGGCTTCCAGGAACTACGTCGGTACTGGTCGGAAACATGTCCAGGATTGGCGCCAATTGGGGGGAAGTGGCGAGAACTTGACTCCGAAGGGCATCGCTTGGAACCGTGCCGGCACCTGTTATTCCGATACGCTGACGACTGCCTTCGTAGTTGATAAAAAAGAAGGTTTTGTCCTTGACGATGGGGCCGCCGACGTTGGCGCCAAAGTCGTTGTAGCGGAATTCAGGCTTGGCTTGATCGACGGTGTTGAAAAAGTTTCTGGCGTCGAGGATGTCGTTGCGCAGAAACTCGTATGCCTCCCCGTGAATCTGATTGGTCCCGGACTTGGTGACGATGTTGATGTAGGTACCAGCGGCGCGACCGTATTGGGCATTGTAGTCGCCGGATTCCACGTTCATTTCGGAGACAGTGTCCAAGCTGCCGGTGAGCAGACGAGCGCCGCGCTCATAGCCATTGGCCATGTAGGGTTCGTCAACGCGGGAAGCGTCGATTCCATCAATCGAGAACTGATTGTCAACCGACTGCTGGCCGTTAAAGGTGAGGTCAGCGATGTAGTTGCTACGGAAAATGGCTCCCGGGGTGAGCAAGCTAAAGCGAGCATAGTCCCGCCCGTTGATCGGGAGTTCGGTGATTTGCTGATTGTTCATGACCGCACCGGTGCTGGCGTCGGTCGTATTAATGACTGGCGCTTGCGAGCTGACGACGACCTCCTGACTTAGTGTGCCGACGCTCAAGACCAAATTCAGCTGAACCGTGGTGGCTGCGTTGAGGACCACGCCTGTTTGCGATAGCCGTTGGAAACCATCATGTTCAGCGGCAATATTGTAAGTGCCGACGGGGAGATCGGTCAGGGTATAAAACCCCTGAGCGTTGGTCTTCACCGTTTGAACGGCGCCAGTGGCGACATTGGTTGCGGTGACGGTGGCGTTGGGAACGGCTGATTTCGACGCATCGATCACCTGTCCGGCAATCGCACCCGAAGTCGATGCCTGCGCCCGCGCTCGCGGGGGAACCACCATCGCGTAGCAGATGACAAATACAACCGCAGCGTACATCAGAAAACTCTTGGTCACACTCATCGCCATCATCCTCCTCACCGGACCAGCTTGTTCGCAGAACTTGTCGACCGCTACAACCCCTATGTGCTACC
>JBAQYT010000160.1:0-16951 GCA_049787175.1 Candidatus Acidiferrales bacterium | reverse complement strand
CTTCTAAGCAGAGGGTCGGGAGTTCGAGTCTCCCCGGGCGCGCCACTTTACTTAGAAGCTTATTTTCAATCCCTTCCAAAACAATCCGCGCTTTCATTTCGAACTAGAAAAGTCCTGACAATGACCAATATCCAGTTAAGGCGTTAACAAGCGTCTTCACCAATCGATTGACTCGTCACGGACAGCTTCACTAGAATCCATCACTTTCGGCGCTAGATCCGACACTAAACGGACGGCAGATACGTCAGAAGGAGTTCGCGATGACGACACCAGGGTACGACATCATTACGATAGGAGGTGGGATTGCCGCCTCCTCATTGGCCATAGCGATGGCCGCACGAGGCGCTAAGGTGCTGGTGTTGGAGCGGGAAAAGCAATTTAAAGACCGTGTGCGCGGAGAGGCTGTTGTACCGTGGGGCGTGGCTGAAGCGAATGCACTCGGGATTTGCAGCCTGCTCAAGGAGAAGTGCGCCCACGACGTGCCTTTCGTTGAGGCTGGTTCCGGATTACGAGACCTCAGAGCTACGACGCCGCAGCAGCTACCTCTTCTTTCCTTCCCTCACCAAAACATGCAGGAGACATTACTGGCAGCTGCAGAAAACGCGGGAGCGGAAGTGCGCCGCGGGGTCAGCGTTGAGCGCATTGAGTGCGGGGCCAAACCCACCGTGGTTGTCGATGGGCACAGCCACCAGCGCATCTCGACCCGACTGGTGGTTGCCGCTGACGGTCGTGGCTCTGCCGTACGAAAATGGGCTGGTTTTCCCGTTTGCGAGCAAATCAATGGCTACTACATGGCTGGCGTGATGCTGACAAACGTACACGCGTCGACGGAGACTCTTTATGCCGTGTTCAATCCCGAGCTTGGCACATGGGTCGGTTTAATTCCCCAGGCGGGCGACCGGTTCCGAGCCTACTTCGTTTATCCGAAGGCGACGGGCTACCGCCTGCAGGGTGAATCCGCACTGAGCCAATTCATTCGTGAGTCCGCGAAAGGTTATGCGCCGCTGGCCGATTACTACGCTGACGCGAAAAGTATCGGGCCGCTCGCCAGTTTCGATGCCAGCGACCACTGGGTCGAACACCCTTATTGCGATGGCGTCGCGCTGGTCGGCGATGCTGCGGCCACTACAGATCCCACCTACGGCCAGGGGCTTTCTTTTGCGCTGCGTGCTGCGCGAGTGCTTCGCGACGAACTCACAAACAACTCCGATTGGGAAGCGGCGGGACGCCGCTACGCTGATCAGCATCAGCGGTACTTCCGTGCATGCCACACCGTAGAAGGATGGTTTCGCAACATCTTCCAAGATCCTTCGCCGGAATCAGCGGCATTGCGGGCGAAAACCATGCCCCTGATTGCCGAGGACCCAACGCGCGTCCCAGACCACATTATGAGCGGTCCTGAACTGCCCTTGGACGAACGCGTCCGTGCGCGGTTTTTCGCCGAATGCTAATTCCATTTTGGCCCGAATCGCTCAACTATGCCGATTGGGTCAACCCTGGCATGACTGCTAAGCTAACGATTTACCCGCCCTCGCACGCGCTACAGTCGCACCACGGATGGATCTCAACTTGAGGTGGTGTTGACACAGAGTGCCTGAGAAAAGTTCTAAGACCGTCCCTTTGGCGCGCCACTTTAAGGCGGGTCCGGCCCGGAGACATGGGTAACACTTTTGGGTCGAAGGGTGGAGGGCCGCGAGGGAGTCTCCCAGCAAGAGAAACCTGCCTTGTAGGAGTCATCTTCCTTGAACAACGTAGTGTAGTTAAAAGTGGACTCCAACGCGGTGTTGCCGTGTGTGCATACGGATACTTGGGTATAAAATGCCGTTCCTAATCCTGGGAGGGGAAATGAAACGGCACATTGGTACGTGGCTATTTTACGGAATCATTCTGATCTTCTCTTTTGCATGGGAAGTTGTACTTCCTGTAAATGCGCAGGGAAATGGATCTTCGGCGGCAGGGCGGCTTGCTAAGGAAGGAGCCCGCACGGAGCGGCCAAAGCTGGTGGTTGTTCTCGTCGTCGACCAAATGCGAGCCGATTATGTTGATAAGTTCGAGGAACACTGGACCGGCGGTCTGAAAAGATTGGCGACCCAGGGAGCATGGCTGCGCAATGCGGCCTATCCATACGCGGAGACGGAGACGTGCGTTGGACATGCCACGATTTCGACCGGATCCCTTCCTGCGATGCACGGGATCATTTCCAATTCGTGGTTGGATCGCGAGTCACAGAAAAGCATTACATGTACGAAGGATCCAAGCGTACAGGATTCCGGCTACGGCGGCGCGGTGAAAGGAGGAGACAGCGCTGCGAGTCTCCTCATCCCCTCTTTTGCTGAGGAATTGAAATTTCAACGTGCGGGAAGGCCGCGGGTATTCACATTTTCATTGAAAGCGCGCGCTGCGATCATGCTTGCGGGACACAAGGCGGATGGTGCGACTTGGTTTGATGCGGATTCGGGGCTCTGGGCCACATCGAGCGCTTATCCGTCGCTTTCCTTTGTTCAGAATTACGTCAAGCAACACCCCGCGAGCGAAGACTACGGCAAGACTTGGAATCTTCTGCTACCGCCGTCTGCTTATCTGTATGGCGATAAATCGCTGGGTGCGGTACCGCCTCCAGGATGGGGCCAGGGTTTTCCGCATGTGTTGCATGGCGATGCGGACAGCAAGGCGGCGGACAGCTCATATTACCGCCAATGGGAGACAAGTCCTTTTCCGGATACTTACCTCGTAAAGCTAGCGGAAGCAGCCGTCGATTCGGAACACCTGGGTCATGGCCCGGATGTCGATTACTTAGGCATCAGTTTTTCCGCTCCGGATTATGTGGCGCATGCATTCGGGCCGCGAAGCCGTGAAATTCAGGACGAGCTTTCGCGTCTGGATTTGGACCTGGAAGAGTTGTTCTCGTTTTTGGACCGCAGAGTTGGCGCGCGGAATTATGTGGCCGTGCTGACGGCGGACCACGGAGGCACTCCGATTCCGGCGGACATGCAAGCGGCGGGCGCGGATGCAGGGTGGTTGAGCTTAGCGGACGTCAAGGAAAGTATCGAGAAGGCGCTCATGCCTTTTGACTATCCAAGACCGGCGGTAGCGATGGTTGACGATGCGGATGTTTTCTTCAAGCCGGGCATCTACGAGAAGCTGAAAAATGATCCCGCAGCTATGCAGGCAGTCCTCGGTGCGATTAAGGGGGTACAGGGAGTGGCTGACGTATATCGCGCCGAAGAAGTTGGCGGCCGGTCCGCGACTGAAAATCCGATTCGCCGCGCGGAAGCAGATAGCTTCTTCGCGGCCCGCAGCGGGGACTTGCTCATTGTGCCGAAACCTTACTGGTCATGGGATTCCACTCGGCCGGGCGGGACGCGGGATGTGGGAGCGATGCACGGATCGCCTTACTACTACGATCAGCATGTGCCGATTCTTTTTATGGGATACGGAATCCAACCGGGAATTTACTATACGCCGGCTGCGCCAGAGGATATCGCACCTACCTTGGCGGTACTGTGCGGAATTACTTTGGCATCGCGGGACGGGCGTATCTTAGGGGAGGTTTTGCGCAAAACGCAATGACTTAAAGGATCGTAGGATGTTTGGCGTGGTTTGCTCGCGCCAACCCTGCGAGGGGGAATACGCTTGATCTCGGCCCGGATGACAATGCTACTGCCGCCATCCGCACGCACGTTGTCACGAATTGGTGAGAGGCCAAAGGCACGGTGACGGTGCCAGCTGCGCGGAAGTGAGAATGTGAGACGAGATTCCCCTTCGCACAGGCAAACCGGAGCTTACCCGCATCTCGCCGGATCCCTCTGACACGAACGAATTCTCTCTGACCTTCCTATCTTGCGCCCTTCGAAACTCGAATCAGTCTGCACCGCGCCAATGAAAGCAGCGAAGTAGTTGCCGCGCCAGGACCAGACTGGACGCCTCATGAGTTCGGGATTGGCGAAGTCAAATGCATTCAAGACTCGCCGCCCCCCTGCGGTGGCATTCTTGCGGCATGAAGCGATTCCATCCGTCCTGCGAACGTGTAGAGGTTCGGTGTGAATGTCATCCGAGCGAGCGTTTGCTAGCGAACTGAGGCTTAACGGACCCGATAAGGAGCTTGCATAAAATTGAGATTGCGGCGATGGCTTGGAGCAATCACCTTCATGGGGAGTGCCGTTCTGGTTGTGGCCGTGGGTGCGGCGGGACAGGAGAAGGCGCACGTGTTCGGCGATCCGGGCGTTTGGCGATGGGCGCCAAGCCGGACGTATCACGTGGAGAATTATAAGCTGGCGCTGCATTTCGACGAGCCCAAAAGCGAAGTCTTTGGAGATGAAGTGGTCACGCTGCGGCCGTTCGCGCCGCATTTCCACAAATTTTATTTGAATAGCTCAGGACTGAAGATCGACGCGGTGAGTTTGGAGCCGCGGCAAGGCGCGCCGGTCAAGTTAACATATGCCGCGGAAGACCCGCAGCTGTGGATCACGCTCGACCGCGACTACGATGCCGCGAGCACGCTGCGCGTGCGCATCGTGTATCACGGCTTTCCGCGCACCGGACTTTTTTTCGTAAATCCGTCGAAGGATTATCCGAAGTGGCCGCGCGAAGTGTATTCGCAGGGCGAAGCGGAGTTCAATCGTTATTGGTTTCCATGCTGGGATTATCCGAACGACATGGCGACGAGCGAGACGGTGACGACAGTGCCGGACGGGCAAAGCGTGGTGTCGAACGGGAATCTGGTGAAGGTGACACGCGCGGCGGGCGCCGCGACCTACGATTGGGTGGAAAGCGTGCCGCACAGCTCGTATCTGATTTCGATTGCCGTGGGACCGTGGCGCAAAGTGGCGGACAAGTATGAAGACAAACCGGTGGATTATTACGTGCCGGATTACGTGGACGATGCCACGGCGCGCCGGTCTTTCCATCTGACGCCCGACATGATCGGATTTTTCTCGCGCGCGACGGGCGTGGATTATCCCTACGAGCAATACGCGCAAACGGAAGTGCACAACTTTATTTTTGGCGGACAGGAAAACGTGAGCGCGACGACGCTGACGGAATTTACGCTGCACGACGAGCGCGCGGATCAGGATTATCCGAGCACGGGCTTGGTCTCGCACGAGTTGGGGCAGCATTGGTTCGGCGATTACGTGCAGGGACGCGACTGGGCGAATATCTGGCTGAATGAGGGATTCGCGACGTATCTGCAGGCGCTTTACACGCAACATCACGAGGGCAACGACGCGTTTCGCTTTGAGATTTACAACGACCAATTGGCGGAGCAGGAGGAGGGCCGCGAGGATTACACGCGCGCGATTGTCGACCGGCATTACAGCGATCCGATGGACATGTTCGACGCGACAACACACGAGAAGGGCGCGGCGGTGCTGGACATGCTGCGCTATTTGGTGGATGGGCCGGAGGCGGCTTCGCACGAAGCGTCGCAAAACGAAGTGTTGTTTCAAGCGCTGCATCATTATTTGACGGCGCATCAAGCGCAGACCGCGGATACGGCGGACGTGATCGCCGCGATTCGCGCGACGACCGGGTTGGAGCTTGATTGGTTTTTCCGCGAGTGGGTGTACATGGCCGGGCGTCCCGAGTATCGCGTGGAAGCGAGCTACGACGCGGCGAAGAAAATGGAGAAGGTTACTGTTGCGCAGGCGCAGCACGTGGATGCGATGACGCCGATTTTTGATATGCCCATTGAGTTGGAGTTTATTGGCGCCGGCGGCGAGAAGAAGATGATTCAGGTCCGCGACAATTTGCAGCGACAGGAGTTCGACACGCCGCTTGATTTCGCGCCGCAATGGGTGGATTTCGATCCCAACGATTTCATCGATAAAACGGTGCGGTTTGACAAACCCGTGGATGCGCTCATTGCGGAGGCCGAGAAAGACCCATCAATGATGAGCCGGCTGTGGGCGGCCCAGCAGCTTGGCAAGGAGAAAGAAACGGACGCGAATGTGCGCGTCGATGCGCTGGCGCATGTGCTTGGCAGTGATGAATTTTATGGTGTGCGCGCTGCTGCCGCGACAAGCCTTGGCAGGATCGGAACGGAGCAAGCCAAAGCGGCTCTGCTTTCCGATCTGCACCAGCCCGATAGCCGCGTGCGGACGGCGGTGTTCGGAGCGCTGGGAAATTTCTCGCAGGACCATGCCGTCTACAGTGCGCTTGTCGAGGGCCTGCATGGCGATTCCAGTTATGCGGTGGAGGCCGCCGCGGCGCAGGACATCGGCAAATCGGGTGTGGCGCAAGCGTTCGACGTGTTACAGACTGAAACGGCGGCGAAGCCTGAGGTGCACGTCATGCAAGCCACGTTGGCGGGATTGGCTGCGACCGGAGACCCGAGGGCGGCAGAAATTCTGCTGGCGCACGCGCGGGCCGGCGTACCGGAGCGAGTTCGGTTAAGCGCGCTCGCCGGACTGGCGGAACTGAAAGAGGCGGTCGAGCGTGAGCACGCGCAAGAGCTGATCGAAGTGGTCCGCGCAGCGCTGCAGGATCCGTTCCTTCCGGTGCGGGAGGCGGGCGAACGATTGGCCGCAGCCTTCGGTTTAACGCAATTTCGAACTGACATTCAAACAGACGCAGATGCGCCCCTGATTATGCAGCGTGAATTGGCGCAAAAAGTTCTGGTGCAATTGCATCGTCAGCAATGAGCCCGATCAGTCGAGAAATTTCTGAATTCTGAGGGGATGGCGATTGGGCATTTGAGATGCTGGAGCAACTGAATCGTACCTTGGCGCAATCCATATGCTCGGTTCGCCGGCCCGAACCAGGCGACTATGACAAAATGGCCGATTTGGCGGCCCAACTCCACTATCCATCTACGGGGAAACAGATTCGGAGGCGGCTCGAAGCAATGGCGAATTCCAGCCAGTATGCCGTGTACGTCGCTGAACTTCCCGGTGGGCAAATCGCAGGTTGGGTCGGACTGTACGTGTTCCGTTCTGTGGAACAAGACAGTTGCGCGGGAATCAGCGGGCTGATTATCGACCAGCAAATCCGCTCTCGTGGAATCGGAAAGGTATTGCTTGATGCTGCCGAGAAATGGGCGCGAAGCCAAGGTTGCCATGCCATCTCGGTATACTCAAATGTCATACGGGAACGTGCCCATCAATTCTATGCGCGTAATGGATATAAGCATGTCAAGACTCAAAAATACCTGGTGAAAACTCTGACCGCGCCTGATGGCCATGCCGGATGACGTTAGGGTTTGATCTTAGAGTTTTTAAGCCAAGCGAGCAAAAGCGTAAATGATATAAATCCAAGGGAGCTTCCGGCGAAGCCATAGGATGCGGTTGCCGGTCCAGCGATGGGGTTACGATTTCTCTGGTGAAGCGGTCAGGACGGGCCACTTGCGGCGGAAGTTTCTAGCTGGCAAGTAAAGTTGCGGTGGCGCGATATTTATTGGGAAGACTCACCTTAAAAGATGCTCGCACCCATTTATCGATGAACACATTAATGCAGGACGTTCGTTACGGCCTGCGCATGCTGGCGAAATCGCCAGGATTCGCGGTGATTGCCGTTCTCACCCTGGCTCTCGGCATCGGCGCGAATACCGCGCTGTTTTCCGTGGTCAACGGCGTGCTGCTCAATCCACTGCCATATCCGAATCCCAGCCAGCTCGTCGCGCTCTATGGAAAGGCGCCCGGATACGACCAAGCGCCGATTGCCTACCCTAATTTCCTCGACTGGCAGCGCGACACGCATTCGCTCTCCTCCATCGCCCTGTATCACAACGAAGACTACAACTTCACCGGAACGGACAAGGCCGAGCGCCTGAGCGGCTACATGATTTCCGCCAATTTCTTCGACACCCTCGGCGTAAAACCTGTTCTGGGCCGCACCTTCCGCACCGATGACGATCACGTAGGCGCCGAGCCTGTCGTGATTCTCGGAGGAGGCTTCTGGAAGCGCAAATTTGCCTCTGCGCCGAACATCGTCGGAAAATCGATCGATCTGAACGGCACGTCTTACACGATTGTGGGCGTGATTCCCCAGAGCTTCACCTTCTATGGCCGCGACCGGGACGTCTACATGCCCATCGGCCAATGGAGCGACCCAACTTTTCACGACCGCCGCGTTGTCTTCAGTTCAGGAATGGTTGGCCGTCTCAAGCCAGGCGTCACGCTCTCGCAAGCCCAAGCCGATATGGAGAGCATCGCTCGAAATCTCGCCGCTGCTTACCCGGACGCCGACGAGGGCATAAGCGCGGCGTTGGTTTCCATGAAGGAAGATATCGTGGGGAACGTCCAGCCATTCCTGCTTGTGCTTCTCGCGGCCGTTGGTTTCTTGCTGCTGATTGCCTGCGTCAACGTCGCCAATCTTCTTCTGGCACGCTCGATGGGCAGATCGCGCGAGTTCGCGATTCGCGCGGCGTTGGGCGCGGGCTACGTGCGCATCATTCGCCAGCTTCTCACCGAAAGCATTCTCCTCGCTGGCTTGGGCGGAGCGCTCGGTCTCTTATTCGCTTTTTGGGGTACAAAGGCCGTGCTCGGCACTCTGCCTGGCGCTTTGCCGCGCGCGAGCGAAGTCTCTCTGGACTCACGTGTACTGCTCTTTACCATGGGGCTGTCCCTGTTTGCCGGAATTGTTTTTGGCCTGGCTCCCGCGCTGAAGATCTCCCGCGTGGATTTGCATGAGGTGCTCAAGGAGAGCGGCCGAGGCTCCAGCGGCGCGCGTCACCGGCTTCAGGGAGTTTTCGTCGCCGTCGAAGTGGCCATGGCTTTGGTTTTGCTCGTGGGCGCAGGATTGATGATTCGCAGCCTGGCGGCGCTTTGGCGTGTCAATCCCGGCTTCAATCCCAGCCATGCCACCACGTTCAGTTTGTCGCTGCCCGCATCTCCCGCGACCAGCTCTGCCGAAACGCGTGCCCGCCTTCGCCAGTTCAGCGACAAAATGTACAGCATCCCCGGCGTCCAGGCCGCTTCCGTTACCCTCGGCTCACGCCCGATGATTCACAATTCCTCGGAGGTCTTCTGGATTGAAGGCCAGCCAAAGCCTGCCCACTTGCAGGATATGAATCCGGCGATGTTTTACCTCGCCGAATCCGGTTTCCAACAAGCCATGGGAATCACCCTCGAACGCGGACGTTTCATCACTCCGCAGGACGACGAGAACTCTCCCATCGTGGTCGTGGTTGACGACGTTTTCGCGCGCACCTACTTTCCCCACGAAAATCCCATCGGCAAGCATATCCACCTCGAGACCTTCAACGTGGAGGCCGAGATCGTCGGCGTCGTTGGCCACGTGAAACAGTGGGGGCTCGATACGGACGCAAAATCGGCCATCGAACCCCAGTTCTACTATCCGTTTATGCAACTCCCCGATAAAATAATGCGACTGGCGGCGACCGGCGTGGCCGTCGTCCTTCGCACCAAGGGGAACCCTGCGGCCGTGATGGACTCCGTTCGCCGCGGCGTCGAGGAAATCGACCCCCGCGAAGTGATCTACAACGTTCAAACCATGGACGAAGTCGTTTCCAACTCTTTTGCCGCGCGTAGGCTCTCGATGATTCTTCTCGGCGTCTTCGCAGGGCTCGCGCTGGCGCTCGCGTGCGTCGGAATCTACGGCGTGATTTCGTACGTGGTCGGCCAGCGAACTCACGAAATTGGAGTGCGCATGGCCCTGGGCGCGCAACGCGCCGATGTGCTCCGGCTGATTCTCGGCGAAGGCGCTCGCATGGCGCTTATCGGAGTAGTCATCGGTATTGTTGCCGCGCTGGGCCTCACGCGCCTCATGACTCGCCAGCTCTTCAGCGTTAGTGCGCACGATCCGCTGACCTTTGCTGGCGTTGCTTTGCTGCTCGTGATCGTGGCCCTCGCCGCCTGCTACGTTCCCGCGCGCCGCGCCACGGAAGTGGATCCCATGATTGCTCTTCGTCATGAATGAAAAGATCGCGCGACTGAGGCGGGAAGCACGGCCTATAGTGTTGCTCCGAGGAAAGTCCTCTGCGGATTAAATCCAGAAACTCCGGCCGTCGTTAGCTAGTCTTGGAAGGAAAAGAATGTGATTCCCGGCGCCAGGCTGCAGGTGGCGCGCCCGTAATGCGGCAAATCCATCTGGTCATGTGGGCTTGATCCGCAAAGCCTGTTTCGGCGGCGATTGCGCATAGACATTCGGGCCCTCGAGTTATGCGAAGCCACGCCGAACGGGCGCGTACTTCCGCTCGAAAAAGTATCGGTGCAATGCCGTAGGCCGCCGCGAATCCTCGGGACACCGTTTCCGGCGCCAAACCTTTCGCTTCCGCCCAAGCGCCAATCTCCGTAGCGGTGTCCTGGGCCAAATCCTGGGCCAGCACATCAGGCCAATCGTTTTTTCTCCCGGGGGGAGGCGGCCACGTCTTCTGGAGAGAGTGCTCCAGCAGCACAGCAGCTTCGGCTACATCCTTTTCAGCGGTTCGGGCCAAAGCGTCCACTTCGTTCAAACGATAAAGCCCGCCTGCTCCATCGACATCAGGCCATTCCAGCCGTATCAGCTTGGCGCCGGCCGAAACAATTCGATTCGCGTGGCAGTCGAGTGTAGGGTGAATCAAGACATCGCCGGCTGTGGCGCATACGCGCCCGGCGTAGCCCGACTCCTCGAGGCTGCCCGCCAGCACGACCGTGGCATACGCGCGCAAATGGCGATGCCGCGGCAGGCTGAAGCTGGAACGAAAGGCTTCTATTCCATGCTTGATGCGGCGAAAATTGGGTCTGTCAACCAATGGGGATAGATTCGATCCTGACTTGCGGGCGCCAGGATCATGAAAATCCTTGCTCGTGCTTCTATCAAGTCAAATAGATTCAAGAGCGCGGCGCTATTATAATTCATTCTTCGTCGGAAGCGACCTAAGGGTCTCAGGGCTGCGTTCAGTGGTTAGGATTCTCCGGCAAATCGGCGCCGACAGGGAAATCACCAAAAATCGACCGCTGGGGCGGCGCAAAAGTCAGAGCGGAAACCGGCGGCACGGAAATTCCGGCGAGATCGTTCTGACGCATTATGCTGTTAAATTCCGGAACGTCTTTCTTGCACAAGTTATCAAAACCTGTCTGCACCAAGCCCAACTTTTCCAGCAGCATTTTGTACACCTCCATCTGCTGCTCGGTCGGCGGGAAATCGGCGCTGTCTTCGGTGATCTCACGGTTGAGCGTCGCCAGCCATTCCCACAATTGATCCGGATTGCGGAATTGATCTTCGCGCGCTCCGGTCAGGTACATATCGAACATGGGCGCCTCGGTTGCTGCGGCTTTTTCTCCAAGGTCCTTCGCGGCCTTTACGAGCTGCGCTTGCTGGGGATTCGTCCCGAGCATCGCGACTGTTTCGTCCGCTTGGCGTTTGATCCATTCCGTGCGGCCGATCAGGCCGGCCAGCGTATTCATCGAATCGCGAATCTGCAAACCGAATTTCACCTGCGCGCGAATATCCTCCAGAGTTCCGGTTGAACGGGGATCCTTGATAACCTCCAAGGGCTGCTCGAAAGTCTGGCCATTGACAGTTAGCCGGACCGTATATTTCCCCGGAGGCGCGACCGGCGCGTTGTAAGAAAAATCCAAATCCCAAGTGCGAATGCGCCGGCCCTTGGTGTTTGTCTCGACCCACGACGCGTCAGGGGGAGGAGTGACCAGCAAAGGCTGGTGGGGTGTCTCATAACGCAGGTCCCACCAGATGCGGTTAATGCCCGCATTATTCATGCCGTGCAAGACTCGAACGGCCTTGCCCTCGGCGTCCAGAATCGTGATTGTCACACCCTGGCGCCGCGCATTGTCTTCACCGCTTCGAGTTGCGTCACTTCCTTGAGCGCTTCCGCCAGTTGCACCGGGACCTCCTTCGTTGCTTTCTGTCCGCGTGGGCGGCCCATTCTTGATGAAATAGTTGATGTCGGCGCCATATGGCGGAGGCTGCGCACCGTCCGCCCCGCGACCGCTTGCGCCATATCCGCCTTCGGGCCTCCAACGATATGCCGGACGAATCGAAAAGAGATGAACGTCGGAATTGAGGACTTCCGGTGTCAACTCTCTTAGCGGGCTGATGTCGTCCATCAACCAAATACCACGGCCGTAGGTGGAAACGGCCAAGTCGCCAAAGCGGCCCTGAACATCAAGCCATGAAGCTGGCGCATGCGGCATGTTGTTCTGCAGCAACGTCCAGTTCTTGCCTTCGTCAATCGAGAAATAAACAGAATTCTGGCTGGCCGCGAACAGCAGGCCTTGCCGCTTGGGATCTTCCTTCACGCACGAGATGTAGCTGAATACAGACTTCGGAATGCCCGTGCTAATCAGAATCCAGGTCGTGCCGTAGTCTGCCGTCTTGTAGATAAGCGGATCGTTGTTGCCTTGCAAATGATCGTCCGCGGCAAGATAAGCGGTACCTGCGTCGAAATGAGACGGCTCGATGTTGCTGATCGTTGCCCAGTGCGGGAGATTCGGAATCTTGCCGGTAACGTCGGTCCAATGCGCTCCTCCGTCCCGTGTGACGTGCACTAATCCGTCGTTGCTGCCCGCCCAGATCAGCCCCTTTGCCTTAGGCGATTCGGCAATGGACCATAATGTCGCCCCATCGAATGTGAACAGGTTATCGTTAGACACGCCGCCGGAATTTTGCTCGTGGCTCTTGTCGTTGCGGGTCAGGTCTGGACTGATTTCCTTCCAACTCGCGCCGCCGTCGGTGGTTTGATGAACATATTGGCTTCCCACGTAAACTGTATTGTGGTCGTTCGGTGAAATGGTGATGGGAAATGTCCAGTTCCATCGGTATTTCACGTCCGCGGGCGTCCAGCCATAGAAGGAAACCGGCCAAACCTTGACGTCGCGCGTTTGCAGAGTTTTCAGGTCGAAGCGATCAAGCCCTCCGTCATAACAGCCGGAATACACGATTTCGTTGTTTGCTTTATCCGGGACAGTGAAGCCGCTCTCGCAGCCTCCAACCCGCAACTCGGCCTTGGCGCTGATGCCGCCGCCCCAACTGTTGCTCGAGATACGCCAACTCCCGTTGTCCTGCTCATTGGCGTACACAAAGTATGGAATCGCGTCGTCCGTCGTCACGTGGTAAAGCTGCGCGATCGGCAGATTTACAGGCTGCCAGGAAATCCCGCGGTTGAGCGTGATACTTGCGCCGCCGTCATGGGCGATCATCATGCGACTCGAGTTCGTGGGATCAATCCAGAAATCGTGATTGTCGCCGCCGCCTCCAAACGCGTGATCGGTGGCGCCGCCATCCAGCGAACGTGTGATGCCTACGCTGACGAAATAAATGCGATCTTCATCCATCGGATCAACGGTGAAGCGGTTGTAATAGGGAGAGCGCTCGTTGATTTCATCGTTTTGGTTCACCAGCCGCCAATTCTGGCCGCCGTCATCCGAGCGATAAAAGCCCGGGTGTTTATCCTGTACAAGAGCGTACATACGCTGGCCATCGCTGGGCGCAATAGCCACCGCGGTTTTGCCGATAGGATGTGTCGGCAATCCATGTCCCACGATGCGAGTCCAAGTGGTGCCGCCATCGTGTGAGATGAAAATGCCGCTGCCGGGACCGCCGCTATGCAAGTCCCACGTGTGGATCGTCAGTTGCCAAGTGCCCGCTAGCAGAGTCTGCGGATTGTGCGCATCCATGGCGACGTCCGCGGCTCCGGTGTTTTCGTCCACGAAAAGAACGCGCTGCCAGGTCTTGCCGCCATCGGTGGTGCGGAAAACGCCGCGATTCTGCGAGGGCGCAAAGCCGCTGCCTACCGCCGCGGCGAAAACGATGTCCGGATTTGTCGGATCAACCACAATGCGGGCGATGCGGCCTGTGTTCTCAAGGCCCATGTGCTTCCAGGTGGCGCCGCTATCGATGGATTTGTAGATCCCATCGCCAATCGATGTGGCCACGCGATTATAGAAAGCCTCGCCGGTGCCGGCCCACACGATGTTATGCGCGGACGGGGCAATCGCCAACGCGCCGATGGACATCGCGTCTTCTTTGTCGAAAATCGGCGTCCAGTGCAGGCCGCCATCGGTTGTCTTGAAGATTCCTCCCGAGGCAGCGCCAACATAATCCACCATCGGATTGCCGGGCTCACCGACAATTGCGTCGGCGCGGTTTCCTACGGGCCCCAGCGTGCGATAACGCATTTGCGAGAACCAATCCGAATTGAGCTGTTGCGCCCGAGCGGGAAGAGCAAAAAGCGCGAAGCAAGCGAGGAAGCCAAGGATCAAAGACTTGAAGCGGATTGCATCCGGATAAGAACGATGTCGTATATCTGCCATTTGTCTGCCCCTGAAAAATCTAAAGATCGTTGGACGTTATAGAAAAGTTGGAAGCTCCGAATTATCTCACAAATCGTTTTCGGTGAATCGAAGCAAACGCATGCACGCCGGCATTCGAAAAATCCTCTTGGGTGCGGGTACTTGCGCGCGTCTGAGAGAGCCCTGAAGCAGCACCGTGCTTGTGCCCTCTTCATGACGATTGCACAGGAGCGCAAGATTGCACAAGACAGTGGCTGAACTATGGATGAGCATCATTCCTGAGGAGTGTCTGTTTGCCTCGGTCGCGCGATGTTGGTTTACATGGCAAGTTGGAAGCGCCCCAAGCCCGTGCCACCAGACTGAGCCGTCGCTCGTTCTTCCGGCTCTCAGCTTTGTTTTCTCGGGGAAGTATCGTAGTGCAAACACAAGTACCTGCCGCGGAGAAGAGATGCGAAGCAACCAAGTTGAAGTGGTTCACACCCGCGTGTTTGCCGCTGGGCCCGAGGGCGGTAATCCATGCCCGGTGGTGCCTTTTGCCGATCATCTCGCCGAGGCCGAAATGCAAGACCTCGCGCGGAAGTTCGGACTCGATACCGTTTTCATTCTCAATCCTCGCTCGAAGGCTGCTGACGTCCGCCTCCGGTACTTCGTTCCGGACCATGAAATGGGAGTCTCCGGGCATGCAACCATCGCGGCAGTGACGGTAGCCATGCTCGACAACACGCTAAAATCTGATCGCGCAAGGATTGAGACTTCCTCTGGCCTTTTTGAAGCGGAGTCACTTCGGAGCGCGGTGCGCATTCTGGTTACCCTGGAGCAAAACACGCCTGTTTTTGGTCCAACAGCCACGCCGGATTTGGTTTCAGATGCTCTGAAAATTCAGCCTGAGCAGATTGACTTGGCCAAGGGTCCCATTCAGTCAGTTTCGGTTTCGCGAGCTAAGCTTTTGATGCCTCTTCGCGATTCGACCGTACTCAATTCTTTGACGCCGCATTTCGAAACACTCTGGCATCTGTGCGATAAACTTCAGGTAAGCGGTTTTTACCCGTTTACATGCCACGCCGACAAGGAGAATGCCGACGCAGAAGCACGGCAGTTTCCTCTCCGCGCCGGCTTTCCCGAGGATGCTGCCACGGGTGTCGCTGCGGCGGCACTCGGCGCCTACATGGTGCGGTACGACCTCAATAATCAGACAGGCCGTCACCGATTCCGGATCGCACAGGGCTACGTCATGGGTGTTCCCAGCTTGATTGAGGCAATCGCCGAGTGCTCCAACGGAAAAATCACCAGGACCGCCATTCAGGGCACGGCCCGGATCGTCCGTCGTGAACATATCGCGCTCAACAATAACAGCCGCCCGGCTATTTAAGATGCTGCTTACGTTCTTCTCGCGAAGGAGTTTAAGCGATGCTGGAAACAGTTCTGAAGCGTTTTGAAGAGCCCGATGAGGTGCGGACGTTTGAAAAAGGCAAATTTGAACTCATTCGCATAGGAGGCATGACCATCGGGCGCGCGATCTACCAGCCCGGCTGGAAATGGTCGCTTCATGTCGGCCCGAGCGTGGGCGCGTCGCGTTGCAACGTCGAACACGTTGGAATGGTGCTCTCCGGTTGTGCCACGGCGGCGATGGACGACGGCACGATCTACGAACTCCGCGCCGGCATGCTCTTTTACATTCCACCGGGGCCGCCGGGTCACGATAGTTGGGTGGTGGGCGACGTGCCATACGTCTCGCTGCACTTTCTCGGCGGAGAGCATTATGCGAAAAAGTAGTGATTGCATAAGAGTTGGAAACAATGCCGCCAGCCTTCTTCGCAGTCATCGACGATGCGCCAACTGCGGAGTCAGAGAGGAGGAAGATTTTGCTCCCTCAAATCTGCCGCTCAGGACTAGGACGCGGCCGTTGATGCCAGCAACATCCGCACCCTCTTCAGTGAGTAGGTTTTCTTTCAATGCGACATCACCCCGACTTCAGTTCCCGAAGGCAGCCAAATTGGACTCAATTCAACCCACTTGCCTATCCATATTTCACAATTTCGCGCTCCATCGGGAGATAGAATTCTGGCTATGAGTAAGACCTGTAAAGAATGGTCGCGCTATTATCACGATCCCGAGTTGCACGGCCTGGAAGCTTTGCATGCGCAGTTCGTCGAACATCGCTACGCCCGGCACTCACACGATTATTTCGTTATTGCCCTGGTCGAGAGTGGTGCCGCGTCCTATTGGTATCGTGGTGCCCAGCGTATAGCGCCTGCCGGGCACGTTTTCGTCGTCAATCCCGATGAGCCCCACACGGGCGAAGCTGCAACTCGGAGCGGTTACGTTTACCGTGTCCTGTATCCTCGCGCCGAGTATCTCGCTCGCGTCGCCGCCGACATTGGGGCCAGCACGAACGTGCCTTTCTTCAAGGGGGCCCCGCTCCGCGATCCACCCCTTGCCATTTTGCTTTCCAGTTTTCACAAGCGCCTTGCGGAAAGGGCGCCGAAGGCAGAATGCGAATCGTTCCTTCTCCGAGCGCTGGCACGCTTAATCACGCGGCACGCGGATCCCCAGGTTGCGCTGAGGCCAGTGGGTAGGGAGCGCCCGGCTGTCAGAAGAGCGCGCGAATACATGGAGGCAAATTTCGTGGAGGATGTTTCACTGTCCAAGGTGGCGAGTTCGGTCTCGTTGAGCCCCTACTATTTCGCGCGTGCGTTTGAAAGAGAGATTGGCCTTCCGCCCCACGCCTATCTGGAGACCGTTCGGATTCAGAAAGCTCGCGA
>JBAQYT010000154.1:0-12038 GCA_049787175.1 Candidatus Acidiferrales bacterium | reverse complement strand
CATGCCACACTTATTCGAACCGCTCACGATTCGCGCCGTCACGCTGCGCAATCGCATCGCCGTTTCGCCGATGTGCCAATACTCCTGCGACGACGGCCTCGCCAACGACTGGCACTTCGTGCATCTCGGCAGCCGCGCCATCGGCGGCGCCGCCATCGTTTTTTGTGAAGCCACTGCCGTCCTGCCCGAGGCGCGCATCAGCCCCGAGGACCTCGGCATTTGGAGCGGCCGCCACACCGAAGCTCTCGCGCGCATCGTCCATTTCATTCACCAGCAGGGCAGCCTCGCCGGCATCCAACTTGCCCACGCCGGACGCAAGGCCAGCACCTATCGCACCTGGTCTCCCCGGCAGGGCGCGGTTCCGCTCAGCGAAGGCGGCTGGACCAACGTCCTCGCTCCCAGCGCGATTAAATTTCAGGAGAACTATCCGCAGCCGCGCGAAATCATTCGCGATGAAATTCGCGCCGTCACCGAAGCCTTCGCCGCTGCTGCCCGCCGCGCATCCGATGCCGGATTCGACATCGTCGAAATCCACGCCGCCCACGGCTACTTGATCCATGAATTTCTCTCGCCATTCAGCAATCACCGCACTGACGACTACGGCGGCTCGTTCGAAAATCGCACCCGCCTCGCTCGCGAAGTTGCCGCCGCCGTGCGCGCCGCTTGGTCCGAAACGCAGCCGCTCTTCATGCGCATCTCGGCCACGGACTGGAAAGAAGGAGGCTGGGATCCTGATCAATCCGCCGCGCTCGCTCGTGAAGTCAAAAATCTTGGCGTCGATTTAATGGACTGTTCTTCCGGCGGCGTGATTCCCGGCGTCGCCATTCCCGTGGGTCCCGGCTATCAAACGAAGTTTGCCGAAAAAATTCGCCGCGAAGCCGAAATTCTCACCGGCTCCGTGGGCATGATCACTGACGCCGTGCAAGCCGACCACATCATTCGCACCGGTCAGGCTGACATCGTTTTGCTCGCGCGCGAAATGCTCCGCGATCCGTACTGGCCTTTGCGCGCCGCCCGCGAACTCGGCCAGACAGCTTCCTGGCCCGCGCAGTATCTCCGCGCCGCCCCAGACAATTCGCCGCAGCGCGAGCCAGAAAAGTCAGCGCCGCACGGCGGTGCAAAACCATCTGCTGCCCGTGGCACAAGCTCTTAGCCCGTGGAATTTTGCTTCTCGCCAGTTGATGTTGATGCTGTGCCCCTGATGACGTTGTCGGACTATTGTAGGGGCGTTTTCAGGCCCGCCTGTTTTCTGTTTAGAGCGAGGTGCGCTTTTTGCATTCCGGATGCATCTGCGGGACGGCTCGACGCCGCTTTGACGCTTACGCACCCGCGCGGGTGCCCCATCCTTCGCGTCCTCTGCGAAGGGTGGGTTGTTCTCTTTGGTAGCGGAGAAGCTTCGAATTTCAGAGCTTCCGTAGCTTTACTCTTTGCCCGGCGGCGTTCCCGGCCGTGTAGAAGGCGTCGCCGTCGGCGGCCTGCGCATTGGCGCAATCGCCGGAACGGCTAGCGAACGCGCGCCGTTTTTCCCCACGGTGCGCACCGCGAAAAAGTGATTGTCCGGCGACACGCCGTCCAGCGTCGCTTCGTTTCCTGAAGGCACGAACTCATACACCGACCAACGCGGTTCCGTCGTTTCGCGCCACAAAATCTCAAAGCCCGCGCGCTCCGGATCATTTGCCTGTTCCGTCGCCGCTGACCATCTCATCCACGCATACCCCATCGCAGTTCGGGGCACGTGCGTGATCGTCACTTCCGAAGGCGGCGCGGGCGCCAGCGCCAGTTCCCGCAGCGCTTCCGCGTTGTCCCACGCCACATTGCCCATGAACTTGAAGTCCAGATACTTTTCCAAATCGCCATATTCCACGCCGTTCTCCGTCCGAGGAGTTTGATGCTGATGATCGTAATTCTCCTGCGGCTCCGTGAAACGCGCCGCCGGCAGCCCCGCCGCGACAAACGGCATGTGATCGCCGCCGCGCCCCAGCCGGTCCACGCGGAAAATCATTCGAATGTTGTCGCGCCCATCGATCTCCTCCGTCGCGCGCTCCAGCTCCCGCGAAGGTGAATCCACGCCGTCCGGGCCTCCGCCAGAAAACATCCGCAACCGGTGTGGCCCGCCCGGCGCCGGATCCGCGCCAACAATGTCGTTGTCGAAATATCCGCCGACCGTGTAGCTGTGATTCTGCAAGTATTTCAGCATTCCCTGTGCGCCAAGCAAACCCTGCTCTTCGCCGGAAAGCGCCGCGAAAATCAGCGTCGCGCGATACGTCCCTTTCGCGAGCAAATGCGCTGACTCAATTGCTACCGCGACCCCTGACGAATCATCGTCCGCGCCGGGAGCGTCGGCGTTCGGATCGTTCGTCTGCGACGGCCGCGAATCGAAGTCTCCGCTCGTGATGAACACTGTTTTCGCGAGCGCCGGATCGCTGCCCGGCAGAATCGCGTACACGTTTTCCAAATGTGCCGTCTCGCCCGTGCGCAATGTCATATCGAACTTGTCCACCACCACTTGCATCCTTCCGTCCGACTCCTGTGCGATTGCCTGGAAGCGCGCGAGCGCGCGATCACGTCCGCAGCCGATGCCGCGCTTCAGGTCCGTCCATGACGAAAAGGTGTCGCGTGTGCCGCAAGCGACTTGCTCTTCGATAATGGCGCGCAAGAAATTCTCATCAATCGACCCGCGGTCAAGCCTTCCCGTCGGACGGGGGAGTAACTGCGGCGTTGGCGCGCCGTTCGGCGGCTCCGCCGGATCCTGCGCCATCGCCACGGTTGAGCCAAAAAACGCCGCGAACGAAATTGTGGCGACCAGAGCAAGCATGCCCACGAAGTAGCGTCCTGCGAACCATTTCTTTTTCATCTGTTATCCTTTCCAGGAAGTGTCGCGAACGGTCGTGTAGCGCAGAGCTTCGCATTCTGAAGGTCTGCGGCTTTTCCTGCCGTAATAATCTCCGACGCGCCCCGCGGCCGCCCCGTTTCCGCGAATCGCCTTCACACCCCTAGCAAGCGAACAAATTCGATTCACTCACGCGGACTCGGATGCTATAACTATGCTCGTTCAGCGTTCAAAATGCCCAGGCTCAAAGAATCCTTGGCGCGCGTCACGAGGGATCGCTGTTGTCCTTGCGGCACACGCAACTCAAAAACGCGAGAATGCGGGCCCGTTCGGGCATTCGGCGTCCTTTCCGGAGCAAATGGTCGTGAGTCTTAGTCCGGGCACGAAACTCGGACATTACGAAATCGTCGCGCCTCTCGGCTCGGGCGGCATGGGCGAAGTGTATCGCGCGCGCGATACGCGCCTGGATCGCGCGGTGGCCATCAAAATTCTTCCCGCTCACCTCTCCGCTGATTCCGAAGCCCGCCAGCGTTTTCACCGCGAAGCGCGAACCATCTCCTCGCTCAATCATCCGCATATATGCCATCTCTACGACATTGGCGCGCTGGACGGCGTCAGCTATCTTGTCATGGAATATTTGGAAGGAGAAACGCTGGCCAGCCGCATCGCCCGCGGCCAGATAGAGTTCGAGCAGATTCTTGCTGTATGTTTGCAGGTTCTCGATGCGCTCGATAAAGCCCATCGCACTGGACTCATCCATCGTGACCTCAAGCCCGCGAATATTTTCCTCACGCAGGACGGCTATGCGAAGCTCCTCGATTTTGGTCTCGCAAAAAACACCAGCTCGCGTGACACCGAAATACAGCCTGACTCTCCGACCGTCACGGATGCCGCCAATCTAACCAGTCCCGGCTCCACCGTTGGCACCATCGCCTACATGTCGCCAGAGCAGGCCCGCGGCGAAAGCCTGGATGAGCGCAGCGACTTGTTTTCGCTCGGCGTGGTGATGCACGAGATGGCGACTGGCCGGCGTCCTTTTGAGGGTTCCACCACGGCGGTGATTTTTGATTCCATCCTGAACCGCCAGCCTCCATCAGTGACCGAGGCCAATCCTGCCATTCCGCCTGCTTTCGGCGGCATGCTCGCGCGGCTTATGGCAAAAAATCCCCGCGACCGCTATCCGACCGCCCGCGAAGTGCTCGAGGCGCTCCAGGAAATCCAACGCAACAAGCAACTTGAATCCAGCCGCAAAACAGGCGCTCGCCGCAAGATTCCTTCCATCGCTGTCCTCCCGTTCGCAAATCTTAGCGCCGACCCGGATAACGATTATTTCAGTGATGGCCTTTCCGAGGACTTAACCAGCGCTCTCGCCAGGCTCCGGGGTTTGCAAGTAGCTTCGCGCACTTCGGCCTTCCGGTTTCGCGGTGGCAACACGGACATTCGCGAAATCGGTCGCCAGCTCAATGTCGAAGCTGTTCTCGAGGGAAGTGTCCGCCGCTCCGGCAAACGCCTGCGCATCACCGCGGAACTGATCAATGTCGCCGACGGCTATCATCTATGGTCTGAGCGCTACGACCGTGAGATCACCGACATTTTCGACATTCAGGATGAAATCACCGCCTCCATCGTCAAAACCCTTGAGCCCACGCTCGCCGGCCAGCAATTCTCGCTTCCGCGCCGCCACTCCGAAAATATTGCGGCCTACGAACTCTATCTGAAGGGCCGCGCCCTTTGGGGCCTGCGGTCGGAAAGCAATCTGCGCGCCAGCGTGGAATGTTTTCGTGCCGCCATCGACCTCGATCCGGATTACGCCCTGGCCTATGCCGGCTTGGCTGACTCCTTCTCGGTTCTCGCCATTTATGGATACATTCCTTTGTCCGAAGGCAGGCCTCGCGCCGATGCTGCTATGAAGAAGGCCATCGCCCTCGCTCCAGATCTGGCGGACACTCATTTCTCCATGGGGCTTGCAGTCGCCGCTTTTGGGGCCCGCCTCGCGGATGCTGAACCTCATTTTCGTAAAGCCATCGAACTTGAACCGCAATCCTCTATAGCCCATTCCTATCTGGGGCTTTTTCTTTCAGCGAAGCGGCCTTTGGACGAGATGGTCCTCTGTCTGCGCAAGGCCATTCAGCTCGATCCGCTTTCGCCCTTCATTCATGGGGTGGCCGCCCTCGCGTTCTTCTCCGCAGGACAGTTGGACGAAGCAATGCGCGCCGCCGATCGTGCTCTCGAGCTCCAGCCCAACTATGTTTTGGGTATGTGGGCCAGGCAGCGCGCCGCCTGCGGCCTCGCCCGTTGGGACGAAGCAATCGAAACGGGTGAGAGGCTGATCTCGTTGACGCGTCACGCCGCGATATTTTCCGGCCAGCTCGCCATGGCCTACGGCATGTCAGGTCAGCGGGAAAAAGCGCTAGCAATTCGCCGCGAATTGTTGCTTCGCCGCGAGGCCGGCGAATACATCACCCCTTTGGGCTTCTTGACCACCGACTTAGGCTTGGACGACGCCGAGAATATTCACCGCGATCTTCTCGAATATCTCGAAGAGGGCGCTAACGGCTTCGGTGGCGGCATCGTCGCTGGTCCTTTCCTAGCCAAATTTTCTACATACCCAGCCATCGCCGACCTTCTCCGCAAAATCAGCTGGCATCCTTAGCGGCGGCTCTCGTCCTGGCGGGAATCTCCGGCTGCGTCATCGGCAACGGCAGGCGCCCCGCGGAAGGCGCAAGCTATCCGCGCGTGCGCGCCCTGGAGGGACGAGTCTCATAGTCGCGGACCGGCCAACGGCCGCTCATCCCGTCTCGGTAAGATGTCCGGGTGAGTCTCCGTCTCACTGACCACTTCTTTCCTCCTTCCTTATTCGCGTCGTTTTGCTCCCGTTCGCCGCAGACCGGCGCGATGCCTTCACGCTTTTCGAGTTTTGAATTTCGAGTTTCGGGCGTCACAGACCGCTGTTTTCACTCCTATGGAATGTCTATAGGAATGGCCTGGTCCTATAACCTGATTATTGCTCATTTTTCCCGAATTGGCCTGTTTGGCTTCCGTCACCGCCCACTTCGTTCGTCCCAGGGGTATGTATACGAAAACTGCGTTTTATGGGCATTTTCTGCGAAAACGAAAATCCGCGTCTTCGCAAATTGTCAAAAAACACATTTTTCAATGGCCTGCTCTACCAGGCCAATTTTGCCCCGATTTGGCTATAAGAAAGAGCCAATTTGGCTGGTTCTAGTACTATCATTGTGTTTCGACATCGCCTGTTTCCCGCGTCGTTCGGTGAGACACGGAAGCCGCAACTCATCGGCGCCGCGCAGCCTTTGGAACGGTCGCAAGGAATGTTATCGTTCCTCAAGACGGTTTTGGAACGAAAGGGATATATTCCCGGGCGGATGCGAAATGTTTTTTCTCTTTCTTTTCTTTGTGCTGGTGATCCTGTGGGTCGTGGGAGTTTTCGTCAAGCACGTGCCGCACGGGCCGATTGATCTTCTGCTCGTTTTCGCGGTGTTATCGTTGGCCGTGCATTTCGTGTGGGGGAAATTTCCATCGCGTGGTAAGCGCGGGAAATAGAGTGCAGCAAGCGCGGCGATGGAATCGCGCCACACGGAAAATTCTACGAGAGCCATATTGGCCGTCGGGAGCCGCACGCACGCTGGAGCCAAGAAACTGCATGGCCGGTACAATATTTGAGAATCGCGCCGAAGGAATCGGATGCGCGCGCGAAAAGCGAAACATGAAGCAACGGAAAGAGGCGCAGCGAGAAGCGGGCTGCCGCAGAGCGAACGAAAAATGAAAATCGGAATTCTGGCTATACAAGGAGATTTTGCGGCGCACGCGCGGTCTCTCGAAAAATTGGGCGTGGAATTTGTTTACGTCCGCGCGGCAGAAGATTTGCACGGCGCCAGCGGGTTGATTTTGCCGGGCGGGGAAAGCACCACGCACATGAAGATGCTCGCGGAGACAGGACTCGACGAAGCGATTCGAAAGCTGGCCGCCAGCGGAGGCGCGTTTTTTGGAACTTGCGCGGGCGCAATCTTACTGGCGCGCGAAGTGAAAAGCCCCGCGCAACAGTCTCTCGGATTTATCGATATGACCGTGGTACGAAATGCGTACGGGCGGCAATTATCGAGCGAGGTGCTGATGCTGCCGACGAAATTGCGCGAGGAGCCGATGGAGATGGTTTTCATTCGCGCTCCACTGATCGAAAAAACCGGCAGCGGCGTGGAGGTGTTGGCGGAGCGCGACGGAAAGCCGGTGCTGGTACAACAGGGACAGGTGATGGCGTCGACGTTTCATCCGGAACTGACGAGCGACACGACGATCCACGAGCGTTTTGTTAAGCTGGCGGAGAAGGCGCATCAAAAGAAGCAGTAAGGGCGAAACAACGAGCGGAAGCTAGCGGAGGAACACAAAATGAGGTTCGCACCGTATATTGTTCACGGATACTGGATGGTGCAGGCGCTTTGTTTGGTGATCTCGGCGAAGTGGACGCGAGAGTTGGGTTATGGACTTTTGGGGCAAATCATTTCAGCGATTTGCGGTTTTATCCTCGGACCGATTATGCCGCTGCTGGTTTACTTGCGGGGATTTTATAGACGCAAGGGAGAGCCGCGGACGGCGACATCCATCTAATCCATGAAACAATCCGGCGAACGTCCGCGGCCTACAAAAATACTTTTCGTTTGCGTCGGGAATTCCTGCCGAAGCCAGATGGCGGAAGCGATTGTGCGATACCATGCGCCCAAACTGATCGAAGCGGAGAGCGCGGGGATCGCGCCACTTGGGCGCGTCGCGCCGGAGACGCTTGCGGTGTTGCAAGAGATCGGAATTCGCGCCGAAGGCCACTATTCGAAGAGCATCAACGACGTGCTGCAGTTTTTCGAGCCGCAGATCGTGGTGAACATGTCCGGACAGGAATTGAGCGGATGGTTCGCGACGAAAGACATTCTGGATTGGAAAGTTGGCGATCCGTATGGCAGCGATCTGGAAGTCTACCGGCGAATTTGCCGGAACATTGAGAGCAAAGTGAAAAAACTAGCAGATGATCTGGAGCGAGAGAAAACGAAGTGAGAAGAGAAAAGACGAGCGTCTCGCAAGAAGATTATCTGAAGGCGATCTGGGAAATCGTGCAGGAAGAGCAGACGCCGATCAGCGCACGGCTGGCGGAAGATTTGGGCGTGACGCCTCCAGCGGTGACCGCGGCGCTAAAGCGCATGACGCGCGGAGGATTCTTGCGCGTGGAGCGCAGCGGCCGAATCGCGCTGACGCCCAAGGGACGAAAAATCGCGGAGCACATGGTATTGCGGCACCGGCTCGCGGAAAAATTGCTGACCGATGTGATTGGCCTGGAGTGGGCGCGCGCACACGAGGAAGCCGAGCGGCTCGAACATGGCGTGTCCGCCGAAGTGGTGGCGCTGCTGCTGAAAAGATTTGGGCGCGAAAGCCGATGTCCGCATGGAGTGCCGCTGTTTGGCGGGCTGCCAAAGCTGCGAAAAAAATATGGCGCGGTGAAATTGGCGGAAGCTCCGGCGGGGCACGCCTACGATGTGATGCGCGTGTACGAAAAAGAGCGAGAGTTTTTGAATTTTTTGGCGGGGCTGGGACTTTTGCCCGGCGCGCGTGTGCGCGTGCTGAAGCGCGAGTATGACGAGACAATGACCGTGACGCTCGGCGCGTCCACGAGGAAAATTTATCTGGGCAAGCCGGCAACGAGCCGGATTTGGGTGGCGCAAAGACCTGCCGGCGGCAGGCAGTAACGAGTGGCTAGTGACGAGCGAAAAGCGTGATTGCTTCGCGCGGAGGATGCGCGCGATAGGTAGCTAAGAACCTCGTATTTTTTAATTCCCCTGCAATCAATAGCAGGCGGCGTCCGCTGGACCTCTCCCATTGACATTCTGCGCGAGGACGCTTAGGCTTCGCCTAGAATGTCTACTAAAGAACAAAAAGAACGCATTGAATTACTGCAAGGCACGCTGGATTTGCTGATCCTGCGGACATTGCTGCTTGGGCCGACGCATGGCCATGCGATCGCCAAGGCAATTGAGTTCAACTCAGACGAAGTGCTGCAAGTGGAGCAGGGGTCGCTGTATCCGGCGCTGCACCGGCTGATCAAGCGCGGATGGATTTCGGCGGAAAAGGGCACGTCGGAGAATAATCGGCGGGCGAAATTTTATAAGCTGACAGCGAAGGGGCGGAGGCAGTTGGCGGTAGAGGCGAGTAAATGGGACAAGATCGCGGGAGCGATTGCGCAGATTCTGCGGCCGGCGAAGCAGGAGGGCGAGTAATGAGGCGGCGGAAGCGGATGATGGAAGAGCTGGACGAAGATATTCGTGAGCACATTGCGCGGGAGACACAGGACAACATTGATAAAGGGATGACGCACGAGGAAGCGCGAAAGGCAGCGATGCGGAAATTTGGGAATGTGACCAAAGTGAAGGAAGAGACGCGCGAAGTGTGGAGCGTAGTCTGGCTGGAGCAGGTGCTGCAGGATATTTGTTTCGGAGTGCGTATGCTGCGGAAGGCACCGGGATTTACGGCGGTGGCGGTGCTGACGCTGGCGCTGGGGATTGGCGCGTCGACGGTGGGATTCAGCGTTTTCTACAATCTTCTGTTTAACGCATTCGCGGCCAAAGACGCGAGTCGCTTGGCTGTGCCGATGCTGGAGGATGCACAGGGGGACCTGGGTCCTTTGCGGTGCAGCATGGCGGACTTGGATCTCGTCCGTCAGGAAAATCACACATTTGAAAACATCGTTGGTTACGTGCCCGTTGGCATGGTTCCGTTCAACGGCGGCTCACAGAATTTTCAGTTTTACGACACGCGAGTTACGTCGGACGCTTTTGAATTTTATGGAGTGCCGGCGCTGCTGGGGCGGAGCATCGAGCCGCGAGATGGAAACCCGGGAGCGCCTGCCGTCTTTGTAATGAGTTACAAGACGTGGCAGGGCAGTTTCAACGGCGATCCGAGAGTTCTGGGAAAGAGCTACATCGTTGATGAAGAGCCGAGAACATTGGTGGGCGTGATGCCGCCGCGGTTCCAAGCGTTCGGCCCACTGGCGCAAATTTGGATTCCGATCACATGGACTCGCACGAGTTCGCCTGATGAATCAGATCTGACCTTGCTGGGCCGCCTAAAACGGGATGTGAGCCTAACGGCTGCTTCATCGAACTTCGATGTGATCGCGAAGAGTTTGGCGGCGCTTCATCCGAACGATTTTTCACCCCACTTCGCAGCACGCGTGGAATCCGCTGACGATTTTCTGATGGGGTTTCATGCGGGCGGTGCGATGCTTTTTTCGGGCACGAAAGACTTGATCTACGATTTGCTGGGCGCGGTGGCAATTCTTTTGCTGATCGCTTGCAGCAACATCGCGAATCTTTTATTGGCGCGGGCGACGTCGCGGGAAAAAGAGATTGTGGTGCGAGCCGCTCTCGGTGCGACGCGCGGACGGCTGATTCGGCAATTGCTGGTGGAGAGCATGTTGGTAGCGGTAAGCGCCTGCGTGGTGGGATGCGCGTTCGCGTGGATGGGAATGAAAATCATGGAGATGCTTCTTCCAGCGCTCGGGCGCAACGCTTCGTATTGGGGCGACCTTGGATCGGAGATCCAGATCGGACTCAATATGCCCGTGCTGGCATTCGCGATGGTGGTCGCGCTGGTCACTGCGGTGGTCTGCGGTTTGGCGCCGGCGCTTCATGCGGTGCGCGCGGATGTGCAACCGCAACTCGCTGGCAGCGGCAAAAGCGGAAGCGCAGCGGTGAGCCGCGGAGCATTTCGCGGAGCACTAGTGATCGGAGAAGTGGCGCTGTCGATCATTCTGTTGGTGGGCGCGGGTTTAATGATGCGCACGCTTTTTGCCCTGACCCACGTGGACTTGGGATTCAACCCGAAGAACGTTTTGTTGTTGCTGTTTATGCCAACGCTCGGACACGAGCAAGGAGTGGATAAGCGCGCGGTTTATTCGGCACAGGGATTGGTGACGCTGAACCAGATGGCCGACCGGCTGAGGACGCTGCCCGGCGTAACGGATGTTTCTGTGCAGGAGACGATCCCGGGATACGGGCCAGGAGGCGGGCCACAAGTCACGGTACCGGGGAGCGGGCACTCGGAGGAAGCGGGGCTTTTGGGTTGCGATGAGAATTTCTCTGGAGCCATTGAATTGCGGCTCATCGAGGGTCGATGGTTGACGCGAGATGAAGTAAGTACAGCGCGGCACGTTGTGGTGATCAATCAAAAACTGGCGCGCGACCTTTTCGGTGAAAAAAATCCCATAGGCCAGCAATTGACGGTGAAAGGGTTTCGAGGTTTTTCTCGCGCAGCGGAGGACACGGAATTTCAGATTGTGGGCGTCTCGGACAACATGAAAAGCCGTCCGGAACTGCCGCCGATGGCGATGGTGTTTGTACCCGTGACAGTGCGGGGAGGATTTATTTTACTGCTGAAGACCAGCGTGCCTCCCGCGTCGCTGGTGACGACTGTTGAGCAGCAAGTGTGGGCGGTGAATCGCAATGAGGTCTTCGTGTTTGCCAAACCACTGACATATTTTTTGCATGAGCTTACTTACGCAACGCCAGAGTTCGCGGTGACCATGTTTGCGCCGCTCGGGAGCATTGCGCTTTTGCTGGTGATTGCGGGGGTGTTCAGCGTGATGGCGTACACGGTGTCGTTGCAAACGCATGAAGTTGGAATACGCATGGCGCTCGGCGCGCAGCAAGGGACCATTCTAAGAATGGTTTTGCTGCGAGGGCTGAGATTGGTCGTGGCGGGAATTGTTGTAGGCGTGGCGGCGAGCCTGGAGCTGACGCGGTTTATCGCGAGCCAGATTTGGGGCATTTCGGCGACGGATCCGGCGACGTTTGTTGGCGTCGCGATTTTGCTGACGATTGTGGCGATGGCGGCGTGTTGGATACCAGCACGACGGGCGATGAGGATCGAACCGATGGAGGCGCTAAGGTACGAGTGAGAAAAAACAGGCGTCCTTCTTTCGTCAAGGTAAACCAGTGATGAGTGGTCAGTGAAAAGCAAAGGCGGTTTGCGCGCACAGCGGCGCAAAGCGGAAGAAGCTTTTTTGCGCAGCATTGCGAAACTCCGGTGCGAGATTCCTCGCTCCGCTCAGAATGACAAGCTAGGAGGGTTTGCGCAGGAGACGCGCAAAGAGGAAGGAAACATCTTTCTGAACGACGTACACTTGCACCAGCTGAACGACGCAATCTTGCAC
>JBAQYT010000190.1:0-1930 GCA_049787175.1 Candidatus Acidiferrales bacterium | reverse complement strand
TTCCCGGCAACTCGGAAAAGTCGCGCGCGGCACTAATCTATGGCCAGATGACCGAACCGCCTGGCGCGCGCCTTCGCGTTGGTTTAACCGGCTTGACCGTCGCCGAATATTTCCGCGACGCCGAAGGCCTCGACGTTCTGCTCTTCATCGACAATATTTTCCGCTTCGTGCAGGCTGGCTCGGAAGTTTCCGCGCTCCTGGGCCGCATGCCTTCGGCGGTCGGTTATCAGCCGAACTTGAACACGGAAATTGGCGAACTTGAAGAACGCATCACATCCACGAAGAAGGGCTCCATCACCTCCGTGCAGGCCATTTACGTTCCTGCTGACGATTACACGGATCCCGCTCCGGCCGCGACGTTTGCGCATTTGGACGCAACCACCAACCTTAGCCGGCAGATCGTTGAGCTGGGGCTTTATCCTGCCGTCGACCCGCTCGCCAGCTTTTCGCGTATTCTCGACGCGCGTATCGTCGGCGAGGAGCATTACAACGTCGCCCGCTCGGTGAAATCGACCCTCCAGCGCTATAAAGACCTACAGGACATCATCGCCATCCTGGGCATCGAGGAGTTGCCCGAGGAAGACAAGCTCACTGTCGCACGCGCCAGAAAAATCCAGAAATTCATGTCGCAGCCCATGTTCGTGGCAGCGCAGTTCACCGGCCTCGAGGGAAAGTACGTCAAAGTCGAAGACGGCATTCGCGGCTTCAAGGAAATCGTCGAAGGCAAACACGACGACATCCCTGAGCAAGCTTTTTACATGGTGGGCACAATCGAAGAAGCGCAAGAGAAAGCTGAGAAAATGGCGGCTACAGCCTAACGCCAACGGAAGCGAGCGATCGTCGGAAGATGTTGCCAGAAAATCTAGAACTGGAAATCGTCACTCCCGAGAAGCACATGCTCGCCGAAACGGTCGACTACGTCGAGCTGCCCGGCCAGGAAGGATACATGGGCATTCTTCCCGGCCATGCGCCACTATTGAGCGAGCTCGGCATGGGCACGCTTTTCTATCGCAAAGGCGCTGACGTCCGGTATTTCGCCGCGCTTGGCGGTTTCGTCGAAGTGCTTCCCGGCCGCGTCATCGTGTTGGCGGATGCTTGCGAGCGAGCTGCCGAAATCGATGTCGAGCGTGCTCGCACCGCTCTGGAAAAAGCTAGGAACGAATTGGCCAAGGGCGGATCCGCCGATAAAAATACCGTTGAGATCACCCTCGCCATGGACCGCGCTCAGGCGCGCATTGAAGCTGCATCTGAAGCCGGCACCATTTCGGCTGCAGCCGGCCACCATTGATTTTCGATCGGCAGTGATTCTTTCGAGCCTCAATCCAATCCAACCAGTTGAATCCGTGCCGATTCTCAAGCATCTTTGAAGGGCGAAGCTCGTGGAGAAACTTTGACAGCGCCTGTGATTACGATGTACACCACTCACTCGTGCGGCGATTGCCTCCGGGCGAAGCTTTTTTTGCAGGAACGCGGTGTGGCGTTTCGCGAGGTAAATATCGATCAATCCCCGGAGACCGAGGCCCTGATCCTCCGTGTCAATGGCGGCCGGAAAAAAGTGCCTACCTTTGAAGTGAATGGTCGCTACTTCGCCAACAGCCCGTTTGACCCTTATAAGCTCGCCGAAGAACTCAAAATTCCTCTGAACGTGTAATTCCGCATCCCAGCTCCCTTGCGGGCGTCGCGAATCGCTGTCTCAAGACGCGGGTCTCGCCAAGTTCTAGTCGCAACATCGATTGATTAGAAATGCCTCTAAATTATTGGGAATACGGTGTCGAGCCCATTCCTAACCGCAATTTTTCAGGTCTTTCGCGATTTGCATTTTTCTCCTCCCCATCGTTTCCCACAGCCCGCAGGAATGTTATTCTTGTTCGCCCGTTTTTCGGCTCTGTGTTGCTACCAAAGGAGAGGCCGCATGCCCGCTTTTTCCGGA
>JBAQYT010000113.1:0-11722 GCA_049787175.1 Candidatus Acidiferrales bacterium | reverse complement strand
AAAGACCGTCGAAGCAGGGATCGTTGGGAGCGAAGGTGTTGCAGGGCTGCCGGCGGTCGTGGGTCTGAGCCGAGGCCCACTTCGCGAAGTAATGCAAATTGGGGGCAATGGTTTCAGAGTTAAAATCCGTGCATTGATCCGGGCTACTGTCCCACTGCTTCAAGCAGGGCCAAGGCCGAACTAAGCCTGCGCTCCAATCTCTGAATCGGATCACTCTGGAATCAGTTGATTGCGAGCAACTAAGCTCCCGCCGCGAGCCCCACGGCCCGCCCCCGTTCCCACCCCCTTGTATGCCTGTCTGAGCACCACTGTATATGGGAGGGCCGGTTTCGCGCGCTCCTGGCCTAATTTTCAGCCTGGACTCAGCGGCAGCCATCAACGGTCGCAGCTACTCTTGACAGGCTACACGCGGAACCCGCATTATGACTGGGGTTTTTTGATTGGCGCGACGAAAGTCACAGAAGTGAAGAAATACCGAATTCATTCCAACAACCGTTTGCGCACGCCTGCATCGACGCAGGCGCGGATGCCTTCATTACGTCGGGGCCCCACGTGGTCAGGGCCATCGAGATATACCACAACAAGCCAATTTTTTACGGCCTTGGAAATTTCCTTCTTCAACTCGGTACGGTCAAGTCGTGGCCTTCCGATGCCTATGCAGAGCTTGGGTTGGCCACTGACACAAACGATCCTTCGTTGGTATCTCGGCAATACGCACTATATGAGTGGCCTGAGTTCTGGGAGAGCCTCGTTGCGCGCATTACATACAGCCATGGTAGGCTCGTCGAGATCAGGTTGCAGGCTATAGAGCTTGGCCGAGATGAGCCTAGCTACCGCCAGGGTACGCCGAGGCTGGCAAATCCAGATCGGGGAAAGAGCGTAATTGAACGTGTCTCACGGCTCTCGCAAGCGTTCGGCACCGACGTTACCGTGGAATGTGGGGTGGGTTTGATAGCCATCTAATAAACGTTCGTAGGAATATTTTCAAATGCGTCGGACGAATGGGGCCATGTTCGGTCCGTTGATCGGTTCGCGATTCTAGGTGACATACCATGGATTTTCGTTACGCATTCCGCATGCTAAAGAAGTCCCCGAGTTTTGCGATTATCGCCATTCTGACGATTTCGTTAGGTATCGCTTGCACAAGCGCCGTGTTCAGCATCGTCAATTCTTCGGTAGTTCAGCCACTGCGTTACGGACACCCAGACCGAATTGTCTTAGTTCGTAGGATGCGGCGGATTGGTGATGTGACAGACCCGTACACGCGGGAATATCTGGCGTACCGAGATCAATCCACGGTTTTTGAGTACCTAGCAGCCGAACTGGTTGGTTCCTTCGATCTGCGCGGTGACCCGCCTGTTCGTCTGCTTGCAGCGCAGGTGACGCCAAACTTCTTTGATGTTGTCGGAGTCAAGCCGGTGCTTGGGCGTATATTCGTAGAGAAAGAGGCTGCGTCCGGCTCACATGTTGTAGTTCTTAGTCATCGCGTGTGGATGAACAACTTTGGTTCCGACCAACACATCGTTGGGAAGACCGCTATTCTGGACGGCGAGCCATGGACAGTAATTGGAGTGATGCCCAAGGGGTTCGAGTTTTTAGGTGCCGATGACGTTTATATACCACTCACGAATATCGAGGGAATTAAATCTACGATTCTCGTTGTTGGACTGCTCAAAAAAGACATGAGCCACGCGCAAGCGCAGGCCCAGTTGACAAGCATTTCTGAGCGCCTCGCGCAAGATAGTCCACAAAATGAGAGGGGTTTCAGGGCAACAGTGGTACCGCTGCGCGAGTTCCTGCTTGGAAAGCGCGCACGACTGGTGCTTTGGGTGTTGTTGGGAGCAGTGGGGTTCGTCCTGCTCATCGCGTGTGCGAATGTATCGAATCTATTGCTGGCGCGCGGAGCCTCGCGGCAGAAGGAAGTTGCGGTGCGCATGGCATTGGGTGCGCCTCGCAGCCGCATCGTGAAGCAGTTGCTTCTCGAAAGTCTCTTGCTGGCGAGCCTCGGCGCGGCTCTGGGATTGTTGCTCGCGTACGGGGCGGTGAGGTATTTAGGCAGCCTTTCGATTTTGTATGTGCCCGGCATTCCTCCCGTAAGAATTGACGGGATGGTTGTCGCTTTTACTGTGGGCGTGACCGCGCTGGTTACGATTGTCTTCAGCTTGCTTCCTGCGTTACAGACCAGCAACGTCGATCTCATTGCAAACATAAAATCAGCGGCGACTGCGACAATCGGGGTTGCACGGCATAATCGCTTTCGTAACATGTTGGTTGTGGCAGAGGTTGCGTTATCTGTGATCTTACTTGCTGGCGCGGGGCTACTGATCCGCACGTTCATAAGAGTTGTGGACACGCCTGTCGGCTTTCAGCCGAAAGGCGTGCTTACCGCATCACTTTCGCTTTCAATCCGGCGCTATCCATCTGATGTGGCCATCCGAAACTTCTATGAACAGGTGCTGGAACATGTCCGTGCGCAGCCCGGCGTCCTCAGTGCGGACATTTCCACCAACCTTCCCCTACGCGCCAGAGCCGGTGTACTTTACCGCCTTACCAGTCAGCCAAATGACGCCGAACATCTCCGTATTGCCAACTTGCTGTCCATCAGTGAGTCATATTTCAAAACGATGGGCATTCCTCTGATCCGGGGCCGTGCTTTCACCTCGGATGACACTGTGACTTCCAGTCCAGTTGTGATAGTTGATGAAGTTCTGGCCAAAGCGCTATTCAAGGGCGAAGATCCGCTCGGCAGGCGCATCATTCTGGGGCGACCCATCACAGATACGGAGCGCATCGCCCAAATTGTTGGCATTGCTGCTGACGTAAAGGACAGTGAAATTGACGAGCCGTCTGTTCACGACATCTATATTCCGTACCAGCAAGCTCCGATCCGCTGGGAATTTCTCATCGTGCGTACTGTAGGCGGTCCTAGCCTACTTCTGCCCTCGGTCCGCAAGGCTGTTGCCACTGTCGATCCTGACGAGCCAATCGAAGATGTAGCCACAATGGAGGAGATCTTAAATGATTCGCTCGGATCGCGCCGCTTCTCGACGACGCTCCTTGGGGTGTTCTCATTTATCGCATTAGTACTTGCAGCCATCGGTATTTACGGGGTCATTTCATACGCTGTTGTGCAGCGAACGGCTGAGTTCGGATTGCGACTGGCGCTCGGCGCAACCCCTCAGTCATTACTGATGCTGGTCATGCGCAATGGACTCCGGCTTGCAATTATCGGCTGTGCTGTGGGAACTGCGAGCGCACTAGCGGTCACTCGCCTAATGCGCGGAATGATTTATGGCGTTAGCGCCACTGATCCCCTTACACTTGCTGCTTCGGTTGTCGTGATTGTGCTAGTTGCGGCGGCAGCGGTTTTCATTCCGGCTCGGCGCGCTATGCGGGTAAGCCCGATAATAGCGTTGCGTTACGAGTAGATCGTCGGGCTAGGGCACAACCTGATGGCAGCAACCGCAGGTAAGCAACAGCACTCCACCGACCAACGATTACGGCCAACATCAGAATCAACGCTGTCGGTACATCTATTAGAGAATTCATTTTATGCCTCTTTGTTTTAGCGACCGTGTGGACTCATTGATCGCGGATGAAACGCGGCTACTTGCCTTGTGCGGTTGAGTACAAAGACCAAAAATGAAATGCTCGCACCTAGATGCCCTCATTTCTTCTTCAGCAAAGGGCACACAGACCGGGTCGCATTGCCGCCGACTTGGCAAATGTAGCTCAGACAAAAGGCAAACCAAACCCGAAAACCTATACGACATCGCTCGGTACTCCATGTAACTCGGCAGGGTTTCCTGATCGATAGCACAAAAGAGTTCATTGCTTGCTTCGCATTTCGGTTATCACTCGTGCCGCTGATAGCTTCTCACGAAACCGAATGCATTTCTCTTAATGCCGCCTTTTGCCGCCCCGTTTTTGTAGAACTTCCGTCAGGTCAAATAGATATGGCGGAAGCGTGTGGGAGTCGAATGTACCACATGACAGAATCTACGATACTTACCAGAAACTCTGGGGAGCGGAAGGGGGCGGAAAGTAATTAGCAGAAACACTTATTGCTCCCTTAAAGCTCCCTCGTTTTTGGTGATTCTGGACTCGCAACGTTAAAACTAAATTCAGTGTCGGCTCCGAGTCAATTCAATCTGCGGCACGGATGGCAAGCCGACCCGGAAACTATTTTGCATTGTAAGTCCGAAGTTCCACTCGACGTGATCGCCACGTGTGAACCTCTTGGGCAGCGTTCAGTCCTTAGCGAGCAGAAGACGCTTCCCGCCAAGCTATGGTTAATAGAAAAGCACTGTCCACTATGCCCTCGACATCGTGAGGAATATCATGTTCTAGCGTTAGCATTTGGCCAGACGCAAGCTCTACCGACCGCTCGGCTGTGCTGAACCGAATTCGCCCTTCGAGGGTTTGAACCGATATTCGCCCCACGGTTCGATGTTTCTCCAAGCGCCCGCCGGTTTTCATAACTATGAGCACCACACGGAAATCGGGATATTTCGTAAGCGTCTTTGCGGTATGCCCAGACTGCCAGCGCCCCTCTGACCGGAGCTTCTCAATCTCGCGCTTGAGATCCAACGTCAAGAGCAGCCCCGTGAGATTTCCCACCTCGTGCTCGCGCCCCGTTCCAGAGTCTGTCTCTGCCATTATGAATTCTCCTGGACGAATTTTTACCGCCGCTTACCCGACCTTGACTAATTTCGCGGGCTGCCCTACTCCTCTTCGACGCTCTGATCTCGGCAATCATCATTCGGTCGTCATTGTCAGGGGAGACGGGGCAACGACAGGTGAACGCGCGAACGTCGCAATCAGATTGATGGCAAACAGCGCGATTGCCGTGAGTTCGATAAGCGCAGAAATCGGCAGAATGTTCCACGCCCATTTCGCGTAATCCTGATACGCAAGAATCTCCGATCCGACGCGCAACGTGCATCCGCTCATCAGTAGAACTAGCATCACCAGCATAAGTCTCGGGCTCCAGAGCACCCTCATCCCGCAGAACGAGGGCAGGATTCTCTGCCCTACACAGAAAATCATTGCGGCGATGAAGCCAACGGTGAGGGCGTGCCGCGAAGCACCCCAGATTCCTGGCGCCGCGCCGGCACACGCGGCCCAAATGCTCAGAGCAGCGGCGACGAGCAACCAACCGTAAGCAATCCGTATAAATATTGGAAAGCTTCCGTGAACATTGATTGTCTTCGCCGGTTTGGCCGCTCGCTCGAAGAAACGAATCGCCGCGCCAGCCGTCGCCGCGCCCGCGACGAGAAAGGTATTGGCTGCGAGAAAATATTCGAGGAACCCAAGCACCACACCCACAATGTTCAAACCCAGCGCCACCAGTAAGAACGAGTTTCTCAGCGGACGCAACCCCATGAATACTGGGAGCCACCGCGCGCTGAAACCCCAGATCATGGGAACAATAAACCCCCAGGTGGAGACGATTAAATACCGCTGATCAAACAGGTGCGGAAATGCGGGAGAACTGGCATGGAGCGCCAGTTGAAACGAAGCTCCAAGGTTTAGCAGAAGTGATGCGAGCAGGCCAAGCGTTGCCGCTATCACTATGAAGATCCACGGCTCCAGCGACTTCGCAGCGCTGCTCGACTGACGGTGACTCGCAACCGCTTGAAAGAAAATGAGGAAAGCGATCAATTCAAGCACAGCAGACAAGGGCAGCGCCATCCGCCAGTGCCACGGATAAATATTCGAGAACCAGCGAACCCCGACGCCGATCACCCAAAGCGTCCACGTAAGCCATGCTGACCAGAGAGCAAACGGCTTCAATTTTCGCAACTTTGGGATCGAGTAGAAGCCAATCCCCAGGATGAAAGTACCCACCCAGCCAAACAGTTGCGCGTGACCGTGTGCCTGAATCCATGCAGGCGAAATCGAGTCGGCTGCTTCACGACTGCTAATTTTGATCAGGTTCCAGACGCCCAGGAACGTTCCCGGCAAAAGCATGAAGACGAGACCGGTGATGATATAAGTCATCAGCAGTCGTGATAGCGATTGCTCCCGCGCGATGGCGCGGTCCATGATGGACTTCGTCTTTTCGTCCAGCCAGACAGGTGACGGTCTGCTAGCTGGAGGCACATTTCCCATCTTATTCTCGCTTTCCATCTAAGAGCCCTGACCAAAACCAGAATCCAATCCACTCGCCCTTGCCTGACGTTGCAGGCTGCACAGAGCGTGGTTCACTCCTTTGAAGCAGCACCCCACAAGGGATAGGGCAACCCAGCGAGCCGGTTAATCACCAACGCTTGAGCCACAAGTAAAAACACGGCTACTTCAATTATGACGAGTTCACGCGGTTTCGAAATGATCCCAAGAGAAACGAGCAACGTCGTAGCGCCTGCTGGCGGATGGCTAACATCAAGCAGAACCATGAATGCGCCTGTCACTGAAAGAGACAGAGCAGCCGCCAAAATCCGTGGCCAGAAAATGCCCGGATGCACTCCAAACGGCAATCCTCCGGCCCCGGTGGCAACAAACGCCACATAGCCGCAGATGAGGCCGATCGCGTGGCCGAAAACGGTATTCCGCAGGCTTGAGGTCCTCCCGAGAGGAGAAAAGAACAGGAGATATGCAGTAGGCCCGAGCGACGGAAAGACAAATGGGTTGCGGCTCACAAGTGCAAGCAGCGCAAGCAATGCAATGGTGATGAACCCATTCACAAGCACGTAAACCGAACGCACAAGTCGCGGCGGGAAATGAAGCAGCAACCAATTGAGCCGCAGCCTTCGGAAAAAGGAAAGAGCATGGTCAAAGCTCGGATGCTCCTGAGGATTAGGACCGAACTTTGGCATCAAATGTTGGGCAGCAGGTCGAAATACTCATCGTCTTCGTTCTTGCCGCCCTCTCCCTTACCCACCATCTTCTCCGATTCAATGAACTCGATGCGTTCGATCCATTTGACCATCTTGTAGCCAAGCTGGTTTTCCACTCGCAATCGAAGAGGCGCTCCGTACACCTGTGGAAGCCGTTCGCCATTCATCCGCGAGGCCAGCAAACATTGGGGTTTTTGCACGTTCTCCAGACTTTGGGTGTCGTAATAGGGTCCGCCATACAGAGCTTCGCCAAAGGAGAAAAACGCGGCGACTTTCGCTTCGGGTTTTGGCTGCACCAGATCAATGAGCGTCTTCATTGGAATCCCGCCCCACTTCGCGATGCCACTCCATCCCTGGATGCAATGATGCATGGTGATGTGCTCGACCTCACCCAAGCGCTCCAGGTCGGCGATGGAAAGCTCAACCGGGTTTTTGACCAGTCCCCCCACCTTCAGCCGGAAACTGTCAAACCCACTTTCCGCCAAACGTTTCCAGTCCTCGCGGATCGGCATCTTCCCATTCGGCCAAAAGTACGGAGAGATTTTATCCTCTGTATACTTCTGTTGCGGCATCAGTCGGTTCAAGGTAAGAAGCTGCATCGGATAGGTCACGGATTTGAGCGCGTGTTGCAGGCCGCGCGGGTGATACCAAGAGATATGGTGCGCCACGATCCACGAAAGCACGACGACGCCGATTCCCACGAATCCGAGATACATTCCGATGGGCTTTAGGTCGTCGGTGCCCATCACGATGTGGTTCATGTTGCGCACGAATCCCGTCATCACGATCAGCGTCACGTGCACCACGAGAAATGCAAGAAAACTGAACATGGTGAGAAAATGCATCGAACGAGCCGACTGCCGTCCACCGAATATTCGTGCGTACCATGGAAACCGATTCACCACCGCCGGGGACATGGCTATCCCGGTGGCAATCGCGAGCGGACCGAACGCAAACACTACAGTGAAATAAGCGATCTGTTGCAATGCGTTATACCCGTAGAAGCCGTTCGGCTCTGGCGGCAAAGGAAACGTGGCGTAATGCACAAACGTGTTCCATGCTTGCAAAAGAACGACCGGCGAAGTAGGTACAATGCGCCGCCACTGTTCGGTATCGAATAGCATAGCAATGAAGATGATGCCTGTGATGATGAACCCATGAACATCGATGAAGTGCCAAACTCGCGCAATCCCGATGGTGTGCCGATAGCCAGGAGTGCCGACAAGGGGCGAGATGTAGCGAGCATCGTCCTTCGCGGTCCAGATGCGGTCGCGAGGAACCTTCAGCGGCGTGAACCGAATCCACTCGCTGCCGGGAGTGCAGCCATCATTGAAATACAGGCGAGGATGGTCCACCAAAATGGACAGACCGCTGCGAATCAGCAACATTACAAAAAGAAAATTGAAAAAGTGGCAATAACGCACCCAGACCGGGAATCCATGGGGCCCCGCAAAATTGTTCGGGTAAATCTGAGGAATCTCTGGAACGTGAGGCATTCCTGCGACGGCGACTTCAATCCAGGCCGCAGCGATCACGCAGAAAATCGCTACGGCAATTCCAATCAGGATAGAAGGCCGAACCCAGATGCGAAATCGGCGATCCGGTGGATAGTGAACGGCTCTGTGTGCCGCATCGAACGGGATCATATTGGTTCCATGAATTTCTTTTGAGACATAAAAGAGCTCATCATCACCATACTCGTAAGTGCTTCTTTGCGAGTGCTATAGGAGTCTAGTCGCTGGACACGTACCCTATCACGCCCACGCCTTCTGGGGCATCGTTTCGCCAGGCTTGCGCAATACTTATACCTGCGACTGAAGTACCTCGTCTTTTTACTTGTGTAGCAGCGTTAGTTCCCCGCCTGCTCGCCAGGCTGCCTGCTCCAGGCGTTTCCAAGTACTCTGAAGCTCGTTTATGAGCTGCTCGTCGATAACACGCGACCAATAGATCGGCGGGCATTCCCGCTCGTCCGAAACAGGGCAACCATCATGCAACATTTGATGAGAAAGAAGCGCTTGCTTCAGAGTAACCACACATTCACCGAAATTCGCGCTGCGCGGTATGGCGCCTCCAACTTCATCCAAGATATTCATGATCTCCTCCTTAATCTTGCGGGACTTAATGCGGTGCGGATTCAAGCTCGATGGCGCGCGGGAAGAGAATGTTATTTTCTAGGTGAACGTGCTCGTGCAGATCGGCCTCAAACTCGCCAAGTTCCCGATACAATGCCTGAAAACTGGCGCACGCGTCGGCTGGAGCGGTGTACCCGAAGCTTTCACGGCGAATCTGCTTCGTTAACTCACCGGCAGAATCATGTTCTTTCATCATGGTACGAATTGGATTGCGAACTGACCGGAAAAACGGCGGCTCAACTGCGCGTTTCTCTGCTGCCGATAGCGCTAGGGCATTGATATACGGGAATAGGATCTGTTCTTCCTTCTGCATGTGGGCGATCATTTCCTCTGCGGTTTGGGAAAATAGCGCTTCGATCTCGGCGATCTCAGGATGGCGCTGCCCATGCTTCGCCTTTACCTTTTCGAGCAACGGCTCAATGTGCTGAATTGCCTCACGAACATAGGCATGATGCCTGTTCACAATGTGACGAGTCAATTCGTGGAGCGGAGCAAGCGTCCACTCGGCATCCTTCTGCGACAGCGGCTCGTCCGTAGTTCGCAAACGTTCCATGATTTCATCCAGTGACGTATCCGATGACGTATCCGATTGTATACAGGCGTCGCGCAGAGACTTATCTCCTCCGCAACAGTAGTCCATGCCCGCTTGCTCCAGAATTTTGCGAGCGTTCGAATTGGAAACGGCCACGTCTCTTACTTTCGTGTTTTCGCTCAGGTTCATCGGTTCTCAGCCTCCGAGACCCATTGTCGGAAAACAGCGGTTCCCCAGCAGTGACTAAAGTCACTTATCAGGTGGAATCCCTATTCGTGAGGGTTATGAACAAAAAGAGGCTACTCCGAAGTCTCGCCCTCTTGCTTGAGGCCGGGCAAATCTGTGATCAGAATCTTGCGGCCATCGACGTGGAGGAAGCCTTCGGCCTGCAAGCGGCTCAGATTCCGGGAAACGAGTTCGCGTACAGTCCCCAATTCCGCCGCAAGCTCCTGATGACTCATCGTCATTTGCAACACCACGCCTTCTTTGGAAGGCGTACCTGATTGCTCGGCGAGCCGCAGAATCACTGCAATCAATCTCTGGCGCACTGTGGTGAATGACAATTCTTCGATGATCTCGACAAGGCGGCGCAGGCGCGAACCCACCACGGCAATCACTTTCAAGCCGACATCGGGATGCTCGCGACAGAAATTCTGAAAATTCTTGCGCGATATAAAAAGCACTTCCGTGTCACCGAGTGCCGAAGCAGATGCGGGATAGTTCCCTCCATCAAATACGGGAAGCTCGGCGAAGGAATTGCCGGGTCCTTCGACGGCGAGAATTTGCTCTCGGCCCGCAGATGACAGTTTGAAAATTCGAATCGCTCCTGCTGCAACTATATAAAGCCCAGTGCAAGGGTCGCCTTCCGCGAATAGCATTTCACCCTGCCCGAAATGTCTCTTGCTGACTCGCGTTGTGAGCGATTCCATTTCCTTTGGTGTGAGCTTTGCAAAGAGCGGCGTTTTTCGCAGTATCGCTTCGATGTGGGCATTCATCGTCATACCAATATCAATGCGGGCATTTTGCCATGCTGCGCAATACGACTCACGCAAATTCTACGGACGTTCAAACGGCAGAAGGAGAGCCACAAACGATAGCTAGAAGACGACCCGGCTCGTGAGAATCAACCCATGGTTGTACGCGTGATACTGTAATGTGGCGATCTGCATCCCCGCTCCAAATGCAAGACCCAAGCGGCTCTTGGAATCGTGCGTCAAAGCAATCTTGCTTACCACTAGACCGGGAGTGACGAAGCTCTGCACTTTGCCGCTATTAGGACCACCGTGAAAAAAAGTCGCGTTGTTCTCAATTTCTGGCCAGAAAATCTTTGTGATTTTGTACTGGCCGACGACATTCCATGCCACCGGCCTACCGAGTTTCGCAGTATCACCCGTTGGCAGGGTCATAGACACACTTGATTGCACATCGAACTTGCTAAAACCCTTACCGCCGAAGAGTGAAGGCACTAGCGTGGCTGCGAGACTTCCGTTTTCGTAACTGCCGGTCGGAATCGTTCCGCCGATAGAGACACTCAAGGAATAGTTGCCTCGTTGCTCGTTCGCGGATGCGAGTCGGTATTTCAGCAACATGGCCATGTCCCCAAACCCATCTTCAGCTGCAGAGTTGTGCTGGATGTAGGGCGGAACCGCAATGTCCAGTTCGGTCTTGTACCACGGAATGACGTCGAATCCTTTTGAGTTTCCATAATTCCACGTTGTGGTTTCGCTCGATGTGATCTGACGAACGAAGTCGCTGCGAAACAGTTGAACAAGCCCCGAAGAAGGCGTCACTACTGGCACGGCCCATCCAGGCTGCTCCGCAACCGTGGTGCGGACCCGCTCCTCCCAGGAGGACAAAAAAACATCCTGCGCGACAGCCACAGGCGGACAGCAGAGAAACATTACAATTGCAAGAATCCTGAGCCGCTTCATCTCTCCTCCTGCGAACGCAGCGCACTACTTCACTTTGCTGTAAATTTGAGGAGCATCGGGACCCTCCACGTTCAGCATTCCCATCGCCCCGCGTTCTGTGCGGAAGATGCTGTGGTCCAGCAGCGTGTAGTGTCCCGGAACGAGCACCTGGAACTCAGCGATGGCAGCAGAACCCGGCGCGACCAAGGCTGTCTGAATGTTCTCATCGGGGTGTTCCAAGCCGCCGTCGCGATAGATGCGATCGAAAGAAGTGCCCACGACGTGAAACGCGGAGATTTTATTTGGTCC
>JBAQYT010000106.1:0-3267 GCA_049787175.1 Candidatus Acidiferrales bacterium | reverse complement strand
CGTCATTTCTCACGGGGCGCTGCAATTCTCTCTTGACACCTAGGTCCTCTAGGCGTATATGTAGAAATTCTAGGGGTCATACATGGCAGAAGAGAAACCCGAATTTCTGAAGGGCACGCTCGACATGCTCATTTTGAAAGTCGTCGCGCTCGGCCCGATTCATGGCTACGCCATTTCGCAGCGCATTCAGCAAATTTCAAAAGATTATTTTCAGGTGCAGCAGGGCTCGCTCTATCCGGCGCTGCATCGTCTCGAGAATCGCGGCTGGCTGAGCGCCGAATGGCGCGCCACTGACACAGGACGCGAAGCGAAGTTTTACGCGCTCACGAAAAAGGGCCGCAAACAGCTCGATACTGAAATGGCCACCTGGGAACGGATGTCGGACGCCGTCGCGCTCATTCTGCGCACCGCCGAGTAAAGGGTTGTTGTCATCCTGAGCGAAGCGAAGGATCTCGCATCGGCCGTTGCTTTGGATTTAATTTTTCTTGGGAGAGGGACGTTCGATAATGGCTTGGCTCTCTCGCTTCTTCCGCAAATCGAAACTTGACGCCCATCTCGACTCCGAACTTCGCTTCCACGTCGAGCAACAAGTCGCCGACAACATTGCTGCTGGAATGTCTCCCGACGAAGCCCGCCGCGGCGCGCTGGCGCAATTTGGCGGCGTCGAGCCCATTAAAGAAGACTGCCGCGAAGCCCGCGGCACGCACTTCATCGAAACTCTGCTGCAGGACATTCGCTATGCGCTGCGCATGCTGCGGCGCAGCCCAGGTTTCTCTGTTTTAGCTATCCTGTGCCTCACGCTGGGAATCGGCGCGAACGCCGCTGTGTTTAGTTGGATCGAAGGCCTGCTGCTCCGGCCTTTCCCTGCGGTCGCGCATCAGGAGCGCATGGTCGCGCTCGCCGGAGCGTCCCGCAGCGACCCTGGCGACACAGACATCTCCTGGCCCGACTTCGTGGATCTGCAACGGAACTGCAAACTCTTCGATTCCTTTATCGCTGACAAGATCATGGGCGCCGCGCTCAGCATCGGCGGTCGCGCGGATCGCGCCAGAGGCAGCATCGTCTCCGCGAATTATTTCGACGCGCTCGGAATTCGCCCGTTTCTTGGGCGCGGGTTCGAGCCCGGCGAGGACACTGGACAAAATGCCCATCCCATCGCGGTGATCAGTTATCAAATGTGGCAAGACACATTCAAGAGCGATCCGGAAATCATTGGCAAAACACAGCGCTTCAATAACGTGCAATTCACGATTGTCGGCGTCGCGCCCAAAGGCTTCTACGGAACCTTTGTGGGTTGGGCGATTCAGTTCTGGGTACCCGCTTCCATGGAGCAAATCTTCGAAGGTGGCCCCTACGCTCAGAATGATCGCAGCGCGCGCTGGATCGAAGGCTTCGCCAAACTAAAACCCGGCGTCACGCGCCAGCAGGCCCAAGAGGAAGTTTCTTCCATTGCCGGCAGGCTCGCCGCCGCATACCCGGACGTCGATCGTGGCCGCAGCGTCAATCTGCTGCCTCTCTGGCTCACCCCGTTTAACAAGGCCAATGAGATGCGCTCTACGCTCGAAATCATGCTCGCGGTCGTGATTTTTGTGCTTGTGATTGCCTGCGCCAATGTAGGTAATTTGCTTCTCCTTAGATTTTTTGCGCGCCGCCGCGAAATGATCGTCCGGTTGGCGCTGGGCGCGGCGGGCGGCCGGCTCGTCAGACAACTATTAACCGAAGGCTTGATCCTCTCCGCATTCGGAGCCTTGGGCGGCCTCCTCGTCGCACGCTGGTGCCGTCATGTGCTCGCTTTGTTTTTTCCGCGCACAGGGACCGTTCCCTATCTGCCCGGAGAAATCGATTGGCGCGTGCTGGCCCTGAGCATCGTTGTGTGTGTGCTTGCTACGCTGCTGTTTGGCTTGGTTCCCGCAACTCAAGCCAGCAAAATCGACCTGGCCACCGCGCTGAAATCCGAAACGGGAGGTCTCGTCAGTGGTCAGGGCAGGTCTCGCTTGCGCTCCGGACTTGTTCTAGTGCAAGTCGCGTTGAGCTTCGTTCTCCTAGTGGGCGCGGCTTTACTTCTTCAGAGCCTTCACAAAATGCGAAATACGAACCCCGGTTTTTCGACTCACGATGTTCTGGTGACCAACGTTGATTTGTTCGGCTCGGGCTACGATGCCCAGCGCGCGGAGAATTTCCAGAAGCAGTTGATCGCGCGACTCCAATCGCTCCCGGGCATCCAGTCCGCGGCATTTGCCGGCTTCGTTCCCCTGGGTCTCATTCCGCCCGCGTCGGCCTCTATCGCCGTAGATGGCTACGTCCCGCCGCCGAACGAACAGCCTGTCGTTGATTACACGCAGGTAAGTCCCGGCTATCTTGCCACCGTGGGAATCACCCTTGCCTCTGGACGCGAATTCACACTCGCCGACAACTCGGCCGCTGCACCCGTCGCCATCGTCAATGAGCGCATGGTTGCGCAGTTCTGGCACGACAGCAATCCCGTCGGTCAACGCCTTCAGGTCGCTGGTCGATGGATGCGCGTCGTCGGCGTCGCAAAAGTTTCCAAGTACGAATACGTTTCCGAAGCGCCAGAGCCATTTTTCTTTGTGCCTCTTCTTCAGAATCCCTCAGCGCGGGCAAGCCTGAACGTCAGGACGGCCATGCCGCCGCAACTCGCGGTTCCGCTGTTGGCGCGCGAGATCAGCGCCTTGGACCCTGCGCTCGCGCATTATGCCGTGATCACCATGCAAGAACAGTTGGATCGCTCGACGTCGTCTCAGAAGGCCGCCGTGGGCTTGCTCGCCGTGCTTGGCGGACTGGCGTTGCTTCTTGCCACTATCGGGCTCTATGCCGTGGTGTCATATGCGGTATCGCAGAGCAAACGCGAACTCGGTTTGCGCATGGCGCTTGGCGCTGATTCGGCAAATCTTCTCTGGCATGTGATGTCACGCGGTCTCGCGTTGACGGCCGGAGGCGTTGTGTTGGGCGCCGCAGCTTCTTTCGCATTGGCACGATTTGCCGGAGACTTGCTTTACCAGGTTGGTCCGCACGATCCGCTGGCGTTTGGCGTGGCGCTTGTAATCATGATGTCTGCGTCGATGGCGGCGTGTTTTTTCCCTGCCTGGCGGGCATCACAGAGCGACCCCATGGTCGCCCTGCGCTACGAATAGGAGTCAAACATGACCTGGCTCGGCCGATTATTTCGCAAAAGCAAACTGGAAACGCAGCTCGACTCGGAGGTGCGCTTCCACGTCGAGCAGCAAGTCGCCGACAACGTCGCCGCTG
>JBAQYT010000080.1:0-14393 GCA_049787175.1 Candidatus Acidiferrales bacterium | reverse complement strand
GCGCCGGTTCCTGCGAACAGATCCACAAACAGGCAGCCTTCCACCGCGTCGCCGAGAATGTCGAAGAGCGTTTCGCGCAGGCGGTCGCTCGTCGGCCGCAGTTCCATTCCGCGAAGCGCGCGCAGCCGGCGGCTTTTGAATTTTCCCGCAATGACTCGCACGGTTAGCCTACCGCTGCCAGGCGAAACTTGCTTTGCCACTCCGGCCCGAGAAATGTGGTGAGCTTGGCCAGTTCCGCGGAACGCGAACCGTCTTCCACAAGCGCAAAAGCCTCGGCTCGCGCCAGATCCAAGAGCTTGTGGTCGCGCAGCGGATGCGCCATGTGAAATGCCACGTCTCCATGCTGCTTCGTGCCGAAAAATTCTCCCGGCCCTCGAAGCTTCAAATCCTGTTCGGCGATTTGAAATCCGTCCGCCGTTGCGACCAGCGTTTCGAGCCGCGCGCGCGCTTCGTCCGTCACGTTTTTTGGCGCGACCAGAATGCAGTGCGATTTGTGCGCGCCTCGCCCGATGCGCCCGCGAAGCTGATGAAGCTGCGCCAGGCCAAATCGGTCGGCGTGTTCGATCACCATCACGGTCGCATTGCGCACGTCGACGCCGACTTCCACGACAGTCGTCGCTACAAGAATCTGAATCTTTCCGTTGCGAAACTGCTCCATTACGTCGTCTTTTTCTTCGCTGCGCATGCGCCCGTGCAGCAGCCCGGCCTGGAGCTTCGGGAAAACGTTTTTTGAGAGCCGCTCGTACTCGGCCGTAGCCGCTTTCAATTCCTGCTTCGATTCTTCGACCACCGGATAAATGATGTAGGCCTGCCGGCCGCTGGAGACTTCGCGTCGCACGAACTCCCACACTCCCGGAAGGGCTTCTTCCGCGCTCCAGCGCGTTTCCACGGGCGTTCTGCCCGGCGGCATCTCGTCGATGATCGATAGATCGAGATCGCCATAGAGCGTGAGCGCGAGAGTGCGCGGAATCGGCGTCGCGGTCATGACCAGCACATGCGGAGATTTCCCCTTTTCTGTCAGGCGCTTCCGTTGCAGCACGCCGAAACGATGCTGCTCGTCGATGATCACCAGTCCCAGCTTCGCAAAGTTCACCGCTTCTTCAATCAGCGCATGCGTTCCGGTGACGAAGTGCGCTTGGCCCGACGCGATGCGTGCCAGCGCTTCCTCTTTTTCGCGCGGCTTCATTCCGCTGACGAGCAGCTCCACGGAGTAGCTGGCGGAGGAAAATATTCTGCGCGCGGATAAATAATGCTGCACGGCGAGAATTTCCGTCGGCGCCATGAGCGCCACCTGATAGCCGTTTTCGATGACGATGGTTGCTGCTTCGAGCGCGATGATGGTTTTTCCGCTGCCCACGTCGCCTTCGAGCAGACGGGTCATCGGCATCGCGCGCTCCATATCCGCCGCGATTTCCGCCAGCACGCGCTTTTGCGCGGCGGTCGGCTTGAACGGCAGGATTCGCTTCAGCGCTTCGCGAACTTTATCCTGGCGCGCTAGCATCGGAATTCCGGTCCGTTGCTGTTCGCGCTGCCGGCGAATCGCCAGGCCAAGCTGGTACAGGAAAAATTCCTCGAAAATCATTCGCACCTGCGCCGGGCTACGAAATTCGTTCAGCAGCCCGACATCGGCGTCACGCGCAGGGAAGTGGACGCGCAAGAGGGCTTCGCGCTTGGACGGGAATCCGAAGCGCTGCAAAAGTTCCGGCGGCAGCGGATCTGGAATTTCTCCCTGAAAATCTTCCACGACTCTGAAAATAATTCGGCGCAGCATTCGCGAGCTGATGTCGCCGATGGCTTCGTATACCGGAACGATGCGTCCGACTTCCGCGGAGTCCATTGCGTCGCCGCCGGGATGAAGCAATTCGAACTCCGGATTGATCATTTCGATTCGCATCGGACGATTCGGATCGGCGCTAATTTTTCCGTGCAGCACCAGCTGCTGCCCCGTTTTCAATTTTCCATCGAGGTAAGCGCCGTGGAAAAATCGCACTGCGAGTTTTCCGCTGGCGTCTTTTACGCTTAGATGAAACATGGCGTTGCGGCGGCCCCTGAAGCGCACCAGGCTTCCGTTTTCGACTTCCACTTTTACGGTTGTGACCTGCCCCGGCGTAAGTTCTGCGATGTTGGTGAAATGGATGCGATCTTCGTAGCGAAACGGGAGGTAGGAGAGGAGGTGGCCGACGGCGGTGATCCCGCGCTCGGCGAGCAGGGCCGCGCGGTGAGGGCCCAGGCCTTTCAGGGTGGTGACTGGGGAGTCGGAGTTTAGAGGCATAAAAAGCTCGGCGCAGGGAGTACCTCTCTCAGTACTGTCCCGAACACGAAGAAGATGCCAAAGTTGGCGATTAGAAATGTTCCGGTGGTTTGTTTTGTGTAAGTTACGGGCGATTCTAATTCCGTGGGTTGGCGATTAGAAATCTTCAGAACTCTGAGATGGAATGCCGGGAGGCGGCTTGAGAGGGAGTTTACACCGAGCAGGGACTCCATCGGGTCGCTCTCACTTGGGCGCTGAACGCCATCGTTCTATATAGCATGTGTAAGCCATAGATATGTCACAGGTTAACAGCATTTGCAAGGATTTTCTTTCCGATTTCCACAGGGACTGGTGCGACGCGCGCCAAGGAATCAGAAGCGCTGCTTACCAAAGGGATGAGGGGTTCGTCTAAGGCTGTATGATGGAGGGCGAGTGAGTTGTGATGTTCCCGGACACAGCCACCTGCGGCAAGTCGCGCCGTACAACCGCAGAACGAGCGGGTCGCATCCGGTTATGAACGCCATGGGGATGAGCGCCGCGCTCGAACGAGGGGCAGCGCAACGCGCAGTGCAGAAAGCGGACGAACAGGTCCTGGTCCGGCAGGCGCAAGCGGGCAATCGGCCGGCTTTTGAGGAACTGGTGCGCCGCTACGACCGTGACGTGCTGCGCCTGGCACTGAACCTGGTGCGCGGAACTGAGGACGCACGCGATCTCTACCAGGAAATTTTTCTTCGTGTGTACCGCAATCTTGCACGTTTCCGCTTCGAGTGCAGCTTTTATACATGGATTTATCGCATCGCCACGAATGTGTGTCTGGACCATCTGCGACGGAAGAACACCCGGCGTGAGGAGCAGGCGCCGCAGCCGGCCGATAGCGAGGGCGTAGCGCCCGATTTCTTCGACCAGCAAGTGGAGCATCGAGCGGCGGCAAATCCGGAGCGGCATTTTTTGGGCCAGGAGCTTGGGAAGCATATCGACGCGGCGCTCGACGGTCTTTCGGCACGGGAGCGCATGGTTTTTGAGCTGAAGCATTACGAAGGGCTGAGACTGCGGGTGATCGGGGACATGCTGGGCACCTCAGAGGAAACAGTGAAAAATTCGCTGTTCCGCGCGACGCGGAAATTACGCGCCACACTGGACGGCATGAGATGAAGCAAGGAGCTAACGATGCAAGAATTTAGCCAACCCTCCGGGGCGTGTCCGGAGTTCGAATCAGACATCATCCTTTATGTGGCGGATGAGCTGGAGGGCGCGGAACACGATTCTCTGGAAGAGCATCTTGACCAATGCGCGCGCTGCGTCGCGGCGATGGATGCGGAGCGGAAATTACTCGAGATGGCCACCGCTCACCGGCGGCTCGAACCCACGCCGGGCCTGCTGGCAAGTTGCCGCAACCGGTTCGAGGATTCGCTCGATGAGATGGACCATCGCAGCATTTTCGTGCGTTGGGCGGAGTCACTTTTTCCCGCGCACTGGCTGGCGCTGCATCCGGCAGCCAGCGTCGCCACTTTGCTGCTGGTAGGCTTCTCCGTAGGAATGCTGGGGCCTTGGCATTCGCAGGCGCCAAACGCGCCTTTGCCCCGGCCAACCGCAGTATTGGGTTCGATGGGTTTGGATAATCAGGAGCTGCAATCCGCGAATGTTTCGGGGATCAATTGGACGCCGAGCAATGACAATCGTCCGCCGCAGATCGAAGTTCAGATGAATACGGAGCGTCCGATGGTTGTGCAGGGAACGGTGAACGACGGCGAGGTGAAGCGTGTGCTTCTCTACGTCCTTCACAATAATCATCGGTTCTGCCCGGACGTGCGCATTAACGCAGTGGAGTTGCTGAAAGCGCGAGCGAACGATCCGGATGTAGAGCGCGCGCTTTCCCAGGCGGTGCTCACCGATCGCAATCCGGCGGTGCGGTTGAAAGCGCTGGACGCGCTGACGGTGGCAAAGCCGGACGATGCAAGCGTGCAAACGATGTTGGAGGCGCTGACGAAAGACGCAAATATCGGCGTACGCGTGGAAGCGATCAATGCGCTGCTGATTGCTTCGGAACGGGGAGGGCTGCTTGCCGATCCGAAGGCGCTCGGCATTCTGCGCGACCGGATGCGCACGGATCCGAATACGTATATTCGTCTACAAAGCGCGGCGGCTGTTCAGCAAGCGCAGCCGAACCAGCAGTAGCGGAGACAGGAACAAGATGAGGCCCGGTATTTTTCAAATTTCACTTCCAATCATCGCAATTCTGGCCGCGCTGCCTGTATGGGCTGGCGGAGACCACTCGAATCCCGCGACGGCGGACAAGACAGGACAGTTTTCGACGAGCGCCGGCTCGCACCTTCGCGTGGCAGTCGACCAAGGCAACATTCGTATTTTGAACGGAAACGCTTCGCAAGTCAGCTACCGTGTTCATCTGCAGACCGATGCGGATGATTCGAGCGCGCAGCAGATTCTGAATGCTTTTGTTTTGGAAGCGCGGAACGAAGGGGACGGGGTGGTGTTGATTGGCCGGTCGCCGCATCTTCGATGGGGGCATCATCTTTCCGTCACGATCTCAGTGACCGTTCCGCACAACTACAACCTCGATCTTTCCACAGATGGCGGAGCAATCCAGATAGCGGATGTTCAGGGCCGCGTCTCCGCGTTGACGGATGGAGGAAACATTTCGGCGGGAGAGATTGATGGCCCGGCGCGGCTGATCACCGACGGCGGGCACATTGTCGCGAAAAACATCGGGGGCGACCTGACGGCGCAGACGGGCGGCGGAGATATCACGGTTGGCTCTGTGGCGGGCGGGGCGGTGTTGCGCACCGGGGGCGGGCACATTCGCGTGGCGTCCATTGCCGGCGCGGGACGACTCGACACGGGCGGCGGAAACATTTCGCTTGAGCATGCTGGCGCGGGACTGGTGGTGAGCACGGGCGGCGGAGAAATTGAGGTTGGCGAAGCATCCGGGCTAGTTCGCGCACGCACGGGCGGCGGAGGGATTCGCGTGGTGCGGTCCTCTGGTCCGACGGAACTCGAAACGGGAGCGGGGAGCGTTTACCTGATGCAAGTGCAAAGCGCGGTGCGAGCTTCGACAGGCGCAGGAGGAATTACGGCGTGGTTTGGCCCGGACGCGAAGCTAAGCAGTTCTTGCCGCCTGGCGGCAGGCGAAGGGGACATCATTGTTTATCTGCCGAAGGAGCTCGCCGTCACCGTGGACGCGCAAGTGGAGTTAGGCGGCGATCATCGCGTGGTGGTCGATCCTGCGTTCCCGTTGAAAGTGACTTATGGAGAGCCGGATGAGGGCAGCCAAGTGGTTCGCGCGGAAGGAGCGCTCAATGGCGGCGGCGCGACTCTGGTTCTGCGAACGGTGTCCGGAAATATCCGGCTGATGCTGAACGACGCAGAGCACGAAAAAGAGCAAATGGACCAGTTGCACCAACAAATGGAGCAGATGCAAAAGCAATTAGAAATGAATTTGCTGAAGCTCCAGCCGCCACAGCCACCGGATCAACCGTAAAGCCGCTTCGCGCGCGAAAGGAGACGATGCATGAACGCAAGGATTCTTTCCGGGTTGCGCGGTTATCATTGGCTCGGCGTGGCTGCCCTCGCGGCATTTTTTTCGGCAACACTTCCCGCACGCGCCTCAACGCAGGTTTTCGATCAGGTTTACCCGCTGCATTCGGGAGGAGTGTTTGCGCTGGCGAACGTGAATGGCGGGGTGCAGGTCGAGGGCTGGGATCGCGAGCAAGTTGAGGTGCGCGCGGTTAAAACTGCGCTGCACGAAAGCGAAGATTTGGACCGCGTGCACATCGATGTGCAGGGGGATGGAGAGCAACTCGCGGTGAACACGCGTTACCCGCAGGGAAGCGGCGTCCAAGTGACCGTCGAATATCAAATCCATGTGCCCTACAAGCTGCGCTGGGCGGTGGTGCAAACGGTGAATGGAGACGTTCATCTGCGGGGCATAACGGGCGCGGGAATTCTGGATTCTGTGAACGGGAATGTAGAAGTTCTGGACAGCGACGGACGGTTCAGCGCGAAAACCACAAACGGCGACGTGCGTTTGCAATTGAAATCGCTGCCGGATGGAGATCCGGTGAGCCTGACGACGGTCAACGGCTCAGTGGTGCTGTCGCTTCCGGAGCGCGCGAACGCGGATGTTCGCGTGGTTAATCGCAACGGCGATTTTCGGTCGGATTTTCCACTGGCGACACTGGGAGCATATGACGCGAGCCGCTTTCGAGGGCGCCTAGGCAGCGGGGGCGGCGAGGTATTCATGAGCACGGTGAACGGGGCGATCCGTTTGGTGGATGGGCGGCCAGTGGTCTAACCGAACAGCGAAAAAATCGTCCAATAGGGAGAACAAAAATGCACGCTTTGACGTATCTAAAGTATATGAGCTTGGGAACAATGGCTGTCGCTCTGGCCGCAGCGGGGGTTCGGTCGCAAAACCTTCCCACAAAGCAAACACCGAGCACCACCCAGGCGAGTAACAATTGCGACAACAGCTTGTTTGACGCAGCCGCGCTACAGAAGGAAATGGCACAGATGCAGAGCCGATTGAGAGAGAGCCTTCGAGACGTGCAAACCCGGGCCCAGCAGTATGAAGCGGAGGTGGCAAGGGAAATGACCGAGAATGGGATGAGACCGGAGGAATTGGCCAGCCTTGCAGAGCGAGCGCGGAGCGCATCACAACAAGCACAACAACTCTTCGCGCAGGCGCCTGGCCTACTCGACAGCGATGAAGACACGGGTTGGCTCGGCCTGGAAATGACCGAGGTCACCACGGAAAAGGCCAAAGACCTGAACCTGACGCCAGCGCACGGAGTGCTGGTGTCAGAAGTTTTGCCGGATGGCCCGGCGGCGAAGGCAGGCTTGCAATCGAATGACGTGATTCTTGAATACGACGGGCATGAAGTGGAAGGCACGGTGCAATTCCGGCGGCTGGTGCGAGAAACACCTCCGGGGCGCAGCGTGGGGATGACCGCCTTGCGCGCGGGCCGTGAAGAAAAATTGACGATTCAAGTCGGAAATCGCGCGCGAAACATCGAGAGTGATTGGCACGAGAGGACACCGCTGGTGGCGCCGCCGCAGTCTTTCAATTTCAAAATGGAGATGCCGGAATTGTTTATGGGGATGACGCCGGTCCTGGGCATCGAGGGAGAAGATGTCAACGGGCAACTAGGCAAGTACTTCCGTGTGCCGGGAGACGAGGGCGTGCTGGTTCGCGAAGTGAGCACGGGCACACCGGCGGCAAAAGCGGGATTGAAGGCGGGAGACGTGATCACGCGCGTGGACGGCTTGACGGTGACGACGCTGGCGGAGTTGCGCGCGCGATTGCGGGAGAAACGCGAAGAGAAAAGCGTGTCGCTGATGGTAATGCGCCAAGGTTCGCCGGTGACGATCACAGTGACGCTCGAGTCTCCTGCGCCGCAACCTGCGAAGACACGCAGCGCAGAGCTTTAACCGAATTGGAGCAGTTCGAAAAACCGCAGGCCCGGGCATGAAACCCCCGGGCCTCTTTTTTTTGCGAGAATCGGCGCTACTGGCGGACAATTTCCGCGTTTGAAGATGGCACGGAGACGCGTTCCAGGCGATTGCCGTCCAGATAGAGAATGATTTCCAAGTCCTGACTGCGCACGCGAAGGCGATCGAGACTTTTGCCGTTCGAATTCTCCGGGTCGAGAGCTTCAACAGTAATCGTTCCGGGAGTCATCTCCTGCGGTATCAGGACAGAGAAAGTCTGCGGACCTTTTTTTGACCAATCATAAAGATCGGCGAGGATCGCGTATTGGTGGTACAGATTGTCGTCGAGGACGGCGATAACGGAAGTTTTGAAAAAAAATTGCTGAGTGTAAGGCGTTCCGCCATTGACTTGCACATGGATCGTTGCGGTGCCGTTGTCGAAATCAACAGAGGCGCCGGCGGTTTTTGATCCTGTGACGGTGGTCCACTCGTAATGCGCCGGAGCGCCGTCAGCGCGAAGTTGCAGTTGTGAAGTAATGCGCGTTTCGGGGCCCTGCGCGGACCGGACAGAAGCGCTGCCGCGTGCGAGCCAGCCGCCGCCATCCGAGGAGATCTCGAATTCCTCCGAGCCAACCTCTTTGCCGTTGACCATGTCGCGGAATTTACCTTTTTGCGGGCTTAACGATCGGGCGGAATCGACTGGGGCTGGGAGTAAACGTGCGGGCTTTGCCGGCGACGGACGCGAATCACGAGCTGGCGCGGCGATTGCGGTGGTAAGCGCAAGGACAGAGAAAAAGGAAAAGCACGCGGCAAAGATTTTCGCGGCGCGAGTCATAGCGGAACACCGTCGAGAATGCCCAGAGCAATGATGGATTGCACGACGCGCAGAGGCTCGACGGAGCTTTCCACGCGAAAGTGAGCGAGTTGGTAGAACGGCAGGCGTTCTTGGTAAAGCTGGCGGAAGCTGGCTTCGTCCTTGAAAAGCGGCCTGTCCGTAATGTGGGAGCAGCGCTGCATCAATTCTTCGACGGAGCATTGGAGCCAGACCGTGGTGCATCCAGCTTGCTTAAGTAATTCCACATTTGCGGGCTGAGCCATGGTGCCGCCGCCGAGAGAGACGATGGTTGGCTTCGCCGTTGCGGCCGCTTCTCCGAGAATACGTTCCAGCTCCTCGCGCTCGGTTATCCGAAAGGCAGATTCACCGAGCTGCGCAAAAATCGCGGGGATAGCCAAGCCGACGCGCGTGACAATGCGCTTGTCCAGGTCGGCATGAATCCAGCCGATTTGGCGAGCGAGCAAACGCGCGACGGTGGACTTTCCGCATCCCATGAATCCCGTCAACGCAAGCAGGCGGCGATTTATGCGCACGCCTGGCGAGGCTGTTCCGGTCTGAAGATCCTTATGGCTAACAGGGGTCAGTGCGTCAGTCACGCTTGTGGATATTGATTGTACCATTGAACGAGGACAATTCCAGTTTGGCGCGCCCCTCATTCAGGCTGCCAAACAGGGTTTTTGCGAATCGGGGCGGACGCTGATTGGGGTGGGATGGCGGAACAAGTTTCGCCTGATTATCGACCTTCCCGTAGAGAGAAGTTGCGTTCACGTCAAAAGAATCGCCGGCTGAAAAACGGACGTTGATCGGACCGCTGTAATTTTTCAGGTGATATACACCGTTAGGCAGGAAGTCGCCGTCGAGAAGAATATTGCCTGTCGATGTCTGCGCGAAAATGTTGGAGCTATGATCATCGACGAGGCGCAGGTCACCACTAATGGAATGCACCTCAATGCGACCCGTGCAGCGCATGCACTGGAAAGTGCCGCCAACCGTTTGAACCACCAGATACCCGCCAATATCCTCGGCATCGACGCCGGCAGCGACCGTTTCCACATTCATGTCGCCGAGGATCTTGGAAACGCTGATGCTGCCAGAATCGCTGTGCACTTGCAGTTCGGAATCCTCCGGTACAGTGATCACGTAATTGGCGCGTAATTCATCGGGCGAAATATCCTCGGCCAGCAGGTGGGTTACGACGTCAACGCGGTTGCCAACTTGTTCGGCATCCACTTCAATTTTTTCGCTATCGTGATCGGCGACCACCATTACCGTCGGCTTATTCCAGGACGAGATCACGACCGTGCCGCTTGGGTTATGCAGGGTGATCAGCGGATGGGTCTGTACCGTGAATTGCTTCTCCAAATGGTGGGCAAATGCCGGCGAGGCGCAGACAAAAAACAGCGCTGAACCAAACAACACAGCCGCGCTGTTTTCCGCAACTCGCCACATTGGTTTCAACGATGTCGACGATATCATGGGAAGCTCCATTACCGTTCCGCACTCTCTGCCATGGTTGCCAAGAGATCCGCTTTCTGCTGGTATGCCGTATACAAATAATCGCGCGTCATCTCGTTTTGAGGATCTTCGCGAACGCTTTTTTCACACATGGAAATCATATTGTCAACAATGGCGAGGTTATGATTCAGAGTGGTGGTCACATCGTTGCCTTGGGCTTGCAGCGCCGGAACGGTTTTTGTCTCGGCGGTGCTCAATTCCGCGTCCACTGGAGCCATGGTCGTTTGGGCGCGCTGCAGCCACATAGCTTCCTGACCGGCGCGATTGGTAGTCCTCATCTGCACGCCAAGCACGGCAGCTCCGACGATGACAAGCGCCAAATAGGCGCCCGCGAGGGCCGGCCGGAAAGCGCCAAAGGCTTCGAGGCGCGTCCACCATGCTGCGCTGGGCCGCAGGCGCGGTGTGCGAATCAGGCCTTCTTTTTCCAACTGCGATCTGATAGCGAGCCAGACTTGAGCAGGGGGCTCGACCTCGGGCAGAAGCGCGCTGGCATTGCGAATCATCTCCAGGTCAGCGATCAGAGCACGACAGCGTATGCATCCCGCCATGTGCGACGCGGCCGCTGGATTACGTTCGCCATCCATCCACTCACCGCTCAACTGCCGGAATTCGTTACAACGCATCGGTACCATGGCGTTCAGTCCTCGCCCGCAGCGTCCTGCTTGAAAGCCTGACGCTCATCGCGAGCTTTTTGCCTTTCGGTTTCATGGAGAAGATCTCTCAATCTCATGCGAGCCTTATGCAGTTGCGATTTCGAATTGCCAATGGAGCAGCCCATAATATCCGCGATCTCGTTGTGCTCGTAGCCTTGCACATCGTGTAGCACAAACACCGCCTTGTAGCCAGCCGGCAACTGATCCACAGCCCGTTGCAGGTTCACGCGATCGATCGAACCGCTGAGCCCAAGGTCGGGACCGCCGAAATCCCTGCGCGGGCCGCCGCTTTCTTCATCGGGTTCGGTTACTTCCTCGAGAGAAGTCTCCGAGCCGGTTTTCTTGCGCAACCGCATCAGCACTACGTTAACGGCAAGTCGATGAAGCCATGTCGAAAAGGCAGATTCGCCGCGGAAGGTGCTGATTTTTCTAAACAGCTGCAGAAAGGCCTCTTGAGTCAAGTCTTCTGCTTCAGCCGTGTTTCCGACCATCCGCAAGCACAGTGAGTAAACGCGGCGTTGGTGGATCTGATAGAGCCGCTCAAAAGCCGCCGCGTCACCCTGCTGCGCCAGGCGGATCGCATCCGCTTCCGGCACTTCGCCGTTTTCGATTCGCCTCGTTCGGGCCACGATACCCAACGCGACGCATCTGTCTTCTCCGATGCGCCGCCTAATCCAGAAGTTGTACTTAAACGTTCCAGGAATGCGCCGGTATTCTAAGAATCACCAGCTAATCCCCACTGCGCCGCAGAAGCAGGTACGGACTACTATTTTCTTCGGAAATCGCCTGCGCGTCTACCGGGGAACGCGGGAGACTGTTGGGCGAAGAACCTCGCGAGCAGCCGAGGCTGCGGTGCTCAAGTCATCGTGAAAGAGAGCCAAATTCCTGGGAGGTAATGCCAGAATAAACGACTTGAGCACGACAACGGTTTCACGCAGGCAAGTATTCAGGTCGTAATGGAGTTCATCCAGTCTGGGCCAAGAAGAGTCCGGGTGGATGTGCACACCGGCGGACAATTCTTCGGCCTCGCGATGGAATTCGTCTGCGAGAACGCTGACGCTCATTTCGATCACGCGGAGCTTATGCAGGAATCGCGACCGGCTGCCAAAGAGAATCCGATGCATGAGCTGGTTCCATTGGGCGTTCTGCTGAGCCGCTTCGCTGCGGTAAAAAGACGGATTGAGCGCCGCCACGGCAGGAGGAGCGACAAGTTGGCGTCCCCATTTTTCCAGAGTACGGCAAGAGGCTGCCAGGGGTCCGGTGAGGCCGGTCACGACCGCGGCAGCGATCTCCACGCATTGGCGTGCGTGCATAAGCTTGCCCTCTGAGCGGAGAGTCAGCGCGTCGTCCAGCGGCACGGAGAAAACGGCATAGGCGTCTTCCCACTCGCGGACAATGCTGTCGAAAACGCGATTCTTCTCGGCGGGAAGACGAGTATACCAATCCTCCTTTACCGAACTGCGAGCAATCGCAGACTCACGCTGTTTTCGCCAAAGCACGACGGCCCCAATCAGGCGGGCATTATACCAGAGCAAGCAAGTCCGGGCGGTTGAATCCTGGACCGTCCAACAAGGACATTACTCATACTAGCAGCTACTTTTCCGATTACCGCGTTGATCAGGACTTGGCAAGTCTCTGGCGTTAATCTCTGTTCTCGACAAATTATGCTGCAAACCGCAAATGGCGGTGTCGTTAGCGAATTCTCGTGCTTCGGGATTATGTATCCATCCGTTCGACCCATTGGGCGCGCCATGAAGGAGCCACGAAGGGATCGGCAAAGTACTGTGTTTCCCGCGCAACCTTGTTGTCCCTGAACTCCATGATGCTCACGGTGTAGGATGGCTTGCCGTCATATGTCAGGATGAATTCGGTGATCCAGAGATCACCGCCGCCAATGATTCGTCGGACAGCAAACCGCTTTTTGCTCGGCTGACTAGCGCGTTGGTTCTGTATGTTGCGTCGACCGCGGGTTCGCTCGCCTGACTGCGGGTATTCCAGCACCGCGTCTTCGTGATAGATGCGGTGCTCCGTTTCAAAATCGTTGGCATCGGACGCCGCCCAATGCTGATCCAGCGCCGCACGGATCTCTTGATCTCGCACTCCAGAATACTGCTCCTTCTTTTTTTGGTCGTTCATCTTGAGCCTTCAATTTGACAAGAAGCTAAATTGGCCAGCGGAATCGGAGTGTACGACCCGTCAAGTCGCCCTGTTTCTTCGATCACCCCAGAGTTTACACCGCGTCGAAGCGTCTAACTCCTGATTCGTCGGATTGCCGGACATTTGCTATTCAGCGGGTGCATCACTTTTCCCGGCCCTGTAACCATACGCGGGCGTTTCTTGACGGGTATAGAGGGGGCATGGGCCGAAAGGACGACACCCTGCCGGTTCCTATGCGCCAGAACCCGCATAAACATTGGCTGAAATCATCGCACCCATCAAAAACCCCAGTCATAATGAGGGTTTCCGCGTGTGCCCTGCCACCTCTATACCCCGCATACGTCTGACGGGTAATCGAATAAGCGAGACGAGTGTACAATGGCTCCCGTCTTCGGAAGCCAAAAAGGAAATTCCGGGTTAGATGGACCTAACCGACATCAGCTCACTCTTGCTGGAATATGGCGACTCACTCGTGGTGCGGCTTAGTCATCCTTGTCCGTAAGGATGATTTTCGACTCTTTAGTTTTCGGCTTTGCTTTTTCGACGAGCTTTTTCACGCCTAAGACAGCCCCCTTTCCAATGGCCGTGGCAGCACCTGTTCCAATCGCCGTAGCAGCACCTGCGGCAGTGGCCACCAATAAGTCGTGAGGTAGTGCGTCGTTGGCAACGCTCCGTGTATCATCTTTCGGTTTCTTTTTCATGTGAGAGTTGTGTTTCTTTCGCGCGGCAAGTCTACGCCCAACCAGAGGGTGGAATCAAATGACTTGATTGTTTGGGCAATGCCCGGCCCGTTTGGTGATGGAAAGCGCGCCGGTATCGGCACATGATGGCAAGATAGAGGCAAGTATGGTACCGGAAAGCCCATGAACACCTGTCAGCGGTGCGGCAGCATTTGTCGGACACGATTTACTTCCTTCTACCGAAATGAAGGGATGCTAATCAGACGGAAAGAACATGCGATCCACGCGAATATGTGCAGGTCTTGCTTTCATAAATACTTCTGGGAATACACGCTCAAAAACCTTGTGTTTGGGTGGTGGGGTACGATTTCCATGCTTGTAACGCCGATTTACTTCGTGCAGAACATATTTAGCTACATAGCTGCGCTCTACCGGCTGCGAGACGCAGAGTAGAAACCCCGCGCGGATTGAAGGAAAATAAGTGTTTGTGATATGAATCCTGAAGACAAATTCAACATCAACTTGAACCAAAACTTATGGGGCGTGGTGGTTTCTTATGCAGCGCTCGGCGTGGCGGAGCACTGGGGACTAAGATGCCTTCGGATATTTTCGTTGATCCTTGCAGCAGGTACAACCTTGTCAGTCTTGGTTGCGCTGGTGCCCTACACGATCCGTTATTGGCGTGACAAGATGGACAATTGATGCAAGATCATTGCAAAAATCCAACAAATCACTCAAATTGCTAAGGAACACGCTACTTTGCCAGCCCTTTCAAGGCCGAAATACGGGTTCGACTTCCTACCAATAGGTGACTTTGCATAGAACAACTAGCTAGGCAGAGAGAGCCCCGGAGTCGC
>JBAQYT010000073.1:0-5994 GCA_049787175.1 Candidatus Acidiferrales bacterium | reverse complement strand
ATTCTGAACGCTGCGTTCCGGCGCATGGACTGGAACCTGGCTGGCTATTTTGTCGGCCGCTCCACAGACAGCGATTTCCTGGGCCTCGGCTTCACCAGCAACCCCGGCTATTTCCGCCTCGACCTCGGCACGCAATTCGCCGTCCGGGGCGGATTCTCGGTTTTAGCGCACGCCGAAAATCTGCTCGACCGCCGCTATTCCGATGCCGTCGGCTATCCCGCGCTCGGACTAAATTATTTAGCCGGCGTGAAATACACCTGGGGCGGCAAATAGCCGCGGCTTTGCGCCGTCAGCTTCTTCGTCCGTTTGCATGGCACAGGCTCCTAGCCCGTGCTTCGCTAGACTTGTTGAGACAGGCCTTTCTAGGGGCCGACCCCCGTCTGTCGGCCCATTTCGCTTGTTTTGTTGTCATCCCGAACCCAGCCCGCTGTTGTTGCGGGATGGCGGTGAGGGACCTGCTGTTATTGCCTTGCCTGTTCGCGATGGAAGGCGGGGTGGCCCATCCTCCGCGTCCCGCGCTGCTTCTGCAGCGCAAGCTGAAAAAAAACGCGAAGGGTGGGAATGCCTGATGCGCGGCTGTCCGTTGCGCAGCGCGCGTCGTTATTCGCTTTTTTGGAGTGCGGCGGTCCGCTTCGCGGACTCCGGCGAGTCCCACGGACGAAGCCGGAGCTCGACGCCGCTTTGCCTTCGCGCGGCTCCAGTCGCGTATTTCGTCGCCTCGCGTAAGCAAATGTGTGTCATTCCGAACCGGCCGCATTTTGGCCGTGTGAGGAATCTGCTGTTGTCCTTGCACGGAATCTGCCGGTGCCCCTTCCTGAAAGGGTAACGGCCGGTGCCTCATCCTTCGCCGTTGTTGCTAAGCGTGGGAACTCTAGCTTGGGTGCGGAATACACCTGCGGCGGCAAGTAGCGGCGGCTTTACGCCGCCAGCTTTTTCTTTGGGTAGCACAGGCTCTCAGCCTGTGCTTCGCTAGTCTTGTTGAGACAGGCCTTTCTAGGGGCCGACCGTCTCTGTCGGCCCGCTTCACCGGGTGCCCCATCCTTCGCGCCTTCTGCGAAGGGTGGGGAATGCTGAACGCCAGCGACGGAATTATCTTTGCAGCGCAGACGGGTGCCCCATCCTTCGCGCCTTCTGCGAAGGGTGGGGAATGCTAAACGCCAGCGACGGAATCATCTTTGCAGCGCGGGCTTGACGCCGCTTTGCCCCGCCATCCGGTCGTAGGGGGCGCCGCTTGTATACCCTGACGAAGGAAGGGTTGCGCCCGTCCGTCGCGTAGCGGCGGGCCAGTCGTTCGGCATCGACGCCAGACAATTTGGCTGCTACGCGCCCGAGCGAAGCGCTGCGCCTAAATCGAAAGCGTATTCGCGAGGATGTTATAATCCGTGAATTCGATGACTCCATCAACTTCACGCACGGCGGCGTCAACGGCGGAACGCGCCGGACAAATCCCCGCCGAAGTCCGCGCCCGCTACGAAAGTGTGATCGGCCTTGAAGTGCACGCGCAGCTCGCCACGGCAACGAAAGCCTTCTGCGCTTGCTCCACGCGATTCGGCGATCCGCCGAATACGAACGTCTGTCCCGTGTGCCTCGGCCTGCCAGGCGCGCTGCCCGTGCTGAACCGGCGAGCGCTGGAGCTCGCGATAAAGGCGGCGCTGGCTCTGCATGGCGACGTCCAAATGCATTCGCGGTTCGCGCGCAAGAATTACTTTTATCCCGACCTGCCGAAGGGCTACCAAATCTCGCAATACGAATTGCCTCTCGCAATGGGCGGCTGGCTCGATATTGATTTTGGCGGCGAGAAGAAGCGAATTGGCGTCACGCGGCTGCACATGGAAGACGATGCCGCCAAGAATTTGCATGAAGGCTTCGCCGATGCGGCGCAGTACAGCCACATTGATTTCAACCGCTGTGGAGTGCCGCTCATCGAAATCGTCAGCGATCCGGATCTGCGTTCTCCGGAAGAAGCCTACGCGTATTTGACGAATTTGAAGCAAGCTTTGGAATATACGGAGGTGAGCGATTGCAACATGGAAGCGGGCTCGCTTCGCTGCGATGCGAACGTGAGTGTGCGGCTGCGCGGCGCTCGGGAATTCGGCACAAAAGTCGAAGTGAAGAATTTGAATTCGTTCCGCTATTTGCAACACGCGCTGGAGTATGAAATCGAGCGGCAGATCGGCGTGCTGGAATCCGGCGGAACCGTCGCGCAGGAAACACGCCTGTGGAACGTTGCCGCGGGCCGCACGGAACCGATGCGCTCCAAGGAATTCGCGCACGATTATCGGTATTTCCCCGAGCCGGATTTGTTGCCGGTGGAAGTCACATCGCAGCGCAAGAGCGCGATTTTGGCCGAGATGCCCGAGCTTCCTGATGCCAAGCGCGCGCGGTTTTTGAACGAATACGGAATCAGCGCGTATGACGCGGGAGTGCTGACGGCCACGGCCGCGCTTGCGAATTATTTCGAAGCCGCGATTCGCGCGGGCGCGGCGCCAAAATCGGCGGCGAATTGGATCCAAACGGATTTGCTTCGCCGCCTGAATGATTCAGGCAAGGAAATTTCGCAATCTCCGGTGGGAGCCGAAGCCCTGGCGGATTTGCTGCGACGAATCGAACGGAATGAAATTACGGGCGCCATTGGGAAGCGCGCATTGGCGAAAATGTTCGAGAGCGGCAAATCCGCGGCCGAAGTGATCGCGTCGGAAGGCCTCTCTCCAATGAGCGATGCGGAAAGCGTCGAGAAACTTTGCCGCGATGTGATTGCCAAAAATGCCGCGAACGTCGAGAAGTATCGCGCGGGCAATGAAGGCGTTTTCAAGTTTTTCGTGGGGCAAGTAATGAAGGAAACAAAGGGCCGCGCCAATCCGCAGACCGTCAATGAAATCCTGGGCCGATTGCTGCGCCAGAAATGACAGAGGTGAAGGAAGATGAGAGAACCGTTGAAAGAAGGCGTGCGAGCGCCGGAGTTCAAATTGCCGGCCGATGATGGAAAAGAAGTGGCGCTGAAGGATCTCCGCGGGAAGAATGTGGTTTTGTATTTCTATCCCAAAGCGATGACTCCCGGATGCACGAATGAAGCGTCCGAGTTTCGCGATGCCAAGAAACAATTCGACAAACTGAATACGGTGATCTTGGGTTGCAGCGCGGACTCCGTTGAGCGGCAGGCAAAATTCAAGGAGAAATACAATTTGAATTTTGCGCTGCTTTCCGATCCGGAGTTCGAAATGATTGAGGCCTACGGCGCGCGCCGGATGAAAAGTTTTCTCGGGAAAACCTTCCTGGGCATTGTGCGCATGTCCTATTGGATCGACCCGGAAGGCAAAATCCGCCACGTGTGGGACAAAGCTAGCTCAAAGGGGCACGCCGCGGAAGTGCTCGAAGAAATTGCGCGGTCGTGACCGCAACGCGCTCCCCAAACTTCATCCACAACATCGTTCGGCGTGCTTCCGGCAGCGCCGGCGTTACACGGCGACAGAGAAACTGCCGCCGTGCTCGTCGATGAGCATGTTATCGATCAGGCGCGTGGAACCAACTCGTGCGGCCATGAGCAGAAGGCACGAGCCTCGCAGGAAATCGAGCGTCTCGAACGAATCCGCATCGACGAGCGCGGCATAATCCAGTTGGGCAAGCGGCTCGGAGGACACCGTTGAACGCACTGCGTCCAGAATTTCCGCGGAGGCGCGCGAACCCGCGGTGATTCGGCGCCGGGCTGCGTCGAGCGAACGGTAGAGCACGGCGGCTGCGCGCCGTTCGGCAGGATTGAGATATGCGTTGCGCGACGACATGGCCAGCCCGTCCGATTCGCGAACAATGGGGCAGACGACAATCTCAGCGTCGAGATTCAAATCGCGGACCATCTGGCGGATGATTCGCGCCTGCTGCGCGTCCTTGCGGCCGAAATACGCGAAGCGCGGACGCACGATTTCGAGAAGCTTCAACACAACCGTGCTCACGCCTTGAAAGTGCCCAGGGCGAATGCGTCCTTCGAATTTTTCGCTCAAACCATCCACGCGCACGAAAGTCCGAAATCCCCGCGGATAAATTTCCGCGGCGTCCGGCGCGAATAAATAATCGACGCCAGCGGCTTCGAGCAAATCGCAATCGTGCTCGAAATTGCGCGGATATTTTTCCAAGTCTTCGCTGGGACCGAATTGCGCGGGATTGACAAAAATCGAAACGATCACGGGCGTGCATAGCTGCTTTGCGGCGCGGACCAGCGAAAGATGGCCTTCATGCAGCGCGCCCATCGTAGGCACAAAACCGGTGAGACGATGGGCCGATTCGGCGGCGCGCGCGGCCTGCTCGCCTTGGCGAGTCTGCTTCATCCAATCGATGTTGCGAATGATTTCCATGGGTGCTGACGCATTTAGTTATGAGCCTGGCCGGCTTGCTCGCGGTAGAAAGCAATGAGGTCCGTGGTCAAAGGCGTCGCGCCCAACTGGCGCAGCATGGTGGTGATTTGGCCGCGATGATATGTGCCGTGGTTAACGACGTGCTGCAGCATTTGCCGCATGGGATTCGAAAACGCGTTGCCTTTCGTATTTTTGTATTCGACGACGCGATCGAGATCCGCCGCTGACAATTTTTGAATGAACGCGTTCAAGTCAGTTTCGATTGTTTGCCAGCGAGCGCGAACGGACGCAAGGTCAGGGAAATCACCGGAAGGGAAACCCGGCGAGCGGCCGAGCCAGCGTTCCAGCCACAGCCATTCCGCGAGCATGATGTGCGTCAGCGTATCGCGCACGGATGGAAAACTGGAATGCAGATTTTGGGTGAGTTGCGCAGCGTCGAGTGGTGTGCACGCGTCGAGGACGCGATGATTGGCCCAGGAATTATAGGCATAGAGCAAGTGAACGTCGTCGAGAGTCATACCTTTTTGAGCCTCCTCATTTAGTGGACCTGCGTTTTCGGCTGTCCGGCGGCCCACTGCTGCGCGTGGAACGACTCCGCGTCGGATGGGAAGCGGCCGCCATGGACATCCTCGCAAAATTCGCGAGCGGCGCGAGAAATCTCCGCGCCTACATTGGCGTATTGGCGGGCGAATTTCGGTGTGCCGTTCAAGCTCAAGCCGACCAGATCATGGAAGACGAGCACCTGGCCATCGCAATCGGGGCCCGCGCCGATGCCGATGGTGGGGATGCGCAGCTCGCGCGTGATGCGCGCGGCGAGCTCCCGCGGAACGGATTCGAGAACCACGGAAAAAGCGCCCGCGGCTTCGACGGCGCGCGCGTCGCGCAAGAGGCGTTCGGCGGACTCGGCGGATTTTCCCTGCACGCGAAAACCGCCCAGTTCGAGAACCGATTGCGGCGTAAGGCCAATGTGAGCCATCACGGGAATTTCCGATTCGACGAGGCGCGCGATCGCTTCCATGCGTTTTTCGCCGCCCTCGAGCTTCACGGCGTCGACGCCGCCTTCCTTGACCAGGCGAATCGCGTGGCGAGCGGTTTCTTCCAAGGAGATATGGAAGCTGCCGAACGGCATGTCCGCCACAAGAAGTGCGTGCTCGGTTCCGCGGCGAACCGCTTTGACGTGATGCAGCATTTCGTCGAGCGTGACCGGCAAAGTGGTTTCCTCGCCAAGAACAACCATGCCGAGAGAATCGCCGACAAGAAGAATGTCGACGCCAGCCTCGTCGAGCAGGCGCGCGGTGGGATAGTCGTAGGCGGTGAGGCAGGTAATTTTCGGCTGCAAATTCGGCGAATCGACAGAAGTCTTGCGATGGAGAATGTCAGGCACGGTGATTTTGCCGTTGCCTGCACTCTTACGTGCAGAGGGAGAAGCGCTCATGTTGACCTCCGGTGCCGCCCCGAACAGCGGGTGCAGCCCATCAACGAAGCGATTATAGCAGATAAGGACGGGACTGGCGGTGCGAAGTGGCCATCCGAGACGGCCAGGAACGGGCTATGAAAAGCTGTAGACCGGGCTAATCGGGCGGATGAAAAAAGCGCGTTTTCAGTCCCGATTAGAAAATGTTTTCTCCTTTGTTTTGCGTGAGTTACG
>JBAQYT010000067.1:0-23269 GCA_049787175.1 Candidatus Acidiferrales bacterium | reverse complement strand
ATGGCGGAGAGGGGGGGATTCGAACCCCCGGTAAGGCTTTTGGCCCTACAACGGTTTAGCAAACCGCCGCCTTCAGCCTCTCGGCCACCTCTCCGTGATTAGGGTTCGTGGAGCATTGTAGCCTATGACCCCATTTTGCGACAGAGCGCTGTTTGGCCAGTCGCAGCGGAATTGGGTACGCAGGCTATCGACAATTCGACTTGCATGTTCTTGGAGTGGTAAGAATACCGATCCCGGCACTTCGGGTCGGGCTAAGAGAAAACCGACGCCACGGAGGGCTCATTTTCGAAAGGCACGCGGCCAGACGCGTTTTCCTACACGAATTGGTTTCCATCACGAGAGGCCACTGGCAGGCGGTCGACCTGAGGAGCAGCCATCGACGGAGAGGCAAATCTGCGCGCCGCGAGTTGCGCGCGCCCATGCTCAAGCGCGGCAATTAGCCACTCTTCGAACGCCCTTTCAGGCTCAACGCGATCGTCAGCTTTAGGCATGGCAGGTGGCATTGTAAGCGTCCTCGCAATCAAAGATTTGGAAGTGGTGCAAATGGCGGGCATTCTCCTGCCGACTTGCCGGCGAGTCAATGAACGGTGGCTGATTCTTATCTAATTTTTTCCTAAACGGCCAAACATGTAGCAGCCGGAGAGTTAGAGAACCAGCTAATCGAATCTCCGAGCATTTTCGGGCGAATGTGCTAAGATCACGGCCACAAATATCCTAGGTACTCAAATGAACGAGCCTAGCCCCTCTCGGCGCGTGGTTTCCTTCGGCGTCTACCAATGCGACGTGCCTGCCGGAGAACTACGCAAAAACGGCGCAAGAGTAAAAATTTCCGACCAGCCCTTCCGGCTGCTTGCGATTCTGCTCGAGCGCCCAGGAGAGATGGTTACACGCCAGGAGTTGGGTGAACGGCTGTGGGCGGAGGGTACCTTCGTCGGCTTTGAAGACAGCCTGAATACCGCCGTCAACAAGCTGCGTACGGCCTTGGACGATGAATCCGAAAATCCGCGATTCATCGAAACCATTCCGCGGCGGGGCTACCGGTTCATTGGCCGTATCGAGGAAATCAATGGAAGCGAGGCGCGGCATGCGCAGTCCGAAGCGCCTGTATCTTCGAGCCGCGCCCCTTTCGACACTGTCACGGCCGAGGCGCGCCGGCGCAAGCGGAGACGCGCGTTCGTAACGACTCTTCTCCTTGCCTGCAGTTCGCTGGCGATTCTGGGCGTCCTCGGAGATTGGTTCCTTCGCGGACGCTCGGCGCTTTCGTTCAATACGCGCGATGCGGTGCTGGTTACCGACTTCGAGAATCAAACGGGCGATCCACGCTTCGACTACGCCCTCGGGACGGCCTTTAGCGTCAGCTTGCAGCAGTCGCATCGTGTGAACATTTTCCCGCACGATCAACTCGCGCCAATCCTTCAGATGATGGGCCAGACCGCAGGCCAGAAAATCACCCGAGGGGTGGGGCGGGAAATCTGCCAGCGCGTGAACATCCGTGGACTAATCGCCGCGAGCGTGACACGCACTGGCCAGGAATACGAGATCGCCGCTCAGCTCATTGATCCGCAAACTGACGAAACGGTGCGGTCGTATTTAGGGCGTTCGCACGGCGAAGATCATCTGCTTGACGCCCTCGACGAAATTTCAGCGCAGGTGCGCCGGGATCTAGGTGAGTCTCTGTATCAAATTCATCGGGCCCAATTGCCATTGGCTCGGGTCACCACCCCTTCCTTGCAGGCTCTAAAAGACTATTCCAACGGCAAACTGCTTTGGCAGGCTGCCAAATACGATGAAGCCCTTGCGAATTTTCGGGAGGCGGTCGCGATTGATCCCGACTTTGCCATGGCAAATGCTGCGCTGGGCAGCGCCTATTACAGTTTTGTTTACAATGAATACAGCGAAGGGCAAAAATACTACGAAAAGGCGCTGGCAAATTCCTCACGGATAACGCCACGTGAACGAGAAATCATTCAGACACAATACGCGGATGACCGCGGACACGTGGAAGATGCGATACAGCTTTATGAACGTTACCTTGAGGAATATCCCGACGATCTTGACATGCGCTTCGGCTACGCGCGCTTGTTGCGTATGCACGGCCACCCCATCGAAGGCCTGCAGCAGGATCAGCAAATCCTCCGTTTAACTCCGAATAACGCTCATACCTACATCGATATGGCTACGGCATACCACTCGTTAGGAAAGCTCACAACTAGCCTGCAGGCTTATGACAAGGCTTTTCAGATCGATCCGCAAATTCGAGTCGCCGGGAACATTAGCCGGGAATACGGGTTTACGCTGGTTCAGGATGGCCAGATCTCCGAAGCAGAACGTTTTTTCTCGGGGTTATCGAGCGATTCGAAGTTCGAAGAAAGTGGGCTCCGGTCGCTCGGGCTTCTCGAGCTGTATCGCGGGAATTATCAGAAAGGGCTGGATTATCTGAAAAACGCCTTGAAGATTGATAGCGCAGCCCAAAAGCCGTTCGCAGTCGCTCGGGTTCGTTACCTGTTGGCTGTGATCGCTTCAGGCGAAGGGCGCAAACAGGATCAGATTGCTCAATTGGACCTGATTATGGCGAATTTCCCCGCGATCGAAGATAAGGTACCCTACGGATCACTGGTTGGCCAGGCTTATGCCCGCGCAGGAGAGGTAGCCAAAGCGGAGAAGATTCTTAACGAAATTGTTCCTTTGGCGGATAACCATTCTGAGGAGCAATCTTCCTATCTAGGAATTCTGAAAGCCGAAATCGCCGATGCGAAGGGCGAAAGCGCCCAAGCGTTGCAGTTTTTGGAGCAGCTCCACACGGATGGATCAGGATCCACCGTGCCGATAAGGCTCGACACGTTGGGGCATACATACCAAATCGCCGGTGACATTGATCAAGCGATCGCTTCGTACGAGCAGGTGGTAAAATTGCCGGACGGGTGTAGCGGATGGGAACCTCAGCAGCAATGCCTGGAGGACCACTACATACTGGCCAAAGACTATGCCATCACAGGCCAAAAAGACAAAGCAATCAGCACGCTAGAACGTTTTCTCTTAATCTGGAAAGATGCCGACTCGAATCTCCCGCTCAAGGAGAAGGCAAGAGAACTGCATGCCAGTCTGCTAGGACCGCAATGAGCGTGAATAGTCGCGTCGAATTTGCTGCAGCGCGTTAAAACTCCGTGCACCGAAATACCGGTCTCTAAACACGATGTAATCTCGCGTCCGAAGAGGGATATCCTCAGGTCCAAACTGGATTCGGGCCGAACGTCTGCGAGCCAACGTTGCAAATACGGCGTTTAGGGGCTGTTGCCCGGATAAAAAAGCGGCACTCGATGTAAACTGGTGCGGCTCAGGGAAAAGCCGCTTCACTGCACGTCAAGGCCGCAGGAGCCAGAGACGAATCTGAATTCACCATCGATGGAATATACCGCACGGCGGAATGCTCGAATGCAAGTGCGCGCCGAGCAGGAACGTGTTCATATCCGCATTGGCAATTGCAAATTGCTGGTCATTGTGGCGGGACTGGCGCTGGCGTGGTACGCACTCTTACGGCATGGAGTGTCGCCTTACTGGCTTCTGATTCCCATCCTCACATACATTGCGTTCGCGGTATGGCATGAGCTCACGATTCGCGCACGCACCCGCGCGGAACACGCCGCGGCGTTTTACGAACGCGGCTTGGCAAGGATCGAAGATCGCTGGAGCGGAAGCGGAGCATTCGGAGAGCGATTCCGCGATGCAGGCCACATCTACGCGGATGACCTGGACATTTTTGGACGCGGCGGACTGTTCGAGCTTCTCTCGTCCGCGCAAACGCCGATGGGTGAGCAATGCCTAGCCAATTGGCTTCTGTCGCCGGCATCTGTGGCGGAGATACGTGAGCGGCAGGGCATCGTGAGCGAACTGGGCGAAAAACTGGACCTCCGTGAAAAGACCTCGCTCCTGAGTGCGGGCCTGGTAGGAACGGTCGACGCGCAAGCGCTCGTCTCTTGGGCGGAGGCGCCTCTCAGGCTTGCAAATCCCGTCCTAAGAGCTGCCGCCGTGGCGCTGGCAATGTTGCAGGTCGCCGTCACGGTGGTGTGGGTGGCAAGCGGTTGGTCACACTATTTGCCGTTTTTCATCGTGCTGGTCATCAATACCGGCGTCTACGCGCGGCTACGAAAGCGCGCCGAAGCAGCCATTAGCGGGATTGGTTGCAATGAAGACGGGCTGCTGATTTTTTCGAAAATACTGAAGCAGATCGAAACCGGGGAATTTGCCTCGGAGAAACTGTGCCGTTTCCAGCGCGAGCTGCGAGCCGGGCCGCAACCCGCTTCGCGTGCCATAGAAAAGCTGGCGCACCTTGTGAATTGGATTGATGCGCGGGACAGCTTGCTTATGAAGGTCATTGAGCTGCCTTTGCTGTACACAATTCAGCTTGGCCTTGCCGCCGACTCCTGGAGGAAGCGGGAGGGACCTAAGGCGCAGTTTTGCGTCGAAGCGGTCGCCGAGTTCGAAGCGCTGCTTTCGCTTTCCGCATACGCTTACGAGCACCCCGACGATTGTTTTCCGGAATTCAGGAAGGCCAGCGAAGTGCGCGCTTTTTTTGCCGGCGAGGAGCTCGGGCATCCCTTGATTGCGGCCACGAAATGCGTGCGAAACTCCGTGCATCTTGGTGACGGGACACGAGTGTGGCTGGTGAGCGGCTCGAATATGTCCGGGAAGAGCACGTTGTTGCGTACGGTAGGAGTCAACGTGGTGTTGGCGATGGCCGGGGCCCCAGTGCGCGCGAAGTCGTTGCGGTTGTGCCCGATGGCGCTAGGCACGCGGATTCGCAGCACGGATTCGCTGCAGGAGGGCCGCTCGAATTTCTATACGGAGATTCTGCGCATCCGCCAGGTGACGGCCCTTTCGGAAAAGGACGGTCCGCTTCTTTTTCTGTTTGATGAATTGCTGGAGGGGACGAACTCGCACGACCGGCAGATCGGCTCAGAAGCCCTGCTGCACGCGCTGCTCGCACGGGACGCCGTGGGCATGGTTACGACTCACGACCTGGCGCTTACGCGCATCCAAGCAACGCTCGACGGAAACGTTCGCAACGTTCACTTCGAGGATCAGATTGTGAACGGGGAGATGAGTTTTGATTACAAATTGCGCGACGGGATCGTGCCGAAGAGCAACGCTCTGGACCTGATGCGTTGGATCGGACTGAAGGTGTGAACGCGCGAAAGACCTAGGCATATGTGCCATCTTGAAACAGTTCGGCACTTTGGAATTTTCAGTGTCTTATCGACTCAGTACTCATTCCCAAATTGAAAATGTTTTTCTTGCCGCGCGCGAGAACGCTGGCTAGCATAACGGCGCGATGCCGCTAGCTATCGAACACATCCGACGAATGCGCGGCGGGGCGCAGTCCCATTTAATGCGCTGCGAAGATGAAAACTTCTATATCGTCAAATTCCAGAACAATCCACAGGGGACGCGCATCCTGGCGAATGAATTGCTGGGCACACGATTGGCGGCGCGAATCGGAGTGGCGGTGGCGGGCGCAGCGGTCGTCGAGGTGCGCCCGGAAATGGTGGAGTTGACCGAGGATTTGGTGGTGCAGCTTGGCCGGGGCAGAGCGCCGTGCACACCGGGTCTGGAATTCGGCTCGCAGTATCCCGGCCATCCGGCAACAACGGCCGTATACGATTTTCTGCCCGATGAGCAATTGCATCAGGTTGAGAATCTGACCGACTTTTGCGGTATTTTCGTCTTCGACAAATGGACCTGCAACACCAACGGACGGCAGGCGATCTTTTTGCGCGCGCGGGATTCGGAGCGTTATCGCGCCGTGATGATCGATCACGGCTTTTGCTTTAATGCCTCGGAATGGAATTTCCCGGATGCGCCGCTGCGCGGAATTTACGCCCGCTCGCGGGTATACGAAACGGTGCGCGGCTGGGAAGTATTCGAGCCTTGGATCGAGCGCGTGGAGAAACGGATGGATGAAAGCGTGCTGGACGAGGTTGCGCGGGAGATTCCGCCCGAATGGTACAATTTCGACCAGGACGCCCTCTACCGCTTGCTGGAGCAGTTGCTTCGCAGGCGCAAGCTCGTGCGGGAGATGATTCTGAGTGCGAAGAACTCTTCGCGAGTGCCTTTTCCCAACTGGACGTGAACCATGAATGAATCGAATCGAACCATGCTGATCTATCGCGTTCTGCGCTACACACCGAATCTGATCCGTGACGAGTGGTTGAACGTCGGGATTCTCCTGGAAGACCCGCGGAAACAAGTGGCCCGTGCGCGGCTCATTGAGGACGATGCGGAAATTCTGCGCGTACGCAGGCTGCATCCGAACGCCGACGACGCGCTTCTGCGCGCTCTTCCCGCTGCTTTCCAAGCGGAACTTGCCGCCACCGGCGCGAGCGCCGCGTGGATCGAAAAAATGGAGCAGACCCTCTCCGATACGCTGCAACTCAGCCCGCGCAAGGCGGTGATGAGCGAAGATTTTGACGCGGAACTGGAGCGGCTCTATCACGACCACGTGGCTGCGCCGGCGCGCACCGGACGCGGCGCGATGATTCTGGAAAACACCCGCGCATGGATTCGCATGAAGCTGAACGACGTATTCCGCAGGCATCGCATCCTCGCGAAAATGGAAAAAAACGTGAGGGCGGAACAATTCACGCAGCCCGGCGACCCTCTACGCATCGATTACGGTTACCGGTACAACGGCACGCGTGGATACGCGCAAGCATTGTCGCTGGCGCGAGACCTGGCACAGGCGAAAGTGTTTGTCTATACAGCGGAATGCATTCGCGCGCGCCACGCCGATTCGGAGTTCGCAGCAATCACCGAGGTTGCGCCTTCGCAGGAGAATCCCAGGCATCAGTTTGTGGCGCGCCTGTTCGACGAGCAGAAGATCAAGGTGATTCCGCTGCCGCAGGTGGAAATGTTCGCCGAGCGCCTGCGCTTGCGCCTGCAATAGAACTTGCCGTCCGCAAAGTCCGCGGCTGTCGCCAACACTTGAAAATAGGAACGGGGCGAGAGAGCGATCCCGCCCCGTTGGAGAGACTGGCTGGGGAACTCTAGAGGACGCTTTCCGTCCAGTTCTCGAGGAAGTGCTTGACCTTGCCCATGAACTGGTGCGCGATGGCGCCATCCACCACGCGATGGTCATAGCTCAACGTCAGATACACCATCGAGCGGATGGCAATCGCATCGTCCACAACCACAGGCCTTTTCTCAATCGTGCCGAGGCCAAGAATCGCGACGTTGGGCTGGCTGATCACCGGCAATCCCATCAAACCGCCGAATACGCCGGGGTTGGTGATTGAGAAAGTGCCCTCCTGTACTTCTTCGGGCTTGAGACGCTTTGAACGAGCACGCTCCGCCAAATCGTTGATGGCGCGCTGTAGGCCGAGGAAATTCTTCTCCTCGGCGTTTTTCACCACCGGGACGATCAGTCCCCAATCGAGCGCGACAGCAATGCCAATATTGCATTCGCGATGGAACACGATGTTGGTGCCGTCGACGGAGGAATTCACCGTGGGGAAAGCTCGCAGACCCTCCACCGCGGCACGAATGAAGAACGGCATGAATGTCAGCTTCGAGCCTGTGGTGCGCTCGAACTCCTCCTTTTTCTGATTACGCAGCTTGACCAGCCCGGTGACGTCGGCTTCGTCGATGGAATAAACGTGCGGGGACACGCGCTTGGACATGACCATGTGCTCGGCAATTTTCTGTCGCATCACGGACATGGGTTCGACGCTGTAGTTTCCGAAGTACATGCGCTCGCGCGGAACCGCTGTCTCCAGTACCGCGTGCGCCTGGCCACCCGAAGGCGGTGGAGGCGGAACTGCCGCGGACCGCTGAGCCGGAGGCGCATACGACGGTGCCGGCGCTTGCTGGCTGGCCGTGCCGCCTTCCATCGCAGACAAAATGTCCTTTTTGCTTACCCTGCCGCCAGCTCCGGTACCGGGAATTTGCGTCAAGTCGATGTCATTTTCCTTTGCGAGACGGCGCACCAGCGGTGAGCTGCGCACTTTTTCAGTCCCCGGCCGCTGGGGAGGAGCCGCCGCACCTGTTGCAGCAACGGGACGTGGGGTGGACTGTGGGGCTGGAGCAGGCTGTTGAGCAGAGGCTGTCTTTGAGGCATCTGCCTTCGCCGCCTCCGGCTTGGTCGGAGCGGAAGCGGGCGCCGGTTTTTCATCTTCGCGCTGGCGTGCATCCTGTCGCTGCGCCGACTCTTGTTTTGCTGGTGCAGGCACTGGGGTGGATGCTGTGGCCCCGCTGGCGCCGTCAATCACGCCAACAACAGTCTGAATGGGAACGGTCTGGCCCTCGGAGACTTTGATCTCCTTCAGCACGCCCGCAGCGGGAGAAGGAATCTCCGCGTCAACTTTGTCCGTCGAAATCTCGAAGAGCGGCTCGTCGCGTTCGACCTTCTCGCCCGGCTTCTTGAGCCACTTGGTGATCGTGCCTTCAAAAATGCTTTCGCCCATCTGGGGCATGATGATGTCAGTCGCCATTGATCTTTCTCCTTAGGCTCCCTTGAGAGTTCAATATCTTGCCAGTTCGCGCGCTGTTGCAAGAATGTCATTTTTATTCGGCAGAAAGCGCTCCTCCAGCGGCGGTGAAAATGGCACCGGCGAGTCCTTCGCGGTCACGCGCAGGATAGGACCGTCCAAATCCTCGAACGCGTTTTCGCAGGCGACGGCGGCAATTTCTCCGGCGATGCCGCCGGTGCGCGTGTCCTCGTGCACGATAAGAAGCTTGTTGGTCTTTTTCACCGACTTCAAAATGGTCTCTTTGTCCAGAGGAAGCAGCGTGCGCAGATCAACCACTTCCGCTTCGATTCCCTCTTTCGCCAATTCCTCGGCGGCCTCGAGCGAGGTGTGCATCATGGCTGCGTAAGTCACAATCGTGAGGTCGCGCCCTTCGCGGCGCACGATCGCTTTTCCGATGGGCACGGTGTAATCGTCCGTGGGCAGCTCTTCCTTGATGCGGCGATACAGGAATTTGTGCTCGAGAAAGAGCACCGGATTGTTGTCACGAATCGCGGACTTCAGAAGGCCTTTGGCATCATAGGCCGTCGAGGGATAAATCACCTTCAATCCGGGCGTGTGCACGAAATACATTTCCGGATTCGCGGAATGGAATGGCCCGCCGTGCACCCCTCCGCCGGAGGGCCCACGCATTACCATCGGCACAGGCGCGCCCCAGCGATAGTGGGACTTCGCGACAAAATTCGTGATCTGGTTGAAGCAGCAGGCGATGAAATCGATGAACTGCAGCTCAGCGATTGGCCGCAAACCCTGATAGCTCATGCCCACCGCGGCGCCGATGATGGCCGTCTCGCTAATCGGAGTGTCGATCACGCGCTCCCAACCGAAGCGTTCAAGCAGGCCGGCAGTGACTTTGAAGGCCCCGCCGTAAACACCGATGTCTTCGCCGATGGTTACTACCGAGGGATCCCGCTCCATTTCCTCGAAGATCGCCTGACGGATCGCCTCCAGCATGGTCACCGGCGCCATTACTTCCTCCCTGCCTTGCCCTTGGGGCCGCGGCCGAAGGGAATTCTCTCCGTCTCCACGGCTCTTGACGGCCGTCCATTTGGCTTTTGTCCGGCTGCTTTCTGCCCATTGGATTTAGGTTCAGGCGAATTACGAATCGATTTCCCCAGCGACGGGGGCGCGGAGGTTGCGGGCTTCTCTCCGTTGCCAGCCGCGGCAACAGCCCTTTTCGAAATCGTCGACGCTAGATCGAAGCCGCCGAAATCGGCGACTTCCCACTCCGGCTTTACGCTGGATTGCGGCGGCGTCACTTCCTTCTTCGAGCGCTTCCATTCGGCTTCCACCATGTGACATCCTTCGCAGTAGACTCCTTGCTCCGCGAGCTCGGGCGGAGGCAGCGGAGATTTCTCCGCAAATTCCAGTTCTTCTTTCAATTCCTTGTCGATGCGCGCGTCGAGAGCCGTTTTAGCTTTCGTATCCCATAGGCTGTTTTCCGTGAGATATTTTTCATAACGCACGATGGGGTCGCGCGCTTCCCAATACTTGAACATTTCCTTGGGCACGTATTCGGCAGGGTCATGCTGCGCATGGCCTTTCATGCGCATCGTTTTGGCCTCGATGAGCACAGGCCCTTTGCCCGCGCGGCAGCGGTCGACGGCCTCTTTGGCGGTTTGATACACAGCCACGACATCGTTGCCGTCGACGATGGAACTGGCAATGCCGTACGCTTTGGCGCGATCCGCCAGATCGTGAATCGGGACTTGCTTTGCGACCGGGGTTGAATACGCCCATTGATTGTTCTCGACGACCAGCACCAGCGGCGCATGTTGCGTTGCGGCGAAGTTCAAGCCTTCATGAAAAGCACCTGTTGAAGTAGCTCCGTCGCCGACCCAGGTCATCGCCACAATGTTCTGGCCCAGATAGCGGCCGGCAATTGCCACGCCAGTCATCACCGGCACAAGATCGCCAAGCATGGAGATCGGCGAAACGACATGGCGAACCTTCAAATCGCCAAAGTGGCTGGTACCGTCCTTGCCCATGGTCGGAGAATCACGACGCGCCATGTATTGCATGAGAATGTCGCGAGGCTTAAAACCCTTGACGAGCAAACCGCCAACGTTGCGAATCATCGGCGCAATCCAGTCGCGCTTTTCGAGGGCGTATGCAGTGCCGACTGAGGTGGCTTCCTGTCCGAGGTTCGAGTACAGTCCGCCCACGACGACGTTCTGGCGGAACAACCGCACGAGCTGCTCATCGAGCGCACGGTTCAACTTCATGTAGTAATAAAGTTCGAGGTGCTGCTCCCTCGTGAGCGGATAGCTCATACGTTGCTCCCTGCGCGAGACGCCACCATTCTACGGCAAATCGTTGCGCGAAGCTGCGGCCTTCTCGCCGCTCCGCATTGCCCATCAAACCGCTGCATGCGTGGGAGCCTCCTGTGCTTGTTCATGTTCAAGCAAAGTTTCTTCGAGCGCGTCAAGCGAAACAGTCCGCACGTCGTGGCCAAAAGCCTCAGCGAAATGCCGTACGATGCGTGGAAGAACTTCCCCGCGATGCACGGTTCGCCCCAGCAGAAGTTCCAGCGACGTGGCGCGTTTACCTTGAATCCCGCACGGAACAATCAAATCGAAGTAGCGCAAATCGGTTGAGACGTTGTAGGCGAAGCCATGCGAAGTCACCCACCGGCTTAGGTGCACGCCGATAGCGGCGAGCTTTTCCACGATTGCGGGCTCGTTCCCATCGGCCGAGCGGTCCACCCAAACTCCCGTCATGCCCGTCTTGCGTCCTGCTTCAATTCCGAACTCCGCCGTGGCGCGAATCATTACTTCTTCCAGTTGCCGCATGTACCAGGCCACGTCACGCCGAATCGACGCGAGGTTCAAGATCGGATAGCCGACAATTTGACCAGGCCCGTGATAAGTAATGTCTCCGCCGCGATCGGTCGAATGGAATTCGACGTTCATCTGCCGCAGCAAATGCTTCGATGCGAGCAGATGCTTCAGATGGCCGTTGCGTCCCAGGGTGATCACGTTCGGATGCTCGCAGAAAAGCAGCACGTCCGGCATCGCGCCGGCCTTGCGCGCGGCGACCAAGCGCCGTTGCAGCTCGAACGCCAGCTCGTAAGCCATAAAACCGGCATCGACAACCCAGCAAGTGTTATCGGTGATTGGCAAAGGTTCCATCTACGCGTTGATTGTTAGGCCCATCACGGAGTTGAATGCATCGCCCATGGCTTCCCAGACGGTCGGATGCGCATGAATCATCGCCATCATGTCGTCGATGGTGCCTTCAAGTTGAAGCGCGGTAGTCGCTTCCGCAATGATCTCCGTCGAAAGCGAGCCGATCGAATGCACTCCCAGTATTTCATTGTACTTCTCATCGGCCACGACTTTGATGAATCCTTCGTGATGGCCGAGAATCGACGACTTACTGTTTCCGACAAATGGAAACTTACCCGTTCTCACCTTGTGGCCGGCGTCGCGCGCCTGCTTCTCCGTCAATCCAACCGAGCCAATCTGGGGATCACAGAAAGTGCAATTCGGACAGCGATTGCGGTCAAACGGCTGCACTGGCTTTCCGGCGATGCGCCCAACCGCGATGATTCCTTCCATGGACGCGGCATGCGCAAGCTGTGGCTGTCCAGCCACAATATCGCCGATGGCATACAGATGGGGCTCGGCCGTCTCCATGTACGCCGAGGTGTGAACGAATCCGCGCTCCACCTTGGCCGCGGTCTTTTCGAGTCCCACATTCTCGGTCTTCGGCTTGCGCCCAACAGCAATCAGAACTCCCTCCGCCGCGATCGTTTGCGACTTGCCCTCTTTATCCTTGAACGTAACGCTGACGCCCTTGGCGTCTTTCTTCACCGATTCCACTCCGGCTTCGAGCTCGAAACGAATGCCGCGTTTCCGAAACGCTTTGGCAAGCTCGGCGGAGATTTCTTCGTCCTCGAGCGGCACCATGCGAGGCAGCTTTTCGAGAATGGTGACTTCGGTGCCAAATGTCTTGTAAATCGAGGCAAACTCGACGCCTACCGCGCCAGCTCCCACAATCACCAGTGATTTCGGTATCGTTGGCACGCTCAGCACGCCGCAGTTATCGAAAATGCTTTTGTTGTCGATTTCTACCCCGGGCAGCGACCGCGCGCTGGAGCCCGATGCGAGTATGATGTTGGCCGCTTCGACCTCGGTCTTCTTGCCGTTTTGTTCGACGGAAACTTTTCCCGGACCAGCAATGCGGCCCCAGCCCTGCATCGACTCGACTTTATTTTTCTTAAAAAGGAATTCGATCCCTTTCGCGTGTTTGTTCACGATTTTCGTCTTGCGCTCGATCATTGCGGGCCAATTTACCTTGACGTCTTTGACCTCAAAGCCGAACTCCGCGGCTCTCTTGAAGTCCTCGTAAAGGTCGGCGTGATGGAGCAGCACCTTGGTGGGAATGCAGCCCACGTGCAGGCACGTCCCGCCCAGGAAAGGATCCTTCTCAATGACAACGGTCTTCAGGCCCCACTGTCCGGCCCGGATTGCCGCCACATACCCGCCCGGCCCGCTTCCAATAATTGCAAGATCGTATTTGGCCAACTTGCTCTCCTCACCGGGCGTCCAGTCCGGTCTTCCCCATGAAACGCGGAAGGTTCGCGCACAGCGCTCTCGTTCCGCGTCGCGCAAATTCCTGATTCTATCAGCCGCGGCAAGACGTCGCAACCTCCCAAACGAATTGCGAAAATTTGATGGTCCGCTGCGATTCGCGTATGATCCGCAGTCGCAGGCACTTAACTAACGCCAGGAGGCCTCCAAGACAAAGGGGGCTGAAATAAAACTGAAATTAAGGTTGTGACCAATGAATCCGACACCAGACGAAAATCCGGTCCCCACTGAACAACCGCCGCCGGCGAAAATCGAGGATATCGAGGGCCATATTGTGCGGGTCTTCGCGGGTCCGCAGGGAATTCGCGCCGGTTGGCGGTGGCTGATTTTCCTAGCGATCCTTATCGGATGCGCAACGTTACTGGTAATTGTCTGCGTTGCTGTAGGACTTTTGCACCTGCGGGCTGGGCAACAAGCAGCTCCAACGTTGACGGCGTCGAATGCTGCCCTGCAAGAAGCCATTTTTGTGATTTCGATGTTCGTAGCCACTGTCATCATGTCGAAAATCGAAAACCGGCCGATGGGCCAATACGGCCTTCCGGCGCGCCAGATGTTTGGGTCTCTTTTCTGGCAAGGGATCGTTTGGGGATTCGTAGCGATCACCATCACATTGATGCTGATCGCAGCGCTGCATGGATTCAGCTTTGGCAAATTGGCGCTGTCTGGGCGGACGCTGATTGGTTATGCCGCGTTGTGGGGATTTGCGTTTTTATTGACCGGCTTCTTCGAAGAATTCGTGTTTCGTGGCTACAGTCAGTTCACTCTTGCCACCGGAATGGGGTTTTGGCCGGCAGCCCTTCTGCTGTCAGTTCTCTTCGGGGCCATTCATCTGGGCAATACGGGTGAAGCATTATCCGGCGCACTGTCCGTCGTGCTCATCGCACTCTTCTTCTGCTTCACGCTGCGCCGAACAGGCAGCTTATGGTTTGCCGTCGGCTTGCACGCTGCTTGGGACTATGGCGAGACTTTCATCTATGGGGTGCCCGATAGCGGCTTGGTGGCGCGAGGTCATTTGCTTAACTCATCGTTTCACGGCCCACGTTGGCTGACTGGCGGTTCGGTTGGACCCGAAGCAAGCGTGGCGTGCTTTGGGGTCATTGGGTTGCTGTTTCTGGCCTTCCACTTCTCTTATCCCGCTCGTTTTTTCGAATGAAAACGGCGGGTAACTTTTCCGGAACAACCTACATCTAATGGACGCTTGCAAGGCGCCCGCGTGCGGTGAATTGACAATCGCAGAACTCACCGCTACAATCACTCGATTTTGCGGGCACGAAAAGCCTTCTGAGGACCATGACAGTGGATAAGAAAAGGCTGGATTACTACAAGAAGAAGCTGCAGGCGCGCCACGACGAATTGGTGAAGGCCATCGTTCGCACCGGTCAGGAAGGCCGCGAAGCGGACGAGGACCCTACAGTCGACCTCGCGGACAAAGCAGCGAATTCCTACACCAAGGAATTTCTCTTCGGGCAGACGCATAACGACCGGGCTTTGCTGCAGCTGGTTGACGATGGCATCGAGCGCATTCGCGAAGGGACCTTCGGGTTGTGCTTGCAGTGCCAGCAGGAATTGCAACAGAAGCGCCTCGAAGCTGTACCATGGACCCGCTACTGCATCAACTGCCAGGAAAAACAGGAACAAGGGCTTCTGTAGTAGCCATCCCCGGCCCCGAGATCTCCGCGATAACTCTGCCGGCTTCTCGGCCTTGATATTCCGGTAGGGACCGTCCACAAGCTTTCTCCAAGGCCTAAAATAGTGTAGGTTATTGGCCGTCCCTGTTCGGTAAATGATTGTTTCCATCGTTCGCGGAGTTGCCGATGCGCTGGCCTCGGTGCTATTCCCGGCACCGTGCCAAATCTGCGGCGCTGTGCTCACGAATGCCCGCGCGCTTCCCATTTGTGCAGCATGCTTCGCATCTCTCCGATCGCTGCAGAGTCCCTTATGCGTATGTTGCGGACGGCCATTCGTTTCCGAGGTGACTCTGGACGCCAAGGTGCCCAAATGCTTTGCCTGCCGTCGGGAAGTGTACGCGTTCGATTGTGCCCGGAGCTTCGGCGCTTATACCGACCACATGGTGCGCGCCATCGGCTTGCTCAAGTATGAAAAGCTGACGCGCTTGGGCCAATGGTTCGCTGAGCGGCTGCACCAAGTAATTCAGGCGGATCCAGCTCTGCGCCCCGTCGACGTCGTAGTGCCGGTTCCTCTTCATCCTGCGCGCCTCCGCGAGCGTGGTTACAACCAGGCCGAACTGATCGCCAAGCCGCTCGCTCGAAAGTTGCATCTGCCGCTTGGACCGTACCTTCTGGTGCGCACCAAACCTCGGCCCTCGCGGCTTCTCCTGTCGCGCCGCGAGCGCTGGCTAACTGTACGTGGCGCTTACGAAATCCGAAAAGGGGCCCGGGTTGACAACCTCCGTGTGTTGCTGATAGATGATGTATTTACGACTGGCGCGACTCTGGACGCGTGCGCTCGTGCATTGAAGAAAGCCGGTGCCAAGAGCGTGATCGGTCTGACGGTTGCACGGGCGATTTTGCAGCCCGGTCCGGACGCTGCCATCCTTGCGCGAAAGACTACGACCCTCCGGGTGCAATCCGCATCTAAAGGAGAGAACGGCTAGGGTTCACGGCCAGCATCAGCAACTGGATTCGATCTCAATATGGACAGCCGTCACAAATCGAATGTTCTGCGGCCCCGGCCGAAGATTTCTATCGCGGGGAATCGCCCTGCAAACGAAACGGGGGCTACACTCGAATGCGCGCCACGGCGTCCGTCGCTGATGCAGGCGCCCGTTCTAGTGCTCAATGCCACGTTTGAACCGATTAATGTAACCGCGGTTCGGCGAGCTTTGGTGCTCATGCTCAAGGGCGTTGCTCAGGCGGAAGAGACCCAAACCTCACAGGTCCACTCGACGAGCAAAGCCGTCCCGGTTCCCTCGGTGATCCGCCTGCTAAGCTATCGCCACATTCCCCAGCAGAGCCGCGCGCTTTCGCGGAAGAACATCCTCCTTCGGGACCGCAACATCTGCCAGTTTTGCGGACGCACGTTTTCCACTTCCGAGCTTACCCTCGACCACGTCCTGCCCCGTTCGCGCGGTGGCCGGTCATCTTGGGAGAATTTGGTAGCTTGCTGCTACGAGTGCAACAACCGGAAGGGCGATCGCACCCCAGAAGAAGCAGGGCTCCATCTGGCGCGAAGACCCAGGCCCTTTACTCTTCACACTTCACGGCAGCTTATGCGCCTGATTGGCCACAAAGACGAGAAGTGGCGCAAATACCTCTTTTACTGACCATATAGTCAGGCTTTTCCCCCTCTGCGTGTCCGTGATTTCTTTCATTGCAACCTTTGCGCAAATATGGCATCTATTCAGGTAATCACATCTAGGACACACCCCGGGAAGTGGCATAGGGAAACCTAAGCTGCTTCCCTTCTTTTTTGGGGCCGCGCAAGCTTATTGTCTGAAAACAACCCGCAGACCGCGACGCCAGCTCTCATCAATCCGATCCTGCTGAATTTCAAATCTGCTGAGAGGTAGCGCAACTGTACTTCGTTTGCGGCGTGAAAACGCAGACTCGGCGCTACCAGCCAGATCAGCGGCGGATCAGGCTTGATCTCGACACCTTGGAAATATCCGTAGCGGTGGAAATCGCCTTCCACTAAGTGCCGGCGAACCCGCAGCCAGTAATCGACAGCCTGCAGCGGCAGTTGCAAGTCTTCTGAAGCTTTCAGTTCGATGACCACCAGCCGGCCGTCGCGCGTGAGGCCGAGCAGGTCGATGATGCCGCGCTCGCCAGCCGCTAGCGCAGGTACCTGCGAGTAAAGGTGTTCTGGGTTTAAGTGAGCATCCAGCCGGGTTGGATCGGAGCGCACCATCGTCTCAAGCCAACGTTCTGGCGCTGCGCGGTAAAGCGGATCATTTGTTTGGGAACTGATGCAACTCCGTCTCTGCGCGAGTCTCGCGAGCAGTTGCCCGAGTTCCGGAGACGCTGGACCACGAATGGGTCTGCGCTCGTCGCCCAGGCCGCAATACATTTGGCCTTCGCTCCGCCGCGCGAACTCAAGGCCCCGAAAGCGGAAGCAAACCTCTCGCGTCCCAGGCAGCACGGAAGCTTCGATGGCGTCCGCATCCTGCGGCAGCAATGCTCGAACACGACGAATAGTTTCACTGGCTGCGGCGAGAGCACGTTCTGTGTCGCGGCGCTGCGCGAGTGAGCTTTCCACATTTCCGCGACCGGAAGCTTCCACGCGCTGAACCCGCAGGTCGCGTTCGTCAAACTCGTAGACTTCCAGACCCACGGCGGGGCTTAACACGCGAGCGCGCTCCATTGTCACGCGTGTTTGGCCTTCTGGAAGGAACAACCGGAGACCCTCAACGGCGCGGCGATCCGCGTGTTGCCGCGCCCAATCAAGCCACAAAAGCCCTGAACTCAGAATTCCATCCAATGCGACTGAGTTTTCCGACGGTGCTGCGGCCATCACCGCCCACGAGGAACGGCCTTCGCTCACCACTCCGCGCGTGTACAGTGCGGAAAAAGAACGCTTCAAATCCGCGGCGGTGGTCAGAGATTCGACTTGTCCATCCGGAAACTGCTCGGCGAGCATGCGCCCAAATCGCGCCTTGAACTGTTCCCGCCCAATGCGAGCTGCTGTTCTGGGACGTGCGGCGCCCAGAAACTCCAGGCGCGCCGATTTTGCAAGACCGAACTTCTGCACTTCGAGTTGAATGCGATTGGACTCGCAAGCCGAGACTCGCAAAATCCTGCGGACAAAACTGGTCTCAGGAGACCATAGGTGAATGAGAGTTTGCTTCCCCTGCGTTCGAATCTCACTGCGGAAACCGGCAAGTGAAGCTAGCCATTCACCGTCTTCGTGGACCTCGACAGCTCCGGTTGAAACGAGCTGCCCAAGAGCCTGCTCCAGATTTTTCCATTGATCCATGGAGACCGGAGAAACCCAACCTGCCAGCAAATCTATTCGAGATCGAGACCTGTTATACGAATCGCCGGGAACTTGTGGTTCCACCTATCCGGTATCGCCTCGAAACCGATCTGAAAATCGCGCGTCTCGCCGCTTTGGAGCGGCTGGGTGCTGTTTCCAATAATCCGGCGCGTATCTCGCAACGCCACTTTGTTGTCTTGGTCGTAGAATTCCACGGTGACCTCGACGGCGCGAATCGTGCGCGCGCCCTTATTGGAAATATCTCCGTTCAAGTAGGTCACCTGTTGATGCAGCATGTTCTCGAAAGCCGATAAGCTCAAATTGTCAAAGCTGATTTCCGCCACGTAGGCCTGCTCCGCAGAGCCAAAGGGAAGCGGCTTCTGAACCGTTGATGTCGAACCTCCCGAAAATCGCATCGCCAAATAGAAGACCCCGAAAACGAGAACCACGACAACGGCGCCCACCAAGAAAGGACCGCCCATCCGGCTTCGATCATCTCGCTCCAAGTGGCTCTCCCGACGCTAAACGAATGATGCCAAATCAATGGAACCGTACGTCGCCGCTAACGCCCGAACGAAAGGCGCAAAATCAACGACTCCGGCAGACCGGCCTTTTCCATGCGCTCCTGCACCGATTTTACTTCGTACGAAACGCGCCAGAACCGCACTTCGCCGTGAGCAATATCCGCGATGGCAAATGCGGCTCGCGGATCGCCGTCGCGTGGCTGGCCAATCGACCCAGGATTCAGCAGGTAATTCGTGCCCTTCTTGATTTCCAGCTTGGTGAATTCTTCACCATTGGCGGGCCGCAGACGCAGCGCCGATATGGCATTATCGGGTCCGAGAGAGAAGCCGCCTTGCAGGTGCGTGTGTCCAAAAAATGTCACTTGCGACGGCGCTTCTAGCAGCGATTCGAGCGCTTGCGCCGGTGCGACTACATACTCGTCCTCATCGCGAAGCGCGCCGTGAACCAGCGAAAATCCGTCGACCGAAAGTGGACCGAGCGGCAAGGTTTCAAGATACTCGCGGTTTTCCGGACGGAGCTGCTCGCGTGTCCACATGGCCGCGGCGCGAGCCACCGGGTTGAAATCCTCAGCGCTGGTCAGCCCGCTGCCAACCTTATCGTGATTTCCTCGAATCGTTACCGCGCCCAGAGCTCGCACGCGGTCGATCACTTCATTCGGATCCGGTCCGTAGCCGACCACGTCGCCGAGGCAAACAACCTTGTCCCACTTCCCTTCTGATTCCGCGAGCGACGCCTGTAGCGCCGTCAAGTTCGCGTGAATGTCGCTGAGAATCAGAAACCGCACGAAGCGCGCTCCTCAGTAATGGCCCAGATTATAGACGATGGCCTGCCGCCTTGCACGACCTGGAACATTAGACATCTCTGCCACGAAGTTCGCCTCAGCGAATCCACATGCAATCGCCATAACTGTAGAAGCGATAGTTTGCTTCGACGGCGTGCCGGTACGCTCGGAGTACATTTTCCCTCCCCGCAAACGCGGCCACCAGTGCCAGCAGGCTCGAACGAGGCAGATGAAAGTTTGTCAGCAGCTGAGTTACAACCCGGAAGGGCTTGCCGGGAAAAAGGAAAATTCCCGCTTCAAATCGCCCCGGCACAAGCGGCCCATCCGGGCTGCCTCTTTCTCCGCAAACCGCGAACTTCTCGGCTGCGTCCTCAAGGGCTCTGACAACAGTCGTGCCAACCGCGAGAACCGGCCGCTCTTCCTTGCGCGCGCGAGCGATTGCGGCCGCCGTAACCTCGGGGATCTCATATGACTCGCGATGGATCCGGTGGTCCTCAAGCTGTTCGGTGCGAATCGGTTCAAATGTGCCGAGGCCAACATCAAGCGTGATTTCACGAATCTCGACTCCTCGCTTAATCAAACGCGAAAGGATCTCCGGAGTGAAGTGCAATCCCGCGGTCGGAGCAGCAACGGCAGTTCCCTGCCGCGCAAAAACCGTTTGATAGCGCTCCCGATCCAGAGGTTCATCGTCGCGCTTGATGTACGGAGGCAGCGGAATGTGGCCCAGCTGCTCGATAGACTTGGTCAGATCACCCTCGGCTGAAAACTTGAGCCTTCGCTGGCCATAGCTGTCTCGGCCGACCACTCTGGCTTCCAGCTCTCCGCTTCCGAAAACAATCGTCTCATTCACGGAAATTTTGCGCCCGGGACGGACCAACGCCTCCCATTCATCCGCGCTTATCGCACGCAGGAGCAGTACTTCGATTGGCGACGTCAGATTTTCGTGGCAAATGGGGCTATTCTTGCCGACAGGCTGGGCGTTGAGTCCTTTGCGACGGCCCCAAAGACGCGCTGGAAGCACGCGCGCATTGTTCACGATGATCAGCTCGTCGCCCCGCAGAAGCTCCTCAAACTCTTTAAACATCCTATCTTCGAGAGAACCCGTCACGCGCTTCGTGACGAGCATGCGGGAAGCATCACGGGCCCTCAGGGGCCGTTGTGCGATGCGTTCGGCGGGCAATTCGTAATCGAATTCGCTGACGTTCAAATTTCAGGCTTTCCACCGCGCACGGATCGCGACAGCATGGCGCTTCGACAAAAACTATGTTATGACAACATCCAAATTCAACCGGCTGCGTATCTTATCGCCAGATGGCCGTCTTGCGCAGCTGCGACGACCTATTGTAGCGAAGCTTCCGGCCTGATGCTTCTCTCGAGGACTAACCATGGCTGAAGGGAAGGTAAAAATCAGCCAGCGCGGAGCCGATCGAATTCGCTCCGGGCATTTATGGGTGTATCGCAGCGACATTCGCACCGCGGAAGCCCAGAGCGGCGAGGCCGTCCGCGTCACCGACGAGCATGATAACTTCGTGGGACGCGCATTCTTTAGCAGCCGTTCACAGATTACCATTCGCCTTCTCACACGCGAAGACGTCCCCATTGATCGCGAATTCTTCCGTTCCCGCATCCGCGCGGCAGCCGAATACCGCGAGCTTATCGTTACGGAAAGAGAGGCTTATCGACTCGTCTACGGCGAATCCGACCTGATTCCGTCCCTCATCGTCGATCGTTATGCCGACTGGCTGGTCCTGCAAACGCTCAGCCAGGGCACAGAATCGCGCAAAGAAGAGATCGTCTCCATCCTTGTCGAAATGTTCTCGCCACGGGGCATTCTCGAACGCAACGATCCTCGCGTGCGCGAGCTCGAAGGCCTCGACCGCCGCAATTCCGTTCTTTATGGAGAAGTCCCTGACAAGATAATCGCCGCGCAAAATGGCATCCGATTCCTCCACGATTTGCATACCGGCCAGAAAACCGGCAGCTTTCTGGACCAGCGCGAAAATCACCGCGCAGCCGCTGAATACGCCTCCGGAGAAGCGCTCGACTGTTTCACCTATCACGGCGGATTTGCGCTTACTATCGCCGCGAAGGTTGCGCACGTTGAAGCGACCGATCTCTCCGGTGCCGCCATCGCCATTGCGCGGGAAAATCAGCAGTCAAACAACATCTCCAACGTAACGTTCACGGAAGCGAACTCGTTCGACACACTCAAGGCCTACGACGGTTCTGGACGCCACTTCGATATGGTCATTCTGGATCCGCCAGCATTTGCCAAAAACCGCGAGAGTGTTCCCGCTGCCGTCCGCGGGTACAAAGAAATCAATTTGCGTGCGCTCAAGATCCTGAAGTCGGGGGGCATTCTAATCACCTGTTCCTGCTCCTACCACATTCCGGAGCCGCTGTTCCTCGGCATAATCGCCGAAGCCGCGAATGACGCTCGCCGCTCGGTCCAGGTCATAGAACGGCGGACTCAAGCTCGCGACCATCCAATTCTCCTCACCATGCCTGAGACGCATTACCTTAAGTGCTTCATTATAAGGGTAATATAGTAACAGTCCCGCCTGAGGCGACCCGAGAGCAGCATCGCAAAAATACTTGACATATATGCGCTCATATTATATAAGCGTATTACAGTCCATTGGCAGCTGAGGAGACTGAAGCAACGTTACAGACGGAAAGAACCAACTGGGCGCTGCAGGGAGGCCGCGAGATTTCGGCCCCTTTCAAGTCTCTGCCGGCCTACAATGGAATTTGAGGGGATGGCATGCTGCGCTACGACAAACTCACTGTAAAGGCTCAGGAAGCGCTGCAGGCGGCCCAGGAAGCCGCTGCGCGGGCCAGCCAGCAGCAGGTCGAGCCCGTACATTTATTGGCTGCTCTTCTGGCCCAGGGCGACGGCTTGGTTGCACCCTTGCTTGCCAAACTGGGGATTTCTCCCGAGAAGGTTGACACTGAGGTTCGCCGCGAAATTGACCGTTTGCCGAAGGTTTCTGGAGCCGCGCAGCAATTCCTCAGTCCCGCCTCGAACGAGGTTTTGTCCAACGCCTTCGACGAAGCCGCGCATTTCAAGGATGAATATGTCTCTACCGAACATATCCTCCTGGCCATCGCGAACCTGCAACGCGATCCTGCTGGCGCACTGCTTGCGCGAAACGGGGCCAGCCGCGACGCGATCCTCCAGGCTCTCCTCAGTGTGCGCGGGAGCCATCGCGTAACCAGTCAAAATCCCGAAACGACTTATCGCGCTCTCGAACAGTACTCCCGCGACCTGACGGAACTGGCGCGCAGGGGAAAGCTCGACCCGGTGATCGGCCGAGATGAGGAAATCCGCCGCGTGATGCAGATTCTCGCGCGCCGCACCAAGAACAATCCGGTCCTCATTGGCGAGCCAGGAGTCGGCAAGACCGCGATTGTCGAAGGGCTGGCGCAGCGCATCGTTGCTGGAGACGTGCCCGAAGTGTTGAAGCCAAAAAGGATTGTGGCGCTCGACCTAGCGTCGCTCGTTGCCGGTGCGAAATACCGAGGCGAGTTTGAGGATCGCTTGAAAGCTGTGCTGAAAGAAGTCACCGAGTCCGAAGGCCAAATTATCCTGTTCATCGACGAACTCCACACCGTCGTGGGAGCTGGCGCTGCTGAAGGTTCAATGGATGCCTCCAACATGCTTAAGCCGGCGCTCGCTCGCGGAGAACTTCGCACCATTGGCGCTACAACCCTTAACGAATACCGCAAGTACATCGAAAAGGATCCGGCACTCGAACGCCGCTTCCAGCCGGTACTGATTCCTGAGCCTTCGGTGGAAGACGCCATCGCCATTCTGCGCGGCCTGAAAGAGCGCTACGAAATCCATCACGGCGTGCGCATCCAGGACGCAGCCATCATTGCTGCCGTCATGCTCTCGCATCGCTATATTTCCGACC
>JBAQYT010000059.1:0-1739 GCA_049787175.1 Candidatus Acidiferrales bacterium | reverse complement strand
TTGATGGGTTGTCGCCAGTAAATGAGGGGGCTGTGCTCACTTAGTGCGCACAAACCTCACTGAAAATTGCCCCGGCTAAATTCTTGGACATCACTTATAGTGAATTAGCGCTCTGCATGCAATCGAGAAAGACAGGAAGAGTCCCGCAGCAAACCCGAGCCGGGCGCCTCATTTGCAGACCCAGTCGGCCAGCTTGGAGTGGCTTAGATTCATCCGCCAGAGGCTGAAGCGGCCGAACCATCCGCGCGGCTTTTGACATTGGGTTTGGACCGGCGTTCGCGGCGAGCGGCGGATGGTTATGATGGGCACGGTGGGGAGAGTTTAGCAGTGGAATGAGCACGCGACAATCGGCGGCGCAGTTTGATTGACTGCTAGGACGTGCTGGCGTCCAGGCCGGGTCACGCAGGAGCGCGGAAGGCCCAATGAACGTCATCAATAATGGGATCACTGGCGAGCTGCACTGGCGTTCCAAGATGGCCGTTGACCAGCGGAACGGAGAAGAGCGAATCGTTGGAACGATAGAGAACTGTACCGGAAGAGTTCACGGCGAGCACGTCGCCGTTATCCGCGGCTGCGGGGAGCTCAATGGCTTTGCCGGTGAGCAAGTTGAGCAATTGCATCGAGCCGCTCGCCGTTTCGCCACCCGCGAGCCACTCGCCGAAGATTCGAATGCTATGGAAGCTCCGCTGCGATTGCGACGGCAGTAGCCGGAAAGGCAGAGAGCGCCAGTTTCTCTCCGCTTTGTCGTAAACCCACAGCGGCGGAAGATCGAAGGTTAAGGCGAGGAAACGCGCGGATGCGGCCAGGATGCCGAATGAGCCGCAAGTGGGACAGGTAGGCCGACCGTCGGGTGCCGGACCGAGCACGGCATCATTCACGTGAATTGTATTGCCAGAAACAACGCCCGTTGTCATCCATCCATCGAGAGATTGCTCACGGTTGCCAGCGTATACGAGGTGTGTGTAATCGGTCCAGTGCCCGGGCTGCTCGCGAGGCTCGCCAAGACGATGCACGCCCATGATTCTGGTGACGCCCGACCGGAAGCCTTGACGACGGACCACATTTGGCAGAAGAAGGCAGGACTCGGTGGGACTCAGAACGGCGACAGCGATGCCTTCACCCGTGCCTGCAACCGCAAAGTTTTCTTGGTCGACAGTGAGCGTGTCGACGACCTGCGGTTCGTTTTCGTGAATGATGCTGATGATTGTGGGAGGGGCGTCTGGCAGTCTCGGGAAGCCGATAGAGTCTTGAATTATGTACAGAGTTCCCTGCTGGTCGTCCGCTATTTCGTAAGGCCACGTATCAAGAAGAGTACGCACGAACTGCAAGCGCCCAACGTGGTCAAGCGTGTAGAGCTTCGTGGGGCCAGAAACTGTCGCGGAGATAAGGTAAAAATTCGGTTTCGGCTGCGAATTCTGAGCCATTGCGATCGCGCACACAGCGAGAAAGGCTATCGCAGTGGCCTTCACGGTAGTGCCGGTTCTTGGCCGCGGACAGAGGTTCACGATGAAGACATTATAGCGCCACGAAAGACCGAGCATGTGTAGAAGCAGCTCGTTGCGCAATTGCGGCGAGGTCGGCGGATAGGGCGGCGAAATCAATGCCAGAGGGATCAGTTCCCTGCGCGTTGACCCAGTCGCGGCTGAGAGGCGCGTAAGCTTCATCGCAATACCGCGCGAAGAAATCCCAGGTCATGCGCTTCTTCGCGCCCCAGGTAATGCAAGTAAGGCCGTCAGAAT
>JBAQYT010000041.1:0-23335 GCA_049787175.1 Candidatus Acidiferrales bacterium | reverse complement strand
CGCAAGATCGATCCGGACATGCCCTCTCCCGGCCAGTTCAATCACCTCATCAACATCGTTGTCCTGGATGGCAAAATTCACTGGGCGGATACTACCCCCGGCGTGGCTCCCTTTGGCTTTCTGCTATCACCTTTACGCGATAAGCAGGCGCTCGCCATTCCGCCTGCGGCGCCCGCCTCGCTGCAAAATACCCCCATGGACCCGCCATTCACTCCCGCCACCACGATTGCCATCGATGGCCAGGTGGACTCCTTCGGCCGCCTTCAGGGCAACCTGTCCGTTTCGGACAACGGAGCCTTCGCCATTATCATCCGCACCGCTTTGCGCCTGATTCCGCAGGATAAGTGGCAGCAGATGGCCGACCGCTTGGCGCAGGGGTTGCTCGGAAGTGAAACCGCCAAGACCACCAATCCTCGTTTCGCCAATGAGGAAAATCTCGATCAACCACTGCTTTTCACCGCGCAATTCTCTGAGCCGGACTTCCTCGATATGTCGCGCAAGACAGTGAACCTGGGCGTCCCGTTTGCCGCTGTAACCGCTAACGATATCGATAAGCCCGATAAAAACAGCACCGACCCGCTGAAAATCGGCTCTATTCTAAGCGACAAGGAAATCTGGAAAATTACGCTGCCTTCGCAATTCTCAGCGACGCTTCCTGTACCGGTGCACGTCACGCGTGACTATGCGGATTACGAGTCTTCCTATTCCTCCACGGCGGGCACAGTTACTGTCGAACGCGATTTGACCTTGCGAAATGCCGAGCTTGCGCCCTCTCGCTATGACGATTGGGAGGCTTTCCGCAATACCATCGTCGGCGACAAGAGTCAGAGTGTCCAGCTTGCCAACGCTTCCCCCGGAAACGGGTCGATTCCCTCCGCAGCCTCGGCTGACGATGTCTACAGTGCCGCCGTCGACGCGGAGCGCAGCCGCAATTACCCTCAAGCCGCCAAGCTCTACGCCGCTGCTGCTGCCAAGGATCCGGATCATGCCAACGTATGGAATGCTCTGGGGCGCGCTTACAACCAAGTGCAGGACTATACCGACGCGATTCCTGCGTTTCAGAAAGCCATTGCAAAGAATGCCTACGATCCATACGCCTACAACAACCTCGGCCTGGCATATCGTGGCCTCGGCCGCTACGATGACGCCGTCACCGAATTCCTAAAACAAATCGAAGTTAATCCTCTGGATCAGTACGCTCACGCCAATCTCGCCAGCCTTTATCTCCAGCAGAAAAAATACGACGCCGCCCAAAAGGAGTATCAAACCGCTCTCAAGATCACGCCCAACAATCTCAATCTCAACATCGGCTTAGGCACCGCCGATCTCGGCTTGCATCAGGACGACGCCGCGCTCGCCGCTTTCCATACCGTCCTTGAAAAAGCACCATCTCCCATGACGTGGAACAACGTCGCTTATTACCTCGCTGACAATCATTCGCATCTCGATCTCGCCGAGCAATATTCGGAAAACTCCATTCGCGCCATCGAAGCGCAATTGAACGCCATTTCTCTCGATACCGCCGGCCCAACACAGGCCGGCCTCGTTCAGACCATCGCAACCTTTTGGGACACCATGGGATGGATCAAATTTAAGCAAGGCAATTTGCCGTCAGCTGAAAATTATATCCACGCGGCTTGGCTCTTGGCCGATGACGCTGCCATCGGCGACCACCTCGGTCAGATCTACGAAAAAGAGGGCCGCCGCGATGATGCCATCGATGCCTACGCGTTGGCATTAACCTATCCGAGTCCGCCAGTGGAGACCCGCGGCCGCCTCGTTGCTCTCGTCGGCGAAAAAAATGTCGCTACCGAAATCTCGTTCGCGCATGCCGATCAGCGCCGCACGATTACCCTTCCTAACGACAAAAAAATCAATGGTTCAGCGCAGTTCTGGATTCTGCTGACGGCAGTGTCGTCAACCACCAAAGCATCGAACGGAACCGTCGGCGTTGAAGCAAAATTGATCGGTGTTGAACCAAAATTAGTCGCCGTTGGCGAAACAGCAGAGAAAAATCTCCAAGCGGCCGCTGGCTCCCAAAAAGCAACCGGCAAATCACAAGACGATCCGAGCGTCGCTCTTAGTGACTACGCTCGATCCACTCTGAGTGTCGCCGCGTTTCCCTACTCGTTCCCTGCTGGCGAATCCGGTAAAATCCTCCTTCGCGGAATGCTCACGTGCGTCACAGGTTCTGTTCCCGGGTGCGTCTTCACTCCCTATCCGGCCGAACAAACTTGGCGCTTGTCTCTTGTCTCCGCGGCCTCCTCATCACAATAGCTGTTCCCGCCGATTCCTATTCTCTAACTCATAATCCCGTGGTATACAGAGTTCAATCGCGCAGTTCGAGGAGCCCCTATGCCTCCGGATCAATCCTTAACGCCAGGCTTGCAGTTCTTGACCCACTGGATTCTCGTTATCATCCTTCCGCTAATCGGAATCGGCGCGCTTGCCATGGCTCTCGTTCAGACCGCCAAGAACCTGCTTCCCTTGCGCCGCTGGTTCCAGCGCGCTTACGTGGACAAATGGCTCGCGCAACGCGCCCATGCCGCCGTCGCCGCGCCAGAAGCCGTCAGCCTTTCCCAAGCGAAAACCGACTTGGTCCATCTCAGCACCGCTGGCGACGCCAACGCTTTCTACTCCCTCCCCATCGAGCAGCTCTGCGGCCAGATCAACGCCTCCACGCAAGTCCTCCTCGACTATCCCGCGCGCCACTGGGATTTGCTCCGCTGCCTCGCCAGCCAATCCAAATCCGCCGATCTTGCCGCCATCAACCCGCCGGACGCCGCCAGCCAGGCGGCTCGCAAAGCGCTTTTGCGCAAGCCCGCCGTCACGCTCACTGACAACGAGCACAATCAAGTCGACGACCTCGTCGCTGCCCGCAATCGCGTCTCGCATCAAATCCAGCGCGCCGTCGACAGTCTGCAAATCTCTGCCGGCTTCCGCTGGAAATTCTGGATGCAACTCGTCTCCATCCTCGTCAGCGCCGCTCTGGCTGCCGGCGCTCTCGCTATCAGCGGCCGCCCGTTGCATTCCGCTCACTCGGTTTACTTCATCGTGCTCGCCGCGATCTTCTCCGGACTTCTCGCGCCCGTCGCCCGCGACCTCGTCGCCACCATCGAGCAAACGCGCACCTGACCCCCAATGCCTTCCGCAATGAGCCCGCCCGTTTTATCCTCCGGCGAATTGAGCGTCCGCTCCGCGGCCTCCGACGGCGACGTCCTCCCGCAGGTCTCAGGCTCGCTCGGTGCCTATGGCGGCCAGCTTGTATTCCTCTTTCACGGCTTCAACGATTCGTTCGAGGTTGCCAGCGCAGCCTACGCATCCTTTTTTGCCAATTTCCCCGGCCCCGGCAATCTCCTTCGCGATAAATGGCAACCGGCCATTCATTCCTGCTTCTGGCCCGGAGACAAAGCCTGGGGACCCCTCTCAGCCGCCAGCTATGCGCTCGAAATGTGCCCCGCACAACAATCCGCCGCCGTCTTCGCCGATTTTCTCGCCACGCTGCCCATCCCAAACGGCTCCATTCTAGACATCTACTTCATCGCGCATTCGCTCGGCAATCGCGTCGTTCTCGAGCTACTCTCCGCGCTCGAAACCATGAAAGCTCAAGGCCGCCTCAGCTCACAGATTCAATGCAAAGGCTTCTGCATGATGGCCGCCGCGGTCCCCGTCTCCATGGTCGAATCGAACGCCAATCTTTACCAAGCCGCCATTCTCAGCACCACGCGCCGCACTCTCTATTCCGAGGCCGACACTGTCCTGCATTTCGCTTTTCCCATTGGAGAGACCGCTGCTCGCGAAGGCTTTTTCCCCACCGCCATTGGACGCTACGGCCAGCCGCAATCCAATTGGACCGCCGAAACCGAAATGTTCATCTCGCCCAGCAACGGCTACAATCACGGCGACTACTGGAGCCAGCCCAACACCATTCCGCAAATCTCCGCCTTCTTTGGCATTCCCACCGCTGCCGCGCTCGCGTCCTCCTTTATCGCCCAGCACGCCCTCCCCGCCCCCGACTCCATCACCCAAAACCAAATCCCTTCCCGTTCCCTCCCCTCCTCGCCCACTTTCGGCTAACGGTCTCGCCCGTGTTGTGCTAGCCTTGTCGTAGCAGCAGTTAGAACACAGCGGCGGTGAGACACACGGTGACGCAGGAAGCATTTCGCGATCAACAAACACGCCAAACCCTTCCACCAAGCCCCGCCTTCCCTTCCATTTCTAATCGGTACACAAAATTATTAGAATCGTCGCTAACTCACACAAAACAAAGCACCGGACCTGGTTCTAATCGGTACAAATATGCACTTTCAGTTCCACCTGCTTCCCTGGCCCGCGCCTTTTCTAATCGCCACACGCCGGAATTAGAAATTGGGCTAAGTCACAGAACACAAAGCACTAAGGAATTCTTAATCGATAATTTTGGCGCGATTTTTGCGCTCCGGTCGGTGTTGCGGAGAGCACTTTCATGCGCGGTCCTTGCTCGCGCTTCCTACCGATTTTCTCGTAACGCCATGTCCGCAACCTGCGTCCATAGCTTTGACTCGCGCTCCTTCTCACTGATCCCCAGCCTCGCGATAAGGAGCGCGTCCAGCACAAACTCATGCCCGCGCTAACCCTTTACGAGAAGATCTGGAACGCGCACGTTGTCCGCGAAGTCCCAGGTCAGCCCTCCCTCATTTACATCGACCGCCATCTGATCCACGAGGGCACTTCGCCGCAAGCGTTCGCCGGACTCAAAGCCGCGGGCCGCAAAGTGCGCCGCCCCGAACTGACATTCGCGGTAATGGACCACTCCGTTTCCACAAAAAATCGTGATTTGCCCGTGCTCGACGCTGACGCTGACGGCCAGTTCAAGGCTCTCGCGAAAAATTGTGCCGAGACCGGCGTCCGTCTTTTCGACATGCACAGCCGAAATCAAGGCATCGTGCACATCATCGGCCCGGAACTGGGCATCACGCAGCCCGGCTTCACCATTGTTTGCGGAGACAGCCACACCTCCACGCACGGCGCGATGGGCGCACTCGCCTTCGGCATCGGCACCAGCGAAATCGAACACGTGCTTGCCACGCAGTGCCTCTCGCAATTCAAATCGAAAACCACGCGCATCGAAGTGAAAGGCAAACTCGGCGGCGGCCTCGCGTCGAAAGACATCATTCTGGCCATCATCGGAAAATTGGGCATCGCCGGCGGCAACGGCCACGTTTTCGAATACACCGGCGAAGCCATTCGCGCACTCTCCATGGAAGCGCGCATGACCATTTGCAATATGTCCATCGAATGCGGCGCGCGCGCGGGCATGGTCGCGCCCGACGAAATCACTTTTGCGTATCTCGAAGGCAAGCCGTTCGTGCCGCGTGGTGAGGATTTTCAGAAGCTCGTCGAGCACTGGAAAACTTTGCCGTCCGATCCCGGCGCGAAATTCGACGAGACCGTTGAGCTCGACGCCGCGAAGCTTGCGCCGCAAGTCACCTGGGGAACAAATCCCGGCATGGTCATCGACGTGACGCAGCGCGTGCCCGATCCCACATCCTTCGCCAATGACGTGGACCGCAAGGCCGCCGAGCGCGCACTCGTCTACATGGATCTGAAGCCCGGCACGCTCATCACCGACATTCAGCTGGACCGCGTTTTTATCGGCTCCTGCACCAATTCGCGCCTGGAGGATTTGCGGCTGGCCGCGAAGCTCGTTGCAGGAAAGCACGTGGCGAAATCCCTGAAGCAGGCGCTCGTTGTTCCGGGCTCGCGCCGCGTGAAAGCGCAAGCCGAAGAGGAAGGCCTGGACAAAATTTTCCGCGACGCCGGATTCGAGTGGCGCGACGCCGGATGCAGCATGTGCATCGGCATGAACGACGATGTTCTTCAGCCGCACGAACGCTGCGCCAGCACGTCCAATCGCAATTTTGAGGGGCGCCAGGGCAAGGATGGCCGCACGCATCTGGTCAGCCCGCTCATGGCCGCAGCGGCAGCCATCGAAGGCCATTTCGTCGACGTCCGCCACTGGCGCAACGGAAACTAGCCCATGATAAAGATAATCGTTGGCTGGCTGACACCGATCGGCGGCCTTGTCGCTGCGTTTTGGGCTGTTTGGACCTATCACAAGAGCGCTAAACTGGGCCGGGCAAGGTGGATGAAGGAATTGTATGAGAAGTTCTATGAGCAGCAACAGCTCAAAAGCGTGCGAAGGCAATTAGACAGCGGTGACGCGCAACATATAGCAAAGCTGGTCAAGGACGAAGATGAATCGTTTACTGATTATTTGAACTTTTTTGAGTTTCTCGCATATCTTGAGGAATCGGGACAAGTGAAGACAGAAGACATGTTAGGAATCTTTGGATATTACCTGCAAAATCTAAAGTCATCTCCTGCTGTGGTCGCGTATGTCAAGGATCCGGCAAAGGGTTACGAAAAACTCCGAAGAATCGTTGAAGGAGACCTCCAATAAATCGCATTGAAGCGCGTACGAATTTGCTCTTTGTCTACGGAACCCTGATGAAGGGCCAAGGTGACAATTGGCAGGGCAGAGTAGGTGCCCATCTGGTGGGGCACGGGCAGATAAGGGGCAAGCTATATGACTTGGGGCAATTCCCTGGGGCGGTTGCTAGCTCGGACCCGCGTTATCGTGTTGACGGTGAGGTTTACCGTCTCGATGACATCAAGCGGGCCACAAAAACCTTAGACGAGTACGAGGAGTGTTATCCAACTCGACCCCGGCAGAGCTTGTTCGTTAGAAAGGAGATGCCTGTCGTGATGGATGATGGGACAACCGAGACAGCTTGGGTCTATCTCTATAACCGTCCCGTTGATGAATCTGACCTCATATCCCGCGGAAGCTACCGAGAGAGAATGTCTGTTAAGAGGTGAGTATTGAAACCATTCACAAAACATACCGGGCTAGTGGCGCCGATGGATCGCGTCAACGTGGACACCGACCAAATGGTGCCGAAGCAATTCCTGAAATTTTTGACGCGCGAAGGCTACGGCCGGGTGCTGTTTTACGATTGGCGCTACCTGCCCGGAGAAAAACCGAATCCGGATTTTGCGCTGAACAAGCCGCGCTACAAAGGCGCTTCGGTTTTGCTGGCGCGCGCGAATTTCGGGTGCGGCTCCAGCCGCGAACACGCTCCGTGGGCTATCGGCGACTACGGATTTCGCGCCATCATCGCGCCCAGCTATGCCGACATTTTTTACAACAACTGCTTCAAGAACGGGATTTTGCCGGTAACGCTTTCTGACGCAGATATGGACGAGCTTTTCTCGCGCCTCGAAAAAAACGAAGGCTACACGCTCACTGTGGATTTGGAAAGTCGGACTGTCAGCGACGGCAAAGGTTTCCAGCGCTCCTTTGAAATTGATCCGTTCCGCAGGAGTTGCCTGCTCAAAGGCCTCGACGACATTGGCCTCACCCTCGAGCACGAACCCGACATCTCCGCCTACGAAAAACGGGGCCTGCCTCTGCCCCAGATGGTCGACGCCGTCGACATAAAATTTTATTCGCCGCGCAACTGAGCGGAAATTCGCCCACAACTTCGCAGCCATCGTGAAATTTTCGATTTGAAATTAGTGCGCGACGGGATTTTTCAGCAGGCCGAAATCGATGAGGCCGTTGGCGATGAATTGCACGGCAAGGGCGACGAGCAGCAAGCCCATCAATCGCATCAAAATGCGAATGCCCGTCTCGCCCATGTAGCGGCGAACGCGGCCCGCGCCCGCGAGAACCAAGTACGCCGCGAACGACGTGATGACAATCGCCGCGTAGACCACTCCGCGCCGCCACACCGTGTGCGATTCACCGATGAGCACCATCACTGTGGAGATCGCGCCGGGGCCGGCGAGCATGGGCATTCCGAGCGGAATAATGCTGGCGTCTTCCTTGGCCGCTCCCTCCTGGGTTTCTTCCGGCGTGGAGCGCTGTCCGGACTGTTTGGCCTGCAACATGTCAATGCCAATCTGCAGCAGAATAATTCCGCCGGCGATTTTGAATGCGGGCAGGGTGATGCCAAATAATTTGAAAATCAAACTGCCCGCCAGAGCGAACGCGCAGAGAACAATGGCGCAGGTCAACGCGGAGCGGCGCGCCACACTGCGGCGCTCCGCGTTGGAAGCATCCGACGTGACCGCGAGAAAAAGTGGAATCACCGCGAACGGATCGACGAGAAAGAAAATCGAGGTGAGCGCGAGGAGCGCGAATTCGAGGATTTCAGTGAGCGATGGCGGCATGGGTGATGGCCGTGCGAGTCAGGCCGGCTGCAAATCCATGAAGCGACAAAGTAGCATTTTCGCGCGCGAGTGGGAAGCGCTTCGGCAAATCATCGGCGAAAATTCAAGGCGAGCACAAATGGCACTTCGCAACAACATTCGCGAACTACTTGTACGGCAGCGCGTTCTTCCGCACCAGCTGAATTTCAAAGAGCTTCGGCCACAACTTTCCGGTGACGAATAAGCGATTGTGTGCGGCATCGAATGCAATACCATTCAAAACCGCGTTCGAATTCCCGCGCACGCTTTCCGGCTGCAATCCGTCTAAATCGATCCAGCCTGTTACGTGTCCATCCTTCGGAGAAATAATGGCGATCAGATCCGTTTGCCAAACATTCGCGTAGATTTGGCCATGAATATATTCGAGTTCATTTAGGTCATGGACCTCGACACCGCCATCGGAAACCACAATGCGTTTCACTTCCTGGAAAGTTTGCGGGTCGAGCAAGCGTAGCGACGAGCTTCCGTCGCTCAAAATAATATGCACGCCATCTTGAGTCAGCCCCCAACCCTCGCCTTCGTAATGAAACGTGCGCAGCAGTCGAAAAGTGGCGCGGTCGTACACGAATCCGGTATGCGCTTTCCACGTAAGCTGAACAAGAGTACTTCTCCAGTTGGTGAGCCCCTCACCGAAGAGTTCCGCGTCAAGATCATGACGCTGAAGCACCAATCCGGTTCGCAAATCAACTCTGCGTAATGAAGATTGGCCATTCAATCCAGTGCTTTCGTAGAGATAGCCGTCCAGGTAGATCAAGCCTTGCGTGAATGCGTTGGGATCGTGCGGATAAGCGTGAACAATACGATAGCCGTAAGACGCGGGTTTGGTCTGAGCTTTTAAAGTCGCGCCTGAAATCACAACAGCAGAAAATAACAGTAAGCGGAGCAAGAACTTCGGCTTGCGCAAGCAGATCATCGGCGCGGCCAAAGTATCACGTCCGGGAGTGATGTTCTACGCGACAACGGATTCCGGTCACGCGTTGGAGGCGCGTTTTGTTTCGGACGCGGTGGCAGCGGGAGCAGGCGATGCGGAGGCAGCATTCGCGGCGGCTCCGCAGAGCTTGCAGCCGCGAGGGCGGCGGATGATGGCCGCATCGCGCGGGAAAATCGTGGCCAGCGACCAATCCAGCGCCACCTGAAACTGTTTTTTCAGCGAGACTAACTTGTACAGGTGGACCGCGTTCCAAAAGAGCCACGCGAAATAGCCGTGGACTTGGACTCCCGCCACACTGACAACCGCGTCGCGTGCACCGAGGGAAACGAGCATCCCCTGTGAAACATAGCGATATGTTTCGAGCGGCTCGCCGCGTTCGCGATGCGCGATGTTGCGCGCCGCAATCTTGCCGTGACCGATGGCCACGGGAGCGGCTTGAGGAGCATTTGCATCCGGCGCCACGGCGGAATCTCCCGCGACAAACACTTGCGGATAATTCTCGAGTTGCAAATATTCATTGAGGCGCGCGCGGCCGGCGCGATCGTGCGGGCCGGGCAATCCTTCCACGAGTTCGTGCGCACGCACACCGGCGGTCCAAACCACGGTTGCGACGGGGAGCTTTTCAGCTTGATTGATTTCGACGCTGTCTTCAAAGCAGCGCGTGACGCGAGAATGGTAGAGGATTTCGATTCCTTCGCGGCCCAGGCGCTTCATGGCGTGCGCGCGGAGCTTTGGATGAATGCCACCGAGTATGCTGTCCGTCGCTTCGATTAGGACGAGGCGGAACGAATCGCGGGTGAGGCCACGATAGTAGCGCGCGGCGTAGTTGAACAGGAAATCCTGAAGATCAGTGAGTAGCTCGACGCCGGTGTAGCCTCCACCGACGACGGCAATGGTGAGGAGGCGACGGCGCTCCGCGGCATCGGCAATGTGGTCGGCATGCTCGCAGAGATCGAGAATGTGCTCACGCAGAACCACGGAATCTTCGAGCGTCTTGAAGTCGTAAGTGTGCTCGCGTGCACCGGGAGTATTGAAGTAATTTGTGCGGCTGCCGAGCGCGATGACGAGCGAATCGTATTCAATTGGACCGTCCGTGGTTTCGAGTCGCCGATTTTGCAAATCAATGGAGCGAACGGTGCTGCGCAGAAAACGGAAACGTCGGCTGCCGCGAACGTCGCGAATGGCTTGCGCGATGTGGCGCGGGTCGATCTGGCTCGACGTGATCTGCGGGAGAAGAGGTGTGAACAAAACGAAATTCTGGTCGCTGATGAGAAGAATTTCGTATTCAGGCGTGTGGCGAAACAGGCGTTCAAGCTCAACGACCGCCTGCATCCCGGCAAAACCGGAGCCGAGTACGACAACGCGCTTCATGGCAACTCAATTATCGCACGGAGCCGGTCGTCGAGAGGTGATAGTCAAGAGCCGAAGGAGAAAAATCAAAGACCCACACGGCCAGCGGACGTGCCCGAACGCGATGCACGCCAAACGAGCCAGGCAACAACGGCGCACATGCCGAGCCAGCCGAGAGCGCGGACGGTGGCGGCGATTTGCGTATCGTGCTTGAGCACGCCGAGACTCGCGAACAGATAATTCCAGTCGTGAATGATGTAGTCGCTGTCTCCCACGGTGACGAGCGGCAGCGCTTGCGCGCGCGCGTCGGCCATGTAGGTGGCGATGGGCAGAAACTGTTCGAAAAAGAAAAATGCGCAGAAGGCCGTGCCAGTGACGTGGCGTTGGAAAGCAAAATACACGGCGAGCGCGAACGGCACGAAGAGCTGCATGAACGTGCCGCCCGCGATGTAGATCCACTGGCTGCCGAAAAAACGGAAAAGAAGATGGCCGCCTTCGTGAATGGGGACGAAAACAACGTCGATCATCAGCATCGGGCCCTGGTGGCGATAGGCCTGATACAAAAAGAGCAGATAGAAAATCAGCCAGACGGCGAGGGCCCAGCGCGCGACGGGCCGCCAGTCTTCCTCGAATGCATCGAGAACTGGAAAGCGTTCGGTGATGGCGTCAGGGAAGTTCATGGGCAGTGACAAGCAAGCTGAGGCCATTTTAGAACGCAGGGCGAGCCCAGCGAGTGGCGCAAGTCTGAGAATGACGCGAAAGAGCAAATGCAGGTTCCCATTCAGGCGCTGGTCGCATTTTTTTTGGATAACGACAAAGGGACACAGACTGAAGCCTGCGCCACTGAGTAGGATGCTACGGATTGTAGACGCCGAAAATCCAGGGGATGCTGGCGAGTCCGTCTTCGACGCGAACGATGACGCGGTCGCCGACGTGAAAACGATCAAAATCCTGGCGTGTGACGGCGATGCGTTCCATGCCGCGGCCGTCGCGCCAGCTTCTCACAATCAGCTGATGCATCGGCAGGAGTCCCGGAACAGCGAGGCGGCTGACGACCGTCGATTCGACGTCGCGCGGGGCAGAACGGTCGAGAGCGCCGTTGATGAACAAAAGCGTGCCGAGCAGCCAGGGAATGGGAACAAGGCCATGAAAAATGCGCTTGAGCAATTCGACTTCCTGGAGGTGAAGGGAGCGGCGCTCAGCCCACATGGCCAGCACAATGGTGGAAAAAAAAATCACACCGAGAAAAATGAGGATGCCGTCGAGCTCGAGCGGCGGATAGAGAAAACAAGGAACGAAAAATGCGACCACGCCTAGGAGAAAGATTCCCAGACGATTGACAAGGCTGCGGCGCATGGCGCGGCTAGCTTCCGCAGGATTCATGCCGCAGTTTTCGCAGACCGTTGCGGTGCGCTCCGCGCCACAATGGGGACAGCGCGTCACCGGTGAGCAAGCTTCCAGATGAGGTGATTCAGATTCATTTTTGTTTCCTGAGAGAGCCCGACGAACTCGACGACCATGCCTTTGCCGGCATCCACGCGGCGAACAATACATTCTACACGGATAACTTCCGGGAGCATCAGAAGGGCGGAGAATTGCGCGCGGGCCCAGAGCGGCTCATGCGTCTCGAGATACATGCCCGAGGCGCTGATGTCACGCAGAGCGGCTTCGAAAGTGACTTCTCCCCACGTGATTTTGACAGCGGCCTGACAAGGATAGCGTTCGTGCCTGCGACGCTCGGATCCGCTCACTTCATGCACCATTCGTAAGAATCGAAAATTCGCCACATCTGGGACGATGCTAGAAAGGCATACGGCGCATGTCAACGGTTATAAGCGAGGAATGGTCAAGAAGGAACGCTTCGCTGCAGCACGCCGCGCGCTACTTTGCGGAGACGGCGCGCACAGAGGAAGGTTGCTGGTCGAGGCAGGACATATTCTCGTCGCGGCCATTGCTGACGAGTTCGCAATCGATTTCCTGGGCGCTGCGAATGGCATCGGCGCGCGTTCGTCCGGAGGCCTGCGCGCAATGTGTGCGTCCATGAAAATCGACGCAGGCTTCGACGCGATAAACGCTTTGGCGAAAAGAAGAGTACACCAGCAGGATGACGAAAATCGCGCCGGCAATGACGATGTACCACTTGACGTTAATGCGGCGCGCGGCGGAATTAGGAGCCATGCGCGACCGAGGCGGCAATGGATTTGCGGGCCAGCTCGGCGGCAGCGCGAGCGGGAGAAACGCGGAGTGGCTCGATCCGCGCGTTTGGAGCGACGCGGAATAGTTCCGCGGAGAGAACGGATTCTAACTGAGAAGGCTCGGAAAAAACGCCGCCGGATTTTGCAATCAGGAACGACTGCCCTTGCATCCCAAGCGTGGTAATGACGCTGGCGGCGAGAACCGCCAGCAATTTGCCCGCGGAGGCAAGGATCTCCCGCGAAACGATGTCCTCGGCAACGGCCGATGCAGTCACCAGCGGAAAGAGCGGCGGAAAAACGCTGTCCGGATGCTTCGCGATGCGACCGAGCACGACTTGCCAGTCGTGCGTTTCTTGCGCGAGGAGGATTTTCTCGCCGAGAAGCGTCGCGGGGCCGAGGCCGTCACGCGCGCGCAACGCGGCCTTCACGGCGCGGCGGCCGATATCGTATGCGCTGCCGTCGTCGCCAACCCATGGCCCCCAGCCGCCGGCGCGAGCGACCTGGCCCGCAGCGTTGCGACCGCCAACCGCAGATCCTGTTCCGGCAATGATTACGACGCCAGGACCATCGCCCACGGCGGCGCTCAGAGCAAGCTCGATGTCCGTGACAACGCGAACGGCGGAGTGCGGAAACGCGTGCGTGAAATAGGACATGATGCGGCGCGCGACGCGCGGGCGGCCAGCGCCCGCAACTCCGGCACAAATCGCACGGACATTTTCGGCGTCGCGGCCAGCATCAGCGAGAACGCGCCTGGCGGTTTCTCCCAGCACGTCACAAGCACGTGCAAATCCAGCACGCATCGGATTCGCGCCGCCACCGCGCGCTTCCGCCAGCAAACGGCCGGCGCTATCGATGAGAGCACAGTCCGTCTTTGTTCCGCCCGCGTCAAAACCGAGAAAGAGGCTCATTATGAGCTTGCTCCCTCGGCACAGCAAAAATCTGGCGACTGCTAACACGAACTGTTGACACGCTTCGAACAACGCGGATAGCATCGCGCGACTTCCGCGGACAACGCGCAATGCGCATCGGCATAATCGACCTCTCCATCATCGTGCTCTATCTTGCGGGCGTGACGCTGTTCGGGCTGCGCTATGGCCGAAAACAGCACACCATCCGCGATTACTTCCTAGGAGGACGCTCGGCTCCGTGGTGGGCGCTGGCGTGCTCGATCGTCGCCACCGAAACGTCCACGCTGACCATCATCAGCACGCCCGGCATCGCTTACGCGACGAACATGGCGTTCCTGCAACTGGTCATCGGCTACCTGGTCGCGCGCGTCATCCTATGCATCATTCTAATCCCACAATATTTCCGAGGCGAGTTTTTTACCGCTTACCAGCTGCTCGAAAAAAGATTCGGGGCGCGGACGAAGTCCGCGGCGGCGAGCATCTTCGTGGTGACGCGCGCCCTGGCGGAGGGCGTGCGCTTCGCGGCCATCGGCAAAGTGGTGAGCGTGGCACTGGGATTCAATGATCGCGTGTCGGTGGCGGTGATTACGCTACTGACGCTTTTCTACACGTTTGAAGGCGGAATGCGCGCGGTGATTTGGACAGACGTGATGCAATTCTTTCTGTACATCGCGGGTTCGCTCGCGGCGTTTTTCCTGTTGCTGCACAGGATTCCGATGGGATGGGCCGGCGTGACGCACGCGGCAGCCGCAGCAGGAGGCAAGCTGCGCGTGTTCGATTTCCACTTCAGCCTTACACAAAGCTATACGTTCTGGTCCGGATTGATTGGCGGCACTTTTTTGACGATGGCCAGCCACGGCACGGATCAAACGATGGTGCAGCGACTGCTGGCGGCGCGTTCGGAACGTGACAGCAAAAAAGCGCTGCTTGCGAGCGGCGTGATTGTTTTTGCGCAGTTCGCGCTGTTTCTAGTGATTGGCGTGATGTTGTATGTTTACCGGCAGCACATCTCTTTTGCCATACCTGAACATGATCCCGACCGGATCTTTCCGGAATTTATCGTGACGCAGATGCCCGTGGGGCTTGTGGGCATCGTGCTGGCGGCGATTTTCGCGGTGGCGATGTCGAATGCGAGCGGATCGCTTAATTCGCTGGCGTCTTCGAGCATGATCGATTTTTCGCGCGTCCGCGGAGCCGCAGTGCAAGCCGACGCCGCAGGCCAGGTGAGGCGTTCGCGCCAGTGGACGATTTTCTGGGGAGTGCTACTCGGAACCTTTGGCATGATTCACTGGGGACCGGTGCTGGTCGCAGGCCTAACGATTGCTTCGATCACGTACGGAAGCTTGCTGGGAACTTTTCTGCTGGTGATCTGGAACCGACGCGCAACCGGGCGCGGAGCGATCGCAGGCATGATTGCGGGGCTGATTGGAATGACCGCGATACATTTTCTGACGACACTGGCGTGGACGTGGTATGTGGTGGCGGGAACGATCATTACTTTCGCCGTGGGCTCCCTCGTTAGCCTGACCGGAAAGAGGGACGAAAATCCCGTGGCGAGTGAAGCAGATTTTCCCGCGGGCGCTACTTCAGGAGCGCAATGAACCAGAAAGCGCACAAAAAACCGCTGGAGCTGGTTCGCGACCTGAGCCTGTGGGCGGCGATCGCCATCGTCATCGGGCAAACCGTTGGGACGGGAATTTTTATCGTTCCCGCGAACATGGCGCGCGACGCGGGATCTGCAGGAATTGTCACGCTGGTGTGGATCATCGGTGGCGCGCTCACGCTTTTCGGCGCGTTGAGCGCGGCAGAGCTCGGCGCGGCGATGCCCGAGGCGGGCGGCACCTATGCATATCTCGATCGCGCCTATGGCCGCGTATGGGGCTTCCTTTACGGCTGGATGAATTCCGTGCTCGGTGGACCAGTGGCCGTCGCCACGATCGCGGCTGGCTTGCTCCAGTTCACCGGCTATCTTTTTCCTGCAGTCGCCACGCCGCTCTTCACATGCAACATAAACCTGCCGATGGCCGGCCATCCCTATCTGTTTACGTTCACATGGGCGCAAGTGCTTTCCGTCGGCGTCATCGCTGTGGTGACACTGGTGAATTGCCTGAGCGTCAAGCTTGGCGGACAGATTCAGATCACGCTCACGATTATCAAGATTGCGGCAATCGCTGCAGTGATCGTCCTGGGATTCACGTTTGGGCGGCATGCTGGAAATTTCCACTCCGCCTCGGGGCCGGGATGGCGCGCCACCGGACTCTCCGGTTTTTTGACGGCCATGGCCGCGGCGCTGTGGGCTTATGACGGCTGGGCCAACCTGACCATGGTCGGCTCCGAAGTGGAGAATCCCGGACGCAATATTCCGCGTTCGCTCTTCGCCGGCGTCGTGGTGGTGTGCGCCCTTTACTTGGCGATGAGCGCAGTTTGTTTTTACGTGCTGCCGTTTGCGGAAGTTGCTGCATCCCTGCACGTCGCCTCCGACGTTATCGCGCGTGCAACGGGCGCCAACGTGGCAGCCTGGGTGACGATTGCAACCATGATTTGCGCGCTGGGCTCGATCAATTCCTCGATTTTGACCAACGCACGCGTCGATTACGCCATGGCCCGAGATGGACTCTTCTTCCGCGTGGTGCGCGGCGTGCATCCCAAATTCCTCACGCCCGTGCGCGCCCTCATTTTTCAAGCGATTTTGGCTTCCGTGCTCGCGCTTACGGGAACCTTCGAGCAGCTTTTTAACCTCTATGTTTTCGCCCAATGGATTTTCTACGGCTTGCAAACCGCGGGCGTGATTTGGCTGCGGCACAAAGAACCCGATATGCCGCGCCCATACCGGACCTGGGGTTATCCCGTGCTTCCGATCCTCTTCGTGATTGGCGCGTTGGCGTTAACGGTAAACATACTGATTCAAAGCCCGGTGCGCTCGACCATCGGCCTGGCTCTGATTCTTTCCGGGTTGATTTTTTATGCGCGCTGGCGGAAACGCATCCCTGCCGAACAAACTTCACAATAATTATTTAGGCAGTCTCAATTAGGCCAAAGGCTTCGACGGGAACTTCCGGAATCGCGCATTCGGGATGAAACAGATGCGCGAGGATGGCGACTCCGTCAGTAAGGCGCGGACCGGAGCGCGAGAAATAGCTGTTCGCGTCAACCACGAATACGCGCTTCGAGCGAACAGCAGGCAAGTCGCGCCACCCTGGCGGAAAATTTGTGCGGCAGTATTCCTCACGATTGCGTGCAACGCCATAACCGCATTGCATCACGACGATAATTTCCGGTTGTGAATTAACGACCTGCTGCGGCGTTACGCGGAAAGAAGGCGTGCCCGGCTCGCCGAAAAGATCGACGCCTCCCGCGCATGCCACCATTTCCGGCACCCAGTGGCCACCAACGTAAAACGGGTCGAGCCATTCGAGGCAAGCGACGCGCGGACGCGATGCCGCGGCCGAAATGAGAGCTTCGATTTTCGCGGCGCGCCGAGCCAAGTCCGCGGCGAGGCGATCCGCTTCGGCCAATCGGCGCGTGGCGTTGCCAATTTCGCGAATGTTGTCCCAGACGCCCGAGAGCGTTTGCGGATGAAGCGATAAAACATCCGGCGGGCTGGGCATGCGCGCAAGCGCGGCACCCAGGTCATCGGGCGAGGCAGCGCAGACGTGACACAAATCCTGCGTGATGATCAAGTCAGGCGCGAGAGAACGAAGCAGCTCGTCATCGACAGCGTAAATGCTTTCGCCGCGCGACATCAGTTCCCGGACCTGGCGGTCCAGTTCAGCAGGCGCTGCCGATGGATCGACGCGCGGACGGATCAGCGGCGGCTTCTTGGCGGCCTCCGGCGGGAAATCGCATTCGTGCGTGACGCCGACGACGGAATCTCCGAGGCCCAGCGCGAAAAGAATTTCCGTGGCGGACGGCAGAAGCGAGACGATGCGCACGATGCGAGTTTGCCTGCGCGGGAATTCGAACGCAAGCCTAGCGCGGCACGGCTTGTGCCGAGCGCGGGAGAAGATCGGCAAAAACGAAGCCGTCGCGCGTGACAATTTCTCCCGCGTCTACGGGAATCGGCGACGCGAACATCGGTCCTGCGACAACGCAGGTGTGAAACTCACCGTTCTCACCACAAGGATCGACGGCGGCGGGGAGTTCGGCCAAAAGCTTCTTGTCGAATGCACGGCCGGCAAAAGCGGAGTTGAGTTTTTTCGGGTCGACGCAAGTGAGGTAGGCGCGGAAGCCGGAAGCAATCATCTCGTTCGCCAACTGGCGCGTGTCCTTAAGCCACAGTGGAAATACAGGCGTCATGCCGCATTTCGCAAGATTCTCCTCGCGGTACTTGCGTATGTCTTCGAGGAAAAGGTCGCCGAAGACCACGTGCGTAATTCCTTCGGCCCGCGCCTGGGTCATCGCGCCGGCTATCGCGCGCTCGTAAACTTCGTTGGGGCACGGTGATGGAATGGGAACCTTGACAAGAGGAAGGACCGCAGCCGCGGCTTGCGCATCGAGAAGCGATTCACGCACGGCGTGCATCGCCACGCGTTGATATTTCTGGTTGACCGTGGTGAGAAGCGCAGCAATTTCAATATCACCCCTCTGGCGCATGACGTGCAATGACCACGCGCTGTCTTTGCCGCTGCTCCAGGAAAGCCACGCTTTGGGTTTTTGGGGCATTTGCAGCGTTGAGATTTTATTCAGGATAGATCAAATACTTCGCGCGCATAACGCGAAAGTTTTCTAGATCCGGCTGCCAGTCCCACACGATGCGCGTGGGCGCCTCGCCGGATTTCAGTTTTTCGATGGTTTCCGCGTTGCCAACGAGCTCGATCAATTTGTCGAGCGAAAAATGATCCGGATAGAGCTTATTCAGCGCGGCGGCGATTTCCAGGCCCATCAGCATCGAGTTCAGCGAGGCGCGGTCGGTGATGATCAGAGAGATTCCCTGGCAGAGCTGCCCGCTATACAGCGCGGAATCGGGCGTGAATTCCGCCGGCACGAAGCGCACACCGGGAACGAAGCGGCCATTCAGATACGCGGCGAGCTGCGAGCCCTGAATCCACGGCGCGCCGAACAACTCGAACGGCGTGTCCGTGCCGCGGCCAACCGAAACGCCGGCGGCTTGCAGAATTTCGATGCCCGGATAGAGAAGCGCGGCGTTGAGCGAGCGCAGATTGGGCGAAGGCGCGCTCCACGCGAGACCCGTGGTTTCGAAAGGATCCTCGCGATGCCAATCCTGCATTTGAATCACGTGCAAATCCGCGCCGATCTTATTTTCTACGTTGAACATTTGCGCGAGCTCGCCCAGCGTCATCGCGTAGCGCACTGGCATAGGAAAGTAGCCGACGAAATTCAGCTTGTCAGGATCGAGCATGGGACCCTCGATAGTGATTCCGTCGAGCGGGTCGGGACGGTCGAGAACGTAAAATGCGATGTGATGCTGCGCTGCGGCTTGCATCGCGTAGCCCATCGTGGTAATGAACGTGTAAAAGCGCACCCCAGCATCCTGAATATCGAAGACCAGCGCATCGAGGCCGCGAAGCATGTCATCCGTCGGGCGGCGCGTCTGCCCGTAAAGGCTGTAAATGGGCAGGCCCGTGGCCGCGTCCGTCGCAGATGCAACATTCGCATCTTCCTTGCCAAAGATGCCGTGCTCAGGGCTGAAGATCGCAGCAAGCTTCACGCCCGGCGCGTGCGCCAGAACGTCGATGGTGCGGCGGCCTTCGCGGTCCATGCCGGTTTGATTGGTGATCAGGCCGACGGTCTTTCCCTGCAACGGAGCAAAGTTTTCCTGTTCAAGGACGTCGATGCCCGCAAGCGTCTGGTCGCTGCGATGATAGACGCCGTCGAGACCGTAAGGCCGCTCGGCATCGATGCTGCGCTCAACTTTCGACGTGAAGCCTTTCGTGTCTCCGACATTTAGCGCCGCGGCAACCGCCGTGGCGATTTTCGAACGCACGCTCGTAACACCCGTCCGCTGGTACGGATGCACCGCGTTCGTCAGGAAAATAATGAACGTCTGGCTAGCCGGATCGATCCAAACCGAAGTTCCGGTAAATCCGGTGTGCCCGTAGGAGCCGAGCGGAAAGAGATCACCGCGCGGGGAGGAATAGGCCGTGTCTATGTCCCAGCCCAGCCCGCGAATGTTGGGGCTCCAAGGCGGCGTCTGCGGCGTGGTCATTTTGTGAACTGTGGCGGCGGAGAAAATGCGGCGCCCCGTGCCGGGAATGCGACCGTCGTCCAGAAGCACCTGGCAATAAATGGCCATGTCGTCAACAGTGGAAAAAAGGCCGGCGTGGCCGGCGACACCGCCAATGGCGCGCGAACGAGGATCATGGACCACTCCGCGCAGAACGTGGCCCAGGCCAGATCCGGGCTTCGCGCCGGGCGGAAGGTCGATTTCCTCGGTCGGGGCGATTTGTGGAATCCAAGACGCCGGTGGCAAAAATCGCGTGTGCGTCATACCCAGCGGGCGATAGAAATTCTCCGCTGCGTACTCATCGAGGCGTTTTCCGGTGATGCGTTTCACCAGTTCGCCGAGCAAAATGAAATTCGTGTCGCTGTAAATGAAGCGGCTGCCCGGCGTGACCATCGGAGTCTCGTTGTCGATTTCCCGCATGAGCGCCTCCTCGCCGCCAAGCGCAGAGGAAAGAGGCGGATCGGGAGCGAGGCCGGACATGTGCGTGAGCAGCATGCGAATGGTGATCTGATCTTTGCCGTTTGGCGCGAATTCCGGCATGTAGCGCACCAGCGGATCGTTGAGGCGAATCTTTCCTTGTTCGAGCAGCCTCATGATCGAAGGTGTAGTTGCAAATAGCTTGGTGAGCGAGGCCAAGTCGAAAATCGTGCTGGTGGTCATAGTTTCGCGATGCGGAATGAGCGCTCGTTCGCCAAATGCTTTGCGATAGATCACGCGGCCGCGATGACTGACCAAAAGGACCCCGCCGGGAATTTCATCGTGCTGAACCGCGTCTTGAACGATCGAGTCCAGAACCGAGAGATTCGGCGCTAGCGATTTTTGCGGCGCGGCAGACCGGCGCTTTTGCCCGCAAAGGCTCGGGGCAGTAAGCAGAATTAGAACACCGACACCGAGGATGCAAGTAGGAAACATGCGCCGAGAGCGTTTGTTGTGTGGCATGGAGCCGTGTGCTATATACAGCCGCGAAATGGAAGCGTCAACCCTGGAATATTTTTTGCGAGCCGATGCGTGAGCGCGGCATACTAATCATTACGCTTCTTTTTCTTATGACTCCCGCCGTGAGCGCTCAAAAAAAGAAAGCAACCACGCCGTCGCGGACGCAAGCCGGCGAAAAATGGGCACAGCAGACTCTGGCCAAAATGACGCTCGAGGAAAAGCTTGGGCAAATGGTGATGGTCTACTACTGGGGACGGTTCACGTCCACGGAAGACGAGGACTTTCGCGAGCTGTTGCGGGAAGTGAGTGAAAAGCACATCGGCGGCCTGATTCTGCAGGCGCAGCGCACGCCGACGGGCGTTGAGCGGAGCCAGGTCTATCCGACCGCGGCGCTTTCGAATGAGCTGCAGCGTGCGGCAAATGTGCCGCTGCTTGTCGCCGCGGACTTCGAGAACGGAACAGCAATGCGGCTGGCGGATGGGACATCGCTGCCGTCAGCGATGGCGGTCGCAGCCACTGGCGATCCGCAGGATGCGTTCACGATGGGAAAAATCACGGCGATCGAGGCGCGCGCAGCAGGATTGAATTGGATCTTCGCGCCTGTGGCGGATGTGAACGACAATCCGGACAATCCGATCATCAACACGCGTTCATTTGGCGAAGATCCAGCGCGCGTCGCCAAATTTGTGGCGCAATTCGTCCGCGGCGTGCAAGAAAATGGCGCCATGGCCACTGCAAAACATTTTCCGGGTCACGGAGACGTGAACACCGATTCGCATATTTCCGTTCCGGTGGTTCCTGGCGACCTCGCGGAACTCAATCGCGTCGAGCTTGTACCCTTTCGCGCCGCGATTTCCGCGGGCGTAGGCGCAGTGATGTCCGGTCATCTTGTCGTGCCCGCGATCGAGCCAGATAAGAATGTGCCGGCGACGCTCTCGCCGCGCATTCTCACCGATTTGCTGCGCAAGAAAATGGGTTTCGATGGAATCGAAGTGACCGACGCACTCGATATGGCCGGCGTGACGGCGATTGATTCGCCGCCAAACGTGGCCGTGCGTGCAATCAATGCAGGCATCGACGTGCTGCTGATTCCGCCGAATCCCGATGCGGCGATTGCCGCGATGAAAGAGGCCGTCGAGTCCGGCGAACTACCCATCGCGAAGGTCAACGAGGCGGTGCGCAGAATTCTACGCGCCAAGGCGCAACTAAATCTGGAGCAGAACCGGCTGACGGATTTGAACCGCCTGAACACGGTATTTGGCTCGCCGAAGTTCAAGACGGAGGCGCAAGACATTGCCGATCGCGGCATCACGCTTATTCGCGACAACGCCAAAATTCTGCCGCTCGATGCCGCAAAGCCTCCGCGCGTTCTCCTCGTAGTCGTCTCCGGCGATCCGGATCCCTATCCCGGCGCACTCGTCGAACAGGAAATACGCGACCGCGCTGGTTCTATCCAGACCGTGCGCGTAGATACAAATTTCACGAAAGCGAACTCCGTACAATTGCCCGCACCGGATGGTTACGACGTCGCCATCGCCACCGTATTTGTGCGAGTTGCAGACCGCAAAGGCACCGTCGGTTTGCCGGCAGAGGAAGTCGCGCTGCTGAACAAACTAGTTGCTGCCGGAAAACCGACTATTGTTGCGTCCTTTGGCAGTCCGTACCTCGTTGCGCAGTTTCCGAACACGAAAACATGGATTGCCGCGTTCGGCACGCAGGACGTGGTGCAACGCGCAATGGTTCGCGCGATTTTTGGGCAGACGGCGGTTGGCGGCCAGCTTCCCGTGAGCGTGCCGGGCGTCGCAAAACTTGGCGACGGATTGCGCGTGGCCGCAAATCCGATGGTGCTGGAGCCAGCTCCCACCACAATTGCCGCGGAGCTGAAACCGGCGTTCGCAATCCTGGACCACGCGGTCGCAGATGGCGCGTTTCCAGGAGGCGTGCTCGCGGTTGGATTGCACGATCAACTCATCGTCCATCCCTTCGGGCGGTTCACCTATACGGCGAAATCACCCGCGGTAAAGGCAGACACGATTTACGACGTGGCTTCGCTCACCAAGCCCATCGTCACGGCCACGGCGATCATGTTGCTGGCCGCCGACAATCAAGTCGATCTGGACGCGCCGGTTTCTCGTTACTTGCCGCATCAGCAGGCCGGCCCGAATCCTGAGTGGGTGCAAAAGATCACCATTCGCGAGCTTCTCCTGCACACTTCTGGCCTTCCCGCATATCGCGAGTTTTACAAAAACGCAGCGAGTGCGGCAGAATTGCGTAAGCAGCTGTACGCCGAGCGTCTGGTTTCCGCGCCCGGAACGAGGATCGAGTATTCCGACCTCGGATTCATACTGCTTGGAGACATCGTGGAACGGCTGACAGGCAAGAGTCTCGATCAGTACGCGCGGGAAAATATTTTCGAACCGCTCGGCATGGAAAATTCGTGTTTCAATCCGCCGCGCGCGCTGCGCGCGAGAATCGCGCCTGTGCAAAACGACACCGCCTATCGCAAGCGACAATTGCACGGTGAAGTAGACGACGCGAATGCCTTCGCCATGGGCGGAGTGGCCGGCCACGCAGG